>JASHOE010000148.1 GCA_030041275.1 Streptosporangiaceae bacterium
GCCCAAGACCAGCGTCGGCAAGTTCGCCAAGACCCGGATCCGCGAGGCGTACGCCCGGGGCGACTACGAGATCATCGAGGCCCGCTGACCGGCCCCGCCGGTTGCGCCAGCGGCTTTGCCGAGGTGGCGGCCGGGCCGGTACGCTAAGGCCGGTTCGGTCTCAGGAGGCTTCGCCTAGTCCGGTCTATGGCGCCGCACTGCTAATGCGGTTAGGGTTCGCGCCCTTCCGGGGTTCAAATCCCCGAGCCTCCGCTCTTTGACGCAGGGCTTCTCCGACGCTGAATCGTCGGGAGAAGTCCTGCTGCATATGGGTCATCTGGCCTCGGTCTGCACGATGCCGCGATCTCCGCAAGTAGCAGGCCGGACGGGGACTGGACGTCCGCAAACCGGCCACGAGAATGGACGCGGTCTATTGCCACCATGAGGATACATACGCTATTTATCTAGATGTCAGTCACATCCGTGTGCAAACGAGGGCAGTATGCTCCAGCCACGTGGCCTCTGGCAGCGGTTCCGGTCCACCGCCGCGATGCTCATACCAGCTCTTACCGCCCTCGCGATGGTGCCAGTGATCGTCGCGGGCGCGGCCAGTGCAGCGGCGGCTGTGAGCCAGGCGCCGGTTTTCACCTCAGCTCCGACGGCGACGATCCAGACGCAGGACGGCGACGGCTACCAAGTGACGGCGAGCTGCGACCCGGCATGCACGTTCACCTCAGCCGGCGTTCTTCCGCCCACTGTCCAGATTGACTCCGGGGGTCTGATCGAGGGCGCCCCCCCGGAAGGCTCGGAGGGGGTATACCACTTCACTGTCATCGCGAGCAACAGCGCGGGCACCGCGACGCAGGCGTTCACGCTGAACGTGGATCAGCTGGCCGCGATCGGCGTCGAGGGCACTGATGGGCAATTGTGGGTGCAGTCGCCACAGCTGAGCCCCGGCTGGCACTCGCTCGGTGGAAAGATCGCCGCGCCGCCAGCAGTCGCCGCGCCGCCGAACACCTGCTGCACCTACCCATCTCAGTCGCCGACGATACCGGTGTTCATCGCCACCGGCACCGACGGCCATCTGTGGGCCCGCACGGCAACGTCGCTCTGGCAGGTGCTCAGCCCAACCGGCACCTGCGTCGGCGCGCCCGCTGCCGTCATCACTGGCACGCCACTAACCGGGCCTTTTACCCTGACAGTGGCTTGCCGGGGAACCGACAACGCGCTGTGGGAGAACAGCGTCACCCTGCTGGGCAACGGGCTACCGCCGACGATCATGACCGCGTGGAGGGATCTGGGCGGCGTTCTGCGAGCTGGGCCGGCCGTTGCGCCGGTCAATGGCACGATCACGTTCTTCGCGCTGGGTACCACCGGGCGGATCTACACTCGCACCCTCGCCACCGGCTACCAGGAAACGTCCTGGCCCTGCATCGGGCAGCCGAACGCGGCCGCCCAGACGGTCGGCGAAGCAGTCGTCAACGGGGTTGACACCCAATCCACGGACTTCGTATGCGAGGGCGCTGATCACGCGCTCTGGCAGTCAGTCTTCAACTGGAACGGAGCTGCCCTCGGTACCTGGTCTGTTTTCTATTCACAGGGCGGCTCTGTCGTCGGCAGCCCAGCGATCGCACCAGCTGGCAGCGCGATCGAGCAAGTAGTCGAAGGTACCGACCACGCCATCTGGGTCGGCATTCCCGGCAAGTGGGTCCGCCTCGGCGGCCAGGCCGTAGGCGGCGTCGGAGCGGCAGCCCTCAACTGAAAACACGAGCGGAGCGTGGTCGGCTCTCGGCCTGAGGTGCACTAGTCGGGTGAGCTCGCCGATCTCGAGGATCAGCTCCGCCAGGTCCGACGGGCGCACGTATCCGCGCCAGCGCCGGTCGGCGTATCCGCGCCAGCGCCGGTCGGCGAACAGGTGCACGCCCGCGCAGCCTTGCCGGCCTTAGTAAATGTCTTGACCAAGCCGGTCGACCACAGATGATCATGGTCGTCGTAGGGCCAGACGTTCTCCCTGGCGCCACTCGGCGTCGTCTCGACGATGTAGACCGTCCCGTCTCGGCGCACCCGAGAGCCGATCACGGCGTGGTCGAACATGGTGAAACCGCCGCCTGACAGCGCCCTCGCCAGTCGAACCGACAACGAGGCGGGAGGGCCGGTGTCGACGACGGCGACGTCGCCTGGACGCGGCCTTGGGACTTGCCTGCCGCCAGCCGGTTCAGGTAGCCGCTCTTGCGCCGGCCGGGTGTCCTGATCGATGACGTCGTAATGGGTGACGTTCGCCTACTCCCCGCGGCTACCACACTGGTCACCGAGTCGCTGCTGCCGTTGATCGGCTTGCCAGGGAAAACTTCCAGAGCTGGGCGACCGAAACACCGGCGGTTGCAGGTGCCTCAGTGGGGAGTAGGGGTCTCTGCGGAAGCCGTCAGGGCTCGAGCGGCACCGGGGATGCAGCGTTGCTCACCGCAGTGCGAAGGTCATGGTCCCGTGTCACGGCAGGTTGCCGGCGGTGAGACCGGTCGCGCGCGAGCATGGTGATCGCCCACACCCAGCCCACGACAGTCCAGCCGAGCAACGCATTAGCAACAACGATGGGCACGAGGTCGGGATGCCGCCGCGCCCACGCAAGAATGCTGGGCAGCCAGTAAACCCCGAGGACGAGCAGGATTAGGCCCAGCATGGCCAGCGCCG
>JASHOE010000149.1 GCA_030041275.1 Streptosporangiaceae bacterium
CCGTCAGCCGCCGTCGGCGGCCGCCTTCCAGGCAGGCTTGCGCAGCCGGTGCATGAGGTATGGCGGCACCAGCCCGATCAGCACAATCCCGGCGAGGATCAGGCCGGCGTAAGCGACCGGGTTCGAGTGGCCGAACTGGGACGGCGGCACGAACCCGATCGCGAGCGCGGCGACCGACGACAGGATGCCGATCCCGCAGAGCAGGCCGAGCGACCGCACCCGGTAAGCGCCCGCCTGAGCTGGCTGTGAGCGCCGCAGCCTGATCGCCGCGATGAACATCAGCACGTACATGATCATGTACACCTGAGTGGCCATCACGGCGAAGATCCAGTACGCGTGCGAGACGCTCGGTATGAACGCATAGAGCAGCGCTATGGCCGTGATCACGGCACCCTGGGCAGTCAGGATGCGCACCTCGATGCCCTGCCGGTTGACCCGCTGAAAGTAGGGAGGGAGGAAACCCTGCTGACGCCCGATCTTCAGTAGTCCTTCGGACGGGCCGTCCAGCCAGGCCAGCATCCCGGCGAGTGCCCCGGCCGCGAGCGCTATCGCGATCACCGGCACACCGAACGCTAGCCCGAAGTGGGTCAGGAGCCGTTTGAAGGCCTGCATCACGCCTGCGGTGAAGCTGATCTGATGTGACGGAACGACCCACGAGATCGCCAGCGTCGGGAAGATGAACACGGCGAGGCACAGGCCGACGGCGAGGAATATGGACCGGGGGTAGCCGCGGCTCGGATTCCGGAGTTCGTCGATGTGCACGGCGTTGACTTCGACGCCGGCGTAGGTGAAGAAGCTGTTGACGACCAGAACGATGCTGGCGATTCCCTGCCATGCAGGCAAGAGATGATGGGCTGCCATCGGCGCCTCTGAGTGGTGCCCCTGAGCCAGGTATGCGACGCCGAGAGCGACGATGATCGCGCCTGGGATCAGCGTCCCGATCACGGTTCCGCTGGACGAGAGCGCAGCAACGAGAATCGACCCTCGTGACGTCACCAGCACGCCGGCCCAGAACAGAACGATGATGATGACGGCCGTGTAGACACCGTTACCGGCAAGGCGCGGATCGATGACGTAGGCGAGCGTGTCGGCAATGTAGGCAAGGAGTGCCGGGTAAAAAAAGATGGTCTGCGCAAACTCGCACCACACGGCGAGCAGGCCCATCGGAGCGGAGATGCCCTGCTCCACCCAGTTGTAGACGCCTCCCGCCCAGCCGGAGGCCAGCTCCGCGGCGACCAGCGATACCGGGACCAGAAACAGCACCGCGGGCAGCACATACAGCGATACCGAAGCAAGTCCGAGCACCGCGAGCGGTGGCGTCGACCCGAGGTTGCCGACCGAGCCCACGGTGATGAACGCGAGCGCCACCCAGGTGATTGACTTCGCGCCAGCCGGGCGCGCCGCACGGGTTGCCAGGCGCCGACCGCGAATCGGGGCGTTGCCCGTAGCGGGCGTTGCCCTAGGCTCGCGGCGCCGTCGTTCCCACATGTATTACCGTCGCCTAGCTGACGAGGATGAGCTAAGCATCGTGCCGTGCACGTCGGCGCTGCCTTCCACCGGCCTACTGATATCCCGTTGATCCGTCTCGGCGCAAGCCAATCGCTGTCTTGCCGCTCCGGCCTCGCGCAGTGGGAATCACCCAGGTACGACGACGACCCGCTCCCCGCCACCAGCCGACGCAGGCCACGCCTGCGTGACGGCGGATAGCGGATAGACCCGCACCGGAACCTCCAGGCGGCCCTCGGAGATCATCTGGATGTAACCGGGCAGCTCGGCCGTGATCGTGTCTACCGACGCCGACCCGGCGCCGCTGCCGGTGATGCGAATGCGTCGGCTGCGCAGCAGAGCCGACGGAACAGCGGCCTCGGCGCCGGCCAGCGCACCTATCTGCACGTAGGAGATATCGGCATCGTCTTCGTCTAGTCCCTGGCGTGCCAGGGCGACGAACGTCGCCTCGGCGGGGCCGCCCCAGACAAAATCGAGGACCAGGCAGGGGGCAGTACCGTCGATGGCCTCGGCCAGGGCTGCCGCGGTGGCGTCGCGGCCGTCGAGCAACGGCACCGTGGTAGCTCCGTGCGCGGCAGCGCGGGCGAGGCGGGCCTGGTCGCGGCCGGCGGCGATCACGCGGTCAGCTCCGAGTAGCCGGGCGTTCTGCACGGCGAGCAGGCCGGCCATCCCCGTCGCGCCGAGGATCAGGACGGTGCCGAGCGCCTGGGTCTCGGACAGTCGGCTGCGAAGCGGCAGCCACGAGGAAAGGCCTGGATTAAGCCCGCCGGCTATCCGGGCGGGCTCAACGCCGTCTGGGAGGGGGAGCTTCATCGCGGCGGGCACGGCCATGCGCTCGGCGAGCGTGCCGTACGGAGACTGAACGAAGCCCGTGTAGACGAGCCCGCCATCGGCCGTGCGGGCCACCGCGTCCACACCAGGGATTAGCGGATATGTCGTGGTGGAGCCGTAGTGTCGGCCGGCCGCCAGGGACCGCACGACCGGGTGGATACCGGCCGCGACAAGCTCCACAAGCTCCCGGCCGGATGGCACAGCCGGCTCTTCGAAGTCCGCGTACTCCGGCACGCTGCCGGCGTCACGCAGTACGGCTGCCTTCATGGAAGCCTCCTTAACGACGTTAAATTGCGCACTCGACAGTCTGCCCTTAACGACGTTAAACTGTCAAGCGTGGGCCGCGGATTGACAAAGGCCGCCATCGTCGCTGCCGCCCTTGACGTCCTCGACGAGACCGGTCTCGACGGGCTGACCGTTCGCGTGGTCGCCGACAGGCTCGGTGTGCGAGCTCCCGCGCTCTACTGGCACTTCGGCAGCAAACAAGACCTTGTAGACGAGATGGCCACGGAGATATGGCGCCAGGTCATAGCCGGGATCAAGGCACTGCCCGCGGACGTCCAGTGGGACGAGGCAATGACGGAGTTCGGCCGCATTACCCGGCAGGCCCTGCTGTCTCGGCGAGATGGCGCGAAGATGGTCAGCGGCACCTACATGACCGACGTCAGCCTGCTCCGGGAGCAGGAAGCGGGACTTGCGTCGATGCTCGCGCAGGGCTTTACCGTCGCCACCGCGACACAGGCATACCAGCTGCTCTACAGCTTCATCATCGGTTTCTGCATCGAGGAGCAAGCGGTATCGCAGGCCGCGGCCGCCGGAGATGCCCGGTACTCGCTGGCCAGCCGAGCGGAGCGGGTCGGCGCCGCCCATCCGCTCGTCGCTCGCTCGGGGCCGGAGATCTTCGGGGACCGGGACCGGCAGTATGCCCTCCTGATCCGCGTGATTGTCGAGGCTGCCGGGCGCATGCGGGTCTGAGTGTTGTCGACTGTCGAGCCCGCGTGGCCGGAGCGCGCACCGCACACGCGCGATACTGAACCGTGTCCACGTCCGCGCTCGAGGCTGTCGTGGCCCTCGGCGTCGCGCATCGCGTGATCCGCCACGGCCCGGTCAGCAGTCTTGCTGAGGCAGCGCGAGCCCGTGGTGTCGTGCCCGCCGACGTGGTGAAGACGATGGTCGTCCGCCGGGGACAGGACGACTTCCTGTTCGTCTTGGTCCCCGGCGACCGGTCGATCTCCTGGCCCAAGCTGCGAAAGCTACTCGGTGCGAGCCGTCTGTCCATGCCGGACGCCGGCGTGGCCAGGCGCGCCACCGGGTACGAACGCGGCACCATCACGCCGCTCGGATCGACCAGGTCCTGGCCGGTGGTAGCCGATGAGCGCGTGCTGGGCCGCGAGATCACCCTAGGAGCAGGCGAGCACGGCGTCGCCCTGGCGGTGCGTGCCGACGAGATCCTCGAGGCGCTTGGCGCGTCGGTCGCGGACATCACTGATCCGGCAGCGGAGACCACTTCGTAGGCAGCGGCCTCGCTCTGGCAGCGACCGGCGCCCGGAGTGCGCCACGCTGGCGATCGGGTCAGTCCAGGTTCGGCCAGGCCAGCAGTTGCGGGACAAGGTCTGGATCGCCGTCGATCTGGAGCGGCTGTCCGATGTCGCGGCGGTAGAAGGACAGCACCATGTCGCTCGGGGTGGCGGTCACGGTTGCGGTCCGCTTCACGTGGCCGTGGACGCCACCCTCGAGGACGTGGACTCCCTCCGGGCCGAGGTCGACGAGCCAGCTGCCGCCCGGCCCGGTGCTCAGCACCACGGTGCCGGGCTCGTACGGCCACGGACCGTTGGTCGGCAATTCGACCGTGAGGTACTCGGCTACCCCGTCGGTTGCCACCGCCAGGGGCAGCGTCTCCCCGCGACCACTGGCCTGCTGGGCGTCGAACGCGTGTACACCGGCCTCCTGCACCTGGTGCCTGGCCACAGCGCCAGCGGTATTCGGCGCGACCCCGGTCTCTTCCCACCAGGTCCAGCACATCCGGTCGGGCCCGGCCTCCTGCAGCGCGGACCGGAGCGCGGCGGTGGCGTTCGCTGACCAGGTCAGAATGTCGCCGTGCGGCTCAGTGTCGCCGACCACCTCATCGGACGGTGGCTCACTGGCTGGCCCGGCCGCAACCGTGGCGGCCCACACCAGATGGACCTCGCCCAGGTGTGCGATGAGGTCCTCGACCGTCCACTCTGGGCAGCCCGGCACGGGCGCCGCCATCCCCGCTGCCGCAGCGGCGGCGCGAAGCGCAGCGGATCGATCATCGATGAGCGCGAGCATCTCGGAAAAGGTGAGCGTCTGCATTGCAGCGTTCTAGCACGCGCTTGCGACACCACATTGGGCCGGTTCGCCTGCGGCAGCGCACGCAGTCTCGGCTGACGGCGCGCCGATGCCGGTCGCGACGTTGCCGATCACTGCGGCCGTAAAACATTGCCGGAGCTCGCCCGGTAAGCGGAAATTGTTGTCAGTCAGCCGCAGCGGGTGGAATATACCGAGAAGGGTGGGAGGTGTAACTGTCACAACCGAAGCCTTCGTGGCGTACTGGGACCGACTAGGAGGCCCCCCATGAATGGTGAACCCCGTCCGCGTGCCCGTAGTCGCTGGGTGCTGCTTCTGTTACTGGTCCCGACCCGTTGGCGGCGGCAAGTCGACACCATGCGGCTGGTCCTGTGCCTGGATGCGCCGGCGGTCGGCACGGTGACGGTTTGCGGACGCGGCTACCGCGAACAGAGACGACCACTGCGGCAAACCGATGCGGGCGTCCTGGCCGACCGCGCGCTGACCACCAGGTCGGCGGGCGGGGACGTGTTTCATATCTCTGGAGCACGGCGGCGACGAGCTGGCAGCGATGGGCGGTCGCTCGCGGTCGCGGTCGCCGCCTCGGGGCGCAGTCTTACTTCCTCGGCCAGCGCGATGTAGCGACAAGCTGTGGCGACGCGAACCTCGTCGGGATGGACAGCGGCGGGCCGTCCCCGCGGAACCCGCGCTCGGCGAACCACTCGCGAAGCGGCTCATTGTCAATAGCCCGTTGATCCTTGCCAGCCGCGAACAACTCGGCGTAGGTGTCCGAACACCGGCAGCGCGAGCTGTCGGGCGTGTGGACCTCGTCTCCCTTCACGCCCCGGCGCGCTGGCGCGCTACGACCGGCCTGCCCGCGCGCTGTCCGCCTGCGACCAGCTGCTGTCAGGCGGCTCCCGGTGACCGGCCTGTCTACCTCGTCAACGCCGCCGCCATCGGCGTCGCCTGGTACACCGTGCTGCAGAAGAGTGCGTTCGGCATCCCGGCCCGCGTGCACATCTGCAGGAGTGGTTGTCAGCGAGCCTTCGCCGTGCATTCGGCACGGCTTACTGAGCGTGGCGGCCACTTCCTTCCCCCAGCCGGTAGCCAGTGCTGGTAACGCGCCGGGACTGGCGTCCTGGGGCAGCGTGACACTCTGGCGCCCGGGGTA
>JASHOE010000150.1 GCA_030041275.1 Streptosporangiaceae bacterium
GCCTCGCACGCCTCGCTGCGCGACGACTTCGAGATCTCCTGGCCGCAGGCGGACGCCACGGTCGAGGCGGCGGTCGGCAGCGGCGCGCTGGGCGCCCGGATGACCGGCGGCGGGTTCGGCGGGTCGGTGATCGCGCTTGTTCCTGCTTCGCGCGGCGGCGACGTCCGGGCCGGCATCGAGGACGCATACGCCACCCGCGGCTGGAAGCCGCCCCGGTTCCTCGACGCGCTGCCTTCGGCGGGCGCCCACCGGCTCCGGTGAGCCTGCCTTCGCCGCGAAAGGCATGGTCTGCCCGTTCTGTCGTACCCCGCAAATAACTTGTCAGTACCGATGAGACGGCTCTGCCTGACCAGCGCGATCGCCGTTTGTACGCCGACCAGGCGTACAATGGCCGACATGGCCGCTCCCAAGGACTCGCGGTTGCATGTGCGCCTCTCGTCAGAGCAAGATGCGCTGATCCGGCACGCCGCCGAGGTGGAGGGCAAGACCGTCACCGAGTTCACCGTGGAGGCCACAGTGGAGCATGCCCGGGATGTGCTCGCAGACAGGCGTCTGTTCCTGCTGGATGAGAATGCGTGGGACGAATTTCAGGAACGGCTGGACCAGCCGGCGGTGCACAAGCCGCGCCTGGAGAGGTTGCTTGCCGCCAAGCCGCCATGGGAGGAGTAGGCGACTACGGCAGGCCCCGGCCTATCTCGCAGGACGACGACACATCGCAGTTTTCCTGCGGGGACGAAACTCTCGACCGCTGGCTTCGCCGATACGCCCTGATGAATCATGTCGGTGGCGGTGCACGGACGTATGTGACCACGCGAGGCAGCGGAGTGGTCGGCTACTACGCCCTGGCAGCAACGAGCATCCAGCGTGCGGACCTCACGTTCAGGGCGGCGCACGGGATGCCGCAGCCCGTGCCAGCGGTTCTGCTCGGACGGCTGGCCATCAGCCAGGAGGAGCAGGGGCAAGGCCTCGGCAAGTACCTCGTCCGCGATGCGATCATCCGCACGCTGAACGCGGCCGCGATCGTGGGCGTCCGCGTCCTGCTGGTGCACGCCGCGTCTGAGGACGTGCGCCGCTTCTACGAGCAATTTGAATTCGAGCCATCGCCAACGGACCCGCTGCACCTGATGCTCCTGCTTAAAGACGCACGGGCGACTTGGGGTCGCAGCTCCCAGTAAACGCTGCCTGAGCGAACGATCGCCGCACTCATGTGGATGCAAGCCACCTCCGGAGGGTTCAAGGTCTGGCGGGCCAGATCCACTGTTGCCCGGTGCGGAGCGCCGATGTGAAATGAGGTGTAGGGCCACGCGGGCGTTGCGGAGTTTGGATGAACTCATCGATGGGACTCGGCACCCGCTGAGGCTTGGCAGGCTCTTCTCGCTAGTGGAACCGTTCGCCGGTTCGAGAGGGGCGAGATTCTGATGTGGCAGGGGGAGCCGGGCAGCTACGTGTTCAGTCTTGCCGCCGGTCTTGTGAAGGTGGCCAGGGTCGACGTGGACGGAAACGAACTGCTCTCGGCCGTGCGGGGAGTCGCGGACATAGTCGGTGAACTGGCTGTGCTGGGCGGGCGTATGCGGTCGGCAACCGCGACCGCGCTGGTCCCTTGCATCACCTATGTGTTATCGGCTTCTGCCTTCCTGCGGATTGTGCGAGAGCGGCGCGTTGAGGAGATCTTTGCTCCGATATCTGATCGACCGACGGCGAGAAAGCGATGATGCGCGGGCCGAGTTAGCAGGTCTGAACGCAATGCAGCGGGTTGGCCGCGTCTTGCTGCGCTTCGCTCGGTGGCAGGCGGGGAGCATCCTGACCTCGACATCTCGCAGGGACGAGTTGGCCGCTGCCGCGGGGCTGTCGCGGGCTCGGTGGCCGCCGCGCTGGCCATCTTGAGGGAGCACGGACTCGTCGCGACAAGGCGGCGCAGCCTGGTAATCCAAGACCTGCCCGGGCTGCGCTCGGCGTTCGGCTGACACCATCTCGCTGCTGACCGCCTCGCACGCCTCGCTGCGCGACGACTTCGAGATCTCCTGGCCGCAGGCGGACGCCACGGTCGAGGCGGCGGTCGGCAGCGGCGCGCTGGGCGCCCGGATGACCGGCGGCGGGTTCGGCGGGTCGGTGATCGCGCTTGTTCCTGCTTCGCGCGGCGGCGACGTCCGGGCCGGCATCGAGGACGCGTACGCCACCCGCGGCTGGAAGCCGCCCCGGTTCCTCGACGCGCTGCCCACGGCCGGCGCCCACCGGCTGCGCTAGCCATTGGACCCAGCTTCGAGCCTGACCTGCGGCGCTGCCTGACCGGGGGCGCAATGGGCAATACCATTCAAACCACGACACGGCTGGCTCGCCGGTTCGGCGACGAGCACTTGATTGTGGGGACGTCACCGAGGTGAGCACGCCAGGCAGAACCGAGACGGCCAAGCAGCCGTCCTCCATAGAGCGCATCCAGCGGCTGGAACGGCTGGAGCGCGAACGCCTCGAGGAGAAGAACCGCAAGGAGGAGCGGCGGCGCCAGATCATCGCCGGCGCCAAGCCCTCGGGCGGGCGCAACGACCTCGTTGACGACATCGAACGGATCACCAAGTACCCGATGGCCCTGCTCGGCATCGCCTGGC
>JASHOE010000151.1 GCA_030041275.1 Streptosporangiaceae bacterium
GCTGCCTCAGCGAGATGGCGACGAGCCTGCTGCCCGCAGAAGCCGGGCCGGCCCGCCGCCAGCTCCAGCATGAGCAACCTGTCAGCGACAAAACCTAGCGATGGAGACCCCATGTTCCTGGCACCACTGATCCGATGGCTCGCCCATCATCACAACCCGCGAGTTGCCTTCGGCGTAGCTTCCGCCCTCACCTGCGCGGCCATCGGCATCGCAGCCATCGGCATCAGCACCCATCAGCCCGCCGTCACCCGCATCGCCATCCTGCTCATCATCGCCAGCATCGCGACATTCATTATCCGCAGCCGCCGGGACCACACCAGCCGGCATGATCGAACCGACCAGCAGGACGATGGACCCATCGGATAAGCCGCACCCTCCCCCCGCGCCGCACAGGTCACGCGGCTGTCGCATTCGTGCTGACGCCGTCGCGACCGGCTGGCTCCCAAGGCCTCGGCTCGCTCGCGAAGGCCCACCTTCTTGCGTTCGGGAGGATCTGTTCAGCAGCGGAGCGCCCCGGATGCCTCGATACCCGCTGGTACGCGCAGCTTGGTATCCCCGCATTCGGTTACGGTCCTGGCCGCTTCGAAGTTTCCCACGGCCCTGCGCGACGGCGTGCTCGAAGATCTGGCTGAGTGGCAGTCCCGGCCGCTGGATGCGGTGATTCCGGTGGTGTTCATTGATGCGCTCATGGTGAAGATCAGCGACGGTGTGGTCACCAACAGGGCGGTCTACCTGGCGATCGGCATCGACTGCGACGGGAACAAAGCAGGTCCTAAGCCTGTGGGTCGGGCCACCGCGTGGCGATTCCCACGCAAGAAATGATGTGCCTGATATGTTGCGCGTCATGAGCCAAGGCCTGCCGGGTCGCGCCGCAGCTTTGCGGCTGCGGGCACTTGCGCATCCGCTGCGCTGGAAGCTCATCGACCTCGTCGAGCGCGAAGAGCTCGTCACGGCAACGAGATGCTCCGAGGTCCTCGGGGTGAGCGTCGCAAGCTGTTCGTATCACCTCAGCATCCTCGGCAAGTACGGCTACATCGAACAGCTCCGCGAGGCGGGCGGCCGGGAGAGACCGTGGAGGCAAGTCACTCGCGCGCAGGACATTGCCCCTGCTGGGCCCGGTCTTGAAGTGCAGCGGGCAGCCGAGGCGGCCAGCGAGGCTTTCCTCGATAACGAGGTTGATCAGTTGAAGAGAAGGATTCGATCCTTGGCTGCCGAACCGCCCGAGTGGCGTCGGGCTAGCCGCGCAGGCGGCTCGAACATGCACGTCACGGCCGACGAGCTGCACCAGATTTGGGAGGATCTGGCCGCCATCTTGCTTCGCTACGCGGCTCGGGACGATGACCCGAGCAGCCGACCTGACGGCAGTCGTCGGGCTAGGGTTTTCGTCAGCACGTCGGTTGACCCGCTGTGACGGGGCATGGGCGCTCCGGCATGGCGAGTCTCGCCTGGTCGTCGTCGGCCAGTAGGAGCCCAAAGGCAAGGCGATCGGCGCGGTGACTGTCGTTCATCTCGCATGGCAGGCCGATCACGCTCACCGTGTTCACGACAACTGCGAGAAGATCGCCGCAATCGAGATCATCGACAACCCGACCACGCCGCTGAGGCCGATCTGGCCATCATTGACCATGCAGCAGGTGACCGCCATTGACGGTGCCGGCGACGAACGTCGCCGCGCTTGACATAGGGGCGAGAAATGGTGGCTAGTTCAGTCGGCCTACCATGTCCGCGTACCAGGTGACCCCACTGACGTGGTGGACTACCTCGCGCAGGGTCCAAGTTTCCTGATCTGGCCGGGCGTCTAGGAGCGCAGTGCCCAGGTCGCGCAGGACAGCCTCGTAGCAGGCGGCCAGGCGCAGCAGCCTGCTCGTGGCTTCGTCTAGGTCGATCTCGGTGAAGCGTGCGAAGTCGGCGTCGACTGACACCATCCGGCCATGCCAGGTATCAGGCACCGTGGGCAGGCCGACTACCCGGCACTGGATCTCGGCGAGGTGGTCGAGCAGGTGGTCACAAACCCGTCGCAATGCCTTATGGGGTGTCCACGCGTTGCCCTCACGGCGGATCGGGGTGCCGTCCCACCCGAGCCAGGTTTCGGCCACGTCGAGGATCTGCCGCACGGCAGCGGGTACCAGCTGAGTTACGTCTCGGTCGTTCACTTGCGGCCGCGCGGCGTAGTCGTCGGCGAACTGGTTTCTCGTGAGGTATCTGACCATGCACCGGGACATTACCGGCGCAGTGGTTCGGTCCTCGCCGAACTGTCCCCCGGAAGCTGGGGAGCTCATCACTCGCATGTGTGCCGGCGGGACCCGAGTCGCTGCGACGGCAGCCTTGATGGCGGATTAGTTACGAAGTCGCAGACCTGGCTGCCGAACCGCTTGATTCACCATTTGCGATGCGATGGCCGGGGCCGTACCGCTACGCGCGGCGGGCGATTCTCCCAGCCCGAAAAGGCCGCGTGCCCTGCACCCTCGGGCAGGGCAAGTCCGATCCGCGTGGTGGCGGCCTCGGCTCATCATGTCTCACCCGGCAAGCGTCACACTCTGCCCGCGCCAGGTGTCTTAGCGGCAATACGCGAACGCTGACACGCCGGGTCATGCCGGCGCGACCGGAGGCGGGCTCATGCGAGTACTGATCATCGGCGCCAGTGGTGCCGTCGGAAGCCGGCTAACCCGGCAGCTCTGCGAGCAGAAGCATGAAGTGACCGGGACGTGCCGATCCGTGTCAAAGGAACACAGGATCCGCTCTGCCGGGGCGACCCCGCTGGTACTGGATGTCCTAGATGGCGGGGCGACCAGGGCGGTCGTGGCACGCGTGCGTCCGGACGCGATCATCTACCAGGCGACGGCCCTGGCGGGAATGCGTTTCGGGCGTAGCCTGGACAAGACGTTCGCCCCGACCAACCGGTTGCGCACGGTCGGCACCGACAACGTGATTGCCGCCGCCCGGTCGGCGGGAGTACCCAAGCTCGTCGCGCAGAGCTTCGCACCGTACCGGTACGTCTCGCCAGGGCCGGTGGCCTCCGAGGACGACCCGGTGCTGGCGGAGCCACCAGCAACTGCCGCGCAGACGTTCGCGGCGATGGCTCACTTGGACCAGGCGGTGACAGCGGCCGGGGGTATTGCGCTGCGCTACGGCGGGTTCTACGGCGAGCCAGACCAGATGACAACCGGCGTGGCCAGACGCCGCTACCCCATGGTTGGCGACGGTAGGGGAATGATGTCCTTCATTCACCTCCATGACGCGGCCGCCGCGGCGGTGCTCGCTTTGGACGCCGACGGCCCGGCGGTCTATAACATCACCGACGACGAGCCCGCCCCGATGCGCGACTGGCTTCCAGCGCTGGCCGAGGCGCTGGGTGCCAAGCCTCCCCGCCGTGTGCCCGAATGGGCCGCCCGGCTGATGATGGGATCCGCTCTGGACATGCTCACGCACGCCCGTGGCGCAGCGAACGCGAAAGCGAAAAAGGAGCTT
>JASHOE010000152.1 GCA_030041275.1 Streptosporangiaceae bacterium
CGGGCTGACCCAGTTCGCGAAGGTCGTTCGCGAGGCAGGCCAGCTCGCCGCCGAGCACCCCGGGGTCGATGAGCAGCACGCCAGCCCGGCCGTGCACGACAACAGCGTTGCTCTGGCAGAACTCGCTCTGGTGGATCAGCACGCCCTCCGCGACCTGCCTCAGCACGGCGCTCCTTCCGCAGACAGTCTGACGCACATTAAGACGATCCACCGCCGGCGTATTCATCGCGCGCCCCGGCCGACCTGCCGGTGATTTCCCAGGTCACGACGCGGGCTTTGGCCGGCTGGCCGCCCGGTGGGCGGACCTGCGCGCCGCCTTGGCCATCTGCGTGTCGGGATGATGCTGGCCGATCAGCGACAGCGCAGCAGCCGCGTCCGGGTGGGGCGACGCCGACATGGCGTCGAACATCTGCTGTTCCTGCCCGGCCGGGATCGAGTCGCGGATCTGCTGCGCCAGCTCATCCGGCTCGTCGGACAGCGCCGCGACCAGGTCGACGAGCAGCCAGGCGAGGTCGGCGAGGTCCGGCCCGAGACCCGCGATCGCGTCGACTCCCGGCTCCCCGCCGGCGATCTCGGTCAAAGCGATCCTGGCGTACGCCCGCAGTTCTGGCCTGCCGAGCGCATCCCGCCACGCAGGCTCGGCCGTCTTTCCCAGCCGGTTCACGATCTCGATCGCGAGCAGCCGCTCGGTGGGGTCGGCGCCGGCCGCGGCCGCGAGCAGCTCGGCCGCCGCAACGTGCGGGGCTCGCAGTTCCAGCCAGGCCGCGGTCTCCGCTTCCAGCTCTTCCTGGTCGAGATCCCCGGCGGCGGCCAGCAGGTCCGCGGCGGTCATCTGATCAGGCGGCAGCAGCAGCGGGATCTCCACGCCCTCGTCTTCGAGCTGCTCGCGCATGTCCCAGGTGCCCAGCGGGGTCAGTTGTGCCACCGGGCCCTCGTCGCGGCTCTCGCCGGATGGCTGGTCTGCCAGTGATACCGCGCCCAGCTCCGCGAGCTGGCCCAGCACATCCTCGGCGGGATCCCCATGGATTCCGGTCCACGACTGCCAGGCCCTGGCGGCCCGTTCCTCCGGCAGCCCGCCGGCGACGGCGTTCCTGATCACATCGGACGCTTCGCTGACGGGCACGCCCTCTGCGCGGGCCAGGAACATCATGATCATCAGGGCCGCGCCGGCCCCGGTGAAATCCAGCAGCCGGCTGCGGCGCGCGTCGAAGACTGCTTCCTCCTCCAGCCGGTGAAGAACGGACGCCATCGCAACCGCCCAGACGTCCAGGGCCTCCTCGTCCGTACCGCCCGGCCAGTTGTCCATCATCCCGCCGGGCGCAACGCGGCTGCCGCTGACATCGAGCTCCAGGAAGCCCACGTCGAGTGCGAGCTCCCACAGCCTGGCCAGCTCCCGCACATCATGCATGTTCGCGACCGCCGGCGGCTCGGGCGTGCCCGGCGGCGTCTCGGAGGCCACCTCGGCCCTGGCCGGAACCGCGATGCCCAGCTCGCGCGCGGCGGCGACCGTGTCCGCCGCTGTCAGCTCCTCCTCCAGGGTGAGGTCGCGGCCGGGCGCTGCCCACTCGGCGAGCCTGCGCGCCCGCTCGAGCAGCGGCACGGCCCGGCACATGGCGGCCAGTTCCGGCTCGGCAGGCAGGCGCACCGGCGGCAGCCGGTCCGGCAGCCCGAAGGCATCTTTCAGGCCCTCGCCGTCCAGCTCGAAGTCGTCGTCCAGGTCCGCGCCTTCGAACGGCGAGGCTTCTTCGTCCAGGTCCCACAGCGTGACATCGTCCGGGTCAGTCGGCACGCCCATCACCCTAGTGTTCCGCGTCAGGCAACCTTTGCCCTCTCCCGCGGCGGCACGTGGGGGAGACTGGCGGCGATGAGTGAAGGGCCGTCGGCGCTGGGACGCCGCGTCATCGTCACCGGGCTGGCCGGGTCCGGGAAGAGCACGTTCTCGCTCGCGCTCGCTGCCAGGACCGGCTTGCCGGTCATACATCTTGACCTCTACTTCTGGAAGCCCGGCTGGGTTGCGCCGTCGGAGACCGAGTGGCGTGAGAGGCAATGCGGGGTGCTCGCCGGCAACGCGTGGATCGCTGACGGCAACTACCAGGAGACACTCGATCTCCGGCTCGAACGCGCGGACAGCGTGGTGGTTCTCGACCTGCCCTGGTGGCTTTGCGCAGGACGCGCGTTCCTGCGCGGCTTCCGAATGCCGAGCGAGTTGCCCGCAGGGTGCGACTATTCGGCCTGGCTGCGGTTGCGCGATGAGTGGCGCCTGGCCTTCCGCATCTGGCGAGAACGCCGGTCAGAGCCGGAGCGCGAACACGAGATCATCTCGCAGCACGGTCAGCATGTGGCCCTTCACGTGCTCAGATCCAAGCGGGCGGTCAGGGAGTTCCTCGGCGGCCTGGACGCCGGCCGGTAGCCTCCTCGCATGTCTTTCGGCGTTCCGTTCAAGCGCAGCGAACTCGCCACGATGGCGGGCACAGCAGCCCGGGCGAACGAGGACTACGCAGCCGCGGGGCCGGACTGGGCAGTGGTACTGGATGGCGCCACTCATTTCGCGGGCGTTGATACCGGCTGTATCCACGACGTGCCGTGGCTCGTGAGCAATCTGGCCGCAGCACTGGCGGAACAGCTGATCCTGGGCGCGGCAAATTTGCCGGAAATCCTGTTCAGCGCGATCGAGATCACCTGCTCAGCGCACGCCGGCACCTGTGACCTGGCCAACCCGGACAGCCCTTCGTCAACGGTTGCCATGGTCCGATCCGCTGGCACTGCTATCGAGTACCTGGTGCTTGGCGACTCTCCCGTCATCCTCAGAACCACAGACGGCATAACGCCCGTGCTCGATGACCGGCTCGATCACCTGCAGCCCGGTGGCCGCCCGTACACGCGCGACCTCGTCCGTTCCAAGCGCAATGCATCAGGCGGATTCTGGGTGGCGAGCACGAATCCCGATGCGGCGCACGAGGCGATAACGGGCATTGCCGACGACGTCACCCATGTTGCGTTACTGACGGATGGCGTCACCAGGCTGGTTGAATATTACGGCTACAGCTGGACGGACATATTCGAGCTGCTCAGCAAAGATGGGCCATCCGGACTTATACAGCGCGTACGCGAAGCTGAGCAAGCATCTCCGCCGCCCGCGCACGGATATGGCAAGCAGCACGATGATGCGACGGCCGTCTATATCCAAGTAATCTGACGGCCTTTTGCCGCTGGGGAGGTTCTCGGGCGCCCGTCGTGGTCGCTGCTCAGGACTTGGGCGTGAACGATGTCGAGCAGCTGTTCGCCTGTTGGTCCCGAACCACCGTGACGTCTACGACGACCTTGTAACCGGGCTTCGTGCCGCTCACCTCGTAAGGAATTGTGGCCCGGCCTCTTTTGGAACTCGCAGTCCGGTAGTGCACACGGGTTCCGGTCGTATAGTGAGCCACCGTGAACACCTGAGCGGAGCGTGCCGTGTGCACTTCCACGTCGGTGGTCGTGCTGACAGCTGGCTGGCTATTGCTCATCCATGCCTTGCAGGCTTTCAGCGGCTCCGTTGCGGCCGGGCCGGCCAGGGCCGGCCCGGCCACGGCAAGAGAAATAGCCGCTGCAGCGGAGATGGTAAGCGGAGCGATCATGCTGCGTTTCATTTGTTCCTCCCCCTGGGTGACGCATGATTGACGCTCTGCATGCCGTAGAGGTTGACATCACCCGGCTGCCTGGTGCCTTAACTGGCGGCATTGCACGCGGCGGCCGACCATTCACTAGTTTTTCTTTCGTACCAAGTACAGGCGATTGGGTTGTAAAACCCATCCATGCGCCGTAACAGTGGTAGAAGCCAGTGGCATGGATGGCAAGCTGCTCGAAATCGTGATGGAGCGGCTAGAGAAGTCTCCTCTGAGAGCCCGTCAGCTTGCATTTCACCCCGGCCGCGCCACGCCGCCGATCTCGTTCTCGATGCTGGCGAGTTCGAGAGGCTGCGCGCCGCCAGGGCCGAGTCATTGAGGTGATTCGGGCGCAGCCGCCTCCCAGAGGACGCTGAGCGGTATTGCGCGGAAGCGCGGGCCGAACGGCAGGGTTTGGAGACCTGTGTACAGGACGATGCCGACAAGAAGGTCGTCGCCCAGGCGCGCTGCGAGATGGCGCAGCCCGCGGAAGTCCTCTGCCCTGACCGTGGATCCCGCCTTGACCTCGACGGCGACCACCTGCCCGCGGCGGTTCTCCAGAATGATGTCGACTTCCACATGGTCTTTTGTGTGGTAGTGGTACATCTCGGCGCGCTGCTCAGACCACGTGAGCTGCCGCGCGATCTCCATCGCTGTGAACCCCTCTAGCAGGGGGCCGAACGAAGTCTCGGGCCGTCCGAGGCTGCTCGCATCCAGGCCGAGCAGGTTCGCGGCGATGCCGGAATCCACCATCGCGACCTTCGCCGTTCCGACCGCCCTTGCGCTGAGGTTCCTCGACCACGCTGGAAGTCTCTTGATCAGGAAGACCTCCTCGAGCAGGGCCAGGTAGCGTTTGACCGTCGGCTGCGGCAGGCCGAGTTCGCTTCCCAGTGCACCCGGGACCAGAAGCTGACCCGAGCGGGCCGCAACGAGCCGGATCAGCGCGCGCATCTGCGGCCCGCGCTCGATCTCAGACAGCTGGATGACGTCGCGATTGACGATGCCGGCAACATAGGAGTCAAGGAAGCGCTCGCGCCGAGAGCCCGTGCGTGCCACAGCTACGGGGAATCCGCCGCGTACAACACGGTCAACGTAGCCGGAACGCGTCTCCTCGGAATCGTGCCGCAGCTGCGGGCCGAGTGCGAAAGCAGCATCGACGAAGCGGTCAGGCTTGTCGTCGATCTCTCCCTGAGACAGCGGCCATAGCTCAATCGTCTCCATCCGCCCCGGCAGCGCGTCCGGCACTGCTCGCATGCTGAGCAGGCGGGCGGAGCCAGTTAGCAGGAACCGGCCAGGCCGGGGATCGCTGTCGACCGACTCCTTGATGGCGAGCAGCAACTCTGGGACTCGCTGTATCTCGTCGATGACCGTGAGGTCCTCGTTCGCGACGAACTCCGTGGGATCGAAGGACGCAGCCTGCCGCGTCGCCGCCCGGTCAAGGCTGCGCCACTGGCCATTGCGAGCGTCGGCTATTTCGGCGGCCAGGGTGCTCTTGCCGCACTGCCGTGCACCGTTCACCAGGACCACGCGCGTGTCGGCGAGAGCCTGCTCGACGACAGCGGCAGCCCGCCGGGGAAGAATACGGCCGATCGGGGACGGCGGCACGCGTGGCATGACACCAACCGTAGCATCCAGCGTTCATCTAGCCGCTACCATAATGTTGATATGGACGCAGGTCTCATATTGATCTGGTCGCAAGGATAATGTTCATCTGGACGGGGGCCAAGGCGGTTGAGCGGGGGCAGCTTTACCGGGTTCGATGCGTCATGAGAGCCACCACACGATCGGATGCTTGCCAAGACCCGCTGGCGGATCTGAAGCCAACGCGCTCAGGGCCTTGCGCAGCTTCTCCAGGCCCGGCCTGGTGCGCGGGAAACGGGAGTGGTGGCAGTAGACGATCCCGACATGATCAGGAACCAGGCTGGCCGCGGCACTGAAGGTGCTGACGTCCTCAGTCACGACGATCCTGCCTTCTGCTACCGCAGCCCGGAGCACGCGCCCATCGTCGGGCCCGCGAAGCCCTGGCCGGTGCGCCGTTAACGCGACGACGTCAATGCCGTCGGCCACAAGAGCGTCGGCGAGCCACCCGGGATAGTGCTCATCCAGCAAGAACCGGATCTGGGTGTCCTCAGATGGCATCGAGCGCCCGCCGGCGTTCCCAGGCGGCCAGCGCCTCATCCTGGCTTGCGTGATGGCGGCTGATCAGTTCATCGATCTCGTCTTGATAATCAGCCCAGTACGCCAGTGCGGTCTCCACGTCGGCGGGCGACAGGCCAAGAACATCGGCCACGGCTGCGGCCGTACGCTCAGCCTTGTCCTGCTGAAGCCATGCCTCGGCCACCGTCCACACTTGCGGTCCGGCGGTCAAGGCTGCGCGCCTCTCACCAGTGACGGTCACAACGAAGACCACACCCGGATGGGCCTGCATGCGGAGCCACTCACGCACGGCGCTGACCACGACCGTTGACTTGGGCGCCCCTGTCTGGCGTGCATAAGCGGAGAGCCGCTCGTCAACCGCCTCAGGAAATCGCACATTCGTCGGTGCTACCATGCACTACAGTGTAGCAAGACCTTAGATCTTGCCGGGGCCGCCACCCGGCGAACGGGCGGGACGCTACATGCCAAGCATCTTGGCCTTCGCCTGGTTGTACTCGTCCGTGGACAAATCCCCGGACCTGTGAAGATTGGCCAGTCGTTCGAGGTCGCTGACAATCCCGTGGGCCGGGCGCGCTCCGTCAGGGGGAATCGGAGATCGCTGCCGTGCCGAGATCCGGCCAGTCACCGCCGAGAACTTTATCCGCAGCTGATCCGGCGTGAATCTCGAGGAGTGCAGGATAAAACCGCTGCCGTTGAGATCTAGATGGATCAGAGAGTTTGTTGTCGTCTTGCGGGTCAGATTATTCAGCAGCTCGGCAGCAATGATGCCTTCCGCTGCGCCGACAAGCCCGAAACCGCCGCCCCAGAAGCGGCGGCCATGGGTCTGAGTTCCGGGCCCGCTAAACCGCAGGTCCACGAGCTCGCCCAGCGGCCAGGTGACCGCCGGGCCGCCCAGCCCGATCGGCGTCAGATGGAGATTTGCAGAGGTGGTGGCGACGCTGACCATTGTTCCCGGGCCGAACGGCGTGTTCCAGCCGCCTACCTGTGTGCATGCGGCGTGGGCGGCGACTTCCGGGCTGGCAGGCGCAACTAGCGAGAGCCCCTGGAAGTAGCTGACCTCGGCGGCCTGAACCAGCTGCACCTGCCTATTGCGGAAGCGGGTGGCATTGCAGCCTGGACATGCAAACCCGGGATCTCCCTTGAGGACGACCAGCGGCCAGCGGCATCCGTCACACCGCACGAACTGCAGCGGCGAGCCGCAGCCCGGGCACGTCACCTCGGAGCAATGCGCCGGGACGCCCAGAATCTGGCCGCACTGCATGCACATCACCGTGACCACATTCGGTGACGTGGCATCGGTGCCGGGGTGAGTCATCGGGTCTTCTCGCCGCAGTCAGCGCGTGTCGTCCTTCATGAACCTGAACGCAATCCACAGCGGGAACGTGAACCGCTCACCATGGGTGGCCTTGACCGAGCCGACAATTTCGCATACTGCCCGGGCGATGGCAGAGACGACCATCGCGATCACCACCAGCACGAGCATCACGATGTTTGAGATGCCGACCGCAATGATTGCCAGGACGATGCCGCCGACCCCGACAACCAGGCCGGTAAAGCAGGAGTTCAGGGACTGAGTGGAGTGGTGGCGGACGAACGTGTCGGCGGGATGACGGCTGCGAATTATCAGCGGCGTGACGAAGCAGAACAGGGCCAGCGGCGCGACGAGCACCAGAGCAGCCAGCCACGTCAGCAACGTGCCCAGGTGCGCCCACATCGCGGTCCGGTTCGACATAGCCCGCTGCGGTACCTGGGTCTGGTACGGCCCGTAAGGCCCCGGGTAAGGACCGTACGAACCCGCCTGCTGGGCGTATCCCGGCTG
>JASHOE010000025.1 GCA_030041275.1 Streptosporangiaceae bacterium
ACCGCGGTGCAGCCGGGCCCCGTCAGCGGGCCGCCGCTCCCGACCGAGACCTCGCGCCCAGCGCGACCGGTTCCGCCCGCGGCGCCAGCCCAGGGCCCGGTCGGCCCTGGCAGAACTGGTGCCGGCGATGCCGCCACGGAACCGGACGACACGGCCACCGGGGTCAAGATCGACTAGCGCCGCCACGCCCCCGCATCTCTCAGCCGCCGGCGGCCGGTTGCGGATCACGCCTCCGCGCAATCTAGTCGGGTAGCGCGTCCAGCTGCCGCAAGATAACGCCTTCCCTGAGCGCCCACGGGCAGACCTCCAGATCGGGGAGGCTCAGCAGATCCATTGCGGCGTCGGCGACGATCGCCCCCGCGGCCAGCTGGCTCGCCCGGCCCTGAGACACGCCCGGCAGCTCACGCCGGTCAGCGACCGTGAGCCGCGGCAGCCGCTCGGCGAGCGCCTGCACATCGGCGTGCTTCAGCACCCGCTTGACGTAGTGGCCCTCGCTGGACGGCGCCGCGCCCGAGACACGGGCCAGCTGGCGGAACGTTTTCGACGTAGCCACGGCGTGATTCGGCGGACCGTCGCGCAGCAGAATCCCGATGGCGGTGGCTATCTCGGCCCGGACATGCCGGCGGACCGCTCGCACCTCGGCTGCCGACGGTGGGTCGCCGAACAGCCAGTCGCGGGTCAGTCGGCCGGCGCCGAGCGGCAGAGACACGGCGTGGTCCGGCTCCTCGTCCAGCCCCGCCGCAATCTCGAGTGATCCACCCCCGATGTCCAGCATCAGCAGCCGACCGGACGACCAGCCGAACCACCGGCGCGCGGCGAGGAAGGTCAGGCGGGCCTCGTCCGGGCCGGGCAGCACCTTGATCTCCACACCTGTCTCGGCCTCGATCCGAGATAGCAGTTCGTCCCCGTTTGCGGCATCGCGCACGGCCGAGGTCGCAAACGCCAGCATCCGATGCACGCCCTTGTCCTCGGCGATTCGCAGCGATTCCCGCACGAAGTCGAGGAGCCGCTCGCAGCAACTCTCGGACAGCCGGTTCTCCGCGTCCAGATTCTCGCCGAGGCGCAGCTCAGCCTTGTGCGAGAACGCCGGGAGCGGTCGTCCGCCCTGGTGCGCGTCAACGACCAACAGATGAACGGTATTCGAGCCGACGTCCAGCACGCCCAGTCGCATGCTCTGACGGTACCTGCGAAAGATCGCCTCGGCACGAGCGGCGCGTGCTGGCGGCGTGACCAGCGGGAACATAGGGCAGCCGGGTGCGGTTGGCACCGGGAGCAGCGCGAGGAGGGAATCATGACCGTGACCGCGGCACACGACATCCGGGTCGAGCACAGTCGCAAGCGCGTGCGCATCCAGCTAGCCGGCGAGCTGGTGGCCGACACAACCTCAGCCCTGCTGGTCTGGGAGGTGCCGTACTACCCCACCTATTTCGTGCCGGCTCGCGATGTCGTCGCCAAGCTGATTCCCGCCGGCGAGGCCGACGACCCGCGGCTGGGCAGCGCTCAGCTGTTCAGCGTGCAGGTGCCCGGAGGGGCGACCGCTAACAGCGCGGCGCGGAAATACCCGGCCAGCCCGGCCCGGCAGCTGCAGGACGCGATCCGGTTCGAGTGGAGCGCGATGAGCGAGTGGCTCGAGGAAGACGAGCCGGTGTACACGCACGCCCGCGACCCGCATACGCGGGTGGACATCCTCGCCAGCTCGCGGCACATCCGGGTCGAGATCGACGGAGTAACCGTCGCGGACTCGCACAGTCCGCGGATCTTGTTCGAGACCGGCCTGCCGCCGCGCTACTACCTGCCGCTCACCGACATCAGGACCGACCTGCTGCGGCCGTCTGAGACTCAGACTCACTGCCCGTATAAGGGAACCGCCAGGTACTGGTCGGTCGACACGGGTCAGGCACGGCACGAGGACGTGGTGTGGATCTACCGGACGCCGTTGCCGGAGAGCCAGAAGATCGGCGGGCTCGCGGCCTTTTACGACGAGAAGGTGGACGTCTTCATCGACGGCGAAGCGCAGCGCCGTCCGCAGACCAAGTGGAGCTAGCCGGCAACATCGCGCGCCCTCGTCAGCCGTCCAGGTCCTCGATGCGGGCGGACGACGGCTCTCGGCTCGCGCTGATGATTTTCGCGGCGGCCTCGGCGTCGCCCAGCACTCGCAGCACGTTGCCACTCGTGAGCCTGGCGCAGTCTCGTTCTGACCAACCGCGGTCGAGGAGCGCGCTGATCAGCGCGGGGTAGCAGGACACGTCCTCCAGGCCCGCCGGGAGTTCGTCGACACCGTCGTAGTCGCCGCCGAGGCCGATATGGTCGATCCCGGCGACCTCGCGGACGTGCTCGGCATGGGCTACGACGTCAGCGAGCGTCGCTCGCGGCCGCGGGTGGCTGCTGGCCCACTCGCCGGCGATTTTCTTGCGCGCGGACATGTCGCGGTGGTCCAGGCCGCGCCGATCCATCTCGGCGGCGAGCTCGAGCTCCCAGTCGCGACACCGTTGCGCCACAAACGCGGGCACAAAGGTGATCATGCACAGTCCGCCGTTGCCGGCCAGGCGGGCGAGGATGCCGTCGGGGACGTTGCGCGGGTGGTCGCAGATCGCCAGTGCGGACGAATGCGAGAAGATCACCGGCGCCTCGGCGACGTCGAGTGCGTCCCGCATGGTTGTGGGAGCGACGTGCGAGAGGTCGACGAGCATGCCCAGCCGCTGCATCTCCCGCACAACCTCGCGGCCGAACGCGGTGAGCCCGCCGACCGCCGGCTCGTCGGTCGCCGAGTCTGCCCAAGGAAGGTTGGCGTTGTGCGTCAGTGTCATGTAGCGCACGCCGAGCTCGTAGAAGGCGCGCAGTGTGGCGAGCGAGCCGCCGATGGAGTGCCCGCCCTCTGCGCCGAGCAGCGAAGCCACCCGGCCTGTGGCGATGACCTGCTGCGCATCAGCGGCAGTCGTCGCCAGGCCGAGCGCGTCGGCGTACCGGGCGACCAGGCGATGGACCAGGTCGATCTGCTCCAGCGTCGTGACGACGGCAGAATCACCCTGCAGCCTGGCGGGAACGTACACGGACCAGAACTGGCCGCCGACCCCACCGCGGGCGAGCCGTGGCAGGTCTGTGTGCAGAAAATCGACGGGCTGGCTGATGTCCGTTGCTAGCGGGTCACCGCCCGCCTCTCGCAGCGCCCAGGCGATGTCGTTATGCCCGTCCAGGACGGGGAAGCGGTCGAGCAGGCTGCGCGCGGGGGAAGCTTCGTCCGGGGTCACCTGGCCAGCGTAAGCGGCCCGGGGTGACCAGGACGAGGCCGGGATGCCAGGATAGGGGCCGTGTCCCGGCAGCGTCTGACCTTCTGGATCATCGGCACCGTGCTGGTGTGCGCCGTGGTCGGCGCCTGGTTCGGCCACCTGCTCGGCGACGGTGGCAGCGGAAACGTCGCTCTGATCAGCGCCACGTGCGCCGTGCTGGGATCATTCCTGCCGGGGGCGGTGCGGTGGGCCCGGGTCCGGCTGCGCGGGCAGCAGCCGCCACGGCGCGGCGCGGCCTGAGAGCCGCGCCCGTCAAGAGCTGCGATGGGCGACGAGCGAGTGCACTCGCCCGGCCACGAACGCCAGGCGCCCTGCGCTGAGGCTGGCAGCGACGACAAGCAGCCACCGAATGCCAGGCGCAAGCTGGATCGCCGTGGCGATCACGGAAACATCGACCGCCAGGAGGCCCAGACAGCCGGCTATGCCAGCGCGGCGGACTGCCTGATAACGCTGCGTCAGGACCGAAACCACGAGCAGGATGACCGAGCTCGGGAGGACCACGGCGACGAAGAGACGGACAGCAACCGGGACAGGCCACTCCCACGCGTGATCGGCAATCAAAGCGGCGGCCCACCAGCCGCCGACCAGCGGACCCGTCATGATCAGGGCGCGTGCGGCGCGCCAGGCAGGGCACGCCCGCCGGAACGCAGCCGCGACTGCGCGAGCGTTCCCAAACTCGTCGACGGCAGCACGGGCCGCCTGATCAGTAGTCAGGCCCTCGCCCAGGTACTTCTCCGCTGCGTCGGAAAGCCCGTCGAACACCTCATCTGCGAGGTGAGCAGGGAGCCGCCTGAGCAAGTCGTCCCGGTAAGCCGCTATCAGGCGGTGCTCGGCCATGGCGGGCCCTCCAGCGCAGCGCTGATGATGGCGGCAAAGTCTCGCCAGTCTGCGCGGCGGCCCGACAACGCCTTCCTCCCTGCTTCGGTCAGCACGTAACAGCGACGCCGCCGTCCGCCGACGACTGACCACGAACCGGCGATGAGTCCGGCAGCCTCAAGCCGGTGCAGCGCCGGATAGATAGTCCCGGTAGGCAGGTCTACCTGACCTCCGGTCGACTCTCTCAGAGCCTCCATCACCGCGTAACCATGCCGCGGGCCGCTCTCGAGCGCGGCCAGCAGGAGAGCGTCCAGATGGCCCTTCAGCTGCTCCGCCTTCATATGTAGCAATACTACTAAAGAGCTCCCGAGCAGGCAATTCTCCGGGTACTGTCGTTTCTATAAGTAGGAGCGCTACATATAGTCGGATTAGCGCGCAACCCTGGAGGCCGGGCCGATGGCAGCCGCAGCGGGCATCTTCGGAGACCAAGTCGGGTCGATCGCGCCAGTGTTCCTGGCCTTCCTCACGGTCCGACGACAGCGCGGCCCTGGCGACACCGGACACATCGTCGGCATGGTTCCTTCCCGGCATGATCGGCGCACCGATCATCACCCGCGCGGTTCTCGGCGCACGCCGCCGCGCATAGCTGGCTGATCCCGCGGGCGAACGGCGCCGAAAGGCGCGCAAACTGTGATCGTCTGTCCTCATGCAGACGTCGGCGCCAGCACCAGCGTCAGCGCCCGGGCCGCTGCGCCGCAACCGGGGCTTCCGGTTGCTATGGATCGGCCAGGTCCTCTCCGACACCGGCACTAACGCAGCGCTGATCGCTTACCCGCTGCTGGTGCTGGCGCTCACGCACTCCGCGGTGATTGCGGGTGTCGTCGGCACGGTGCGGCTCATCGTGGAATTGCTGCTCGGCCTGCCCGGCGGCGCGCTCTCCGACCGGCTCGACCGGCGGCTGACCATGATCGTGTGCGACAGTACCCGGGCGATCCTCCTCGCGGTTCTCGCCGTGCTCGTGCTGCTGCACGCGGTGAGCTGGCCCATCGTGCTGGCTGTCGCGGCCATCGACGGCGGCGCCAGCGTGCTCTTCAATCCGGCCGCCACAGCCGCGCTGCCCGCGATCGTCGCCGACAAACAGCTCGAACGGGCCTGGGCTTCGACCGAGGCGAGGACGTACGCGGCCAGCCTGGTCGGACCGGCGATCGGCGGCGCGCTGTTCGGGCTCGGCAGCGCGATCCCGTTCGCCGGTGATGCCGCGTCCTACCTGGTATCTGCCGGCACGGTCAGCAGGATCAGGGGTCGGTTCCGGCCGCAACGCACCGGCGAGCGCACGAGCCTGGTGCGCGAAGCAGCCGACGGCATCCACCTGGCCTGGAAGCATCCGTTGCTGCGGGCCGTCATGGTGCAGGCTCCGCTGATCAACTTCGCCTTTACCGGCGTGATCTTCGCGATCACCCTGGCGCTGCGCAGACACGGAACTGCGCCGGGTGTCATCGGCCTGGCGCAGGCGGGCATCTCGGTTGGCGGCCTCATCGGGGCGCTGCTGGCGCCCCGGCTGCAGGGCCGACTGCGACTCTCCCAGCTCGCCATCGGACTCACCGTGAGCGCAACCGCGCTGTTCGCCGTCAGCGCTGCGGTGCTTCCATCGACTCTCGTCGCGCTGCCGGTCGCCATCACGTTCATGCTCGGCCCGCCCGCCAACGCCGCACTGTTCGCAGCCATGCTCAGAGCCACACCGGAAGAGATGCGCGGCCGGGTCACCAACACCGTCTTGCTGGCGGCGACCGCGCTCGCGGCCCTGGCGCCGCTGACCGCTGGCCTGCTCGTCCAGCACCTGTCGGGCCGGTGGGCGCTGCTGGCTTTCGCCGCAGTGATGGGCGTCGCAGCCGTGATCGTGCTCGCGCTCCCCGGTCTGCGGACCGCCGAGGCCGCCGACGCGCAGCAACCGGCGCAACTCGTCGATCCCGGCGCAGCGCCCGACTAGCCGGGACCAGTCATAGCGTCAGCTGGCGCGCTGGTCGGCTTCGTCAATAAGCTGCTTCGCGCGCTGGAAGGAGACTCCAAGGGCGAGGCCGACATCGCGCAGCGGCAGCCCCTCGTCGCGGAGACGTCGGGCCGCGCGCCGAGCGAGCTGCGCGGCCTCAGCCTGGTTGCGGGCCGCCTGCTGGCGCAACTCCGCTGAACGTTCCAGTTCTGCCTGAACTTCTGCGGGGAGGGTCACGCGCACTGTCACGGCGAAGGAATCTGCCGGGACGTCTTCCATGATTGAAATGAGATCACGGGCCATCGGCTCGACCTCACGCAGCGTCCTGGCCTGCGTGGTTCGCCGGATCTCGGGAACTCGTACACGCCACACCGTGCCGTCACGGTCCACCTCGGCAAGGTACCTCTTCAGCTTCGCCACCATCCCTTCCCGAGCCCTGATTCGCATTCATGGAAGATGTCCTCGGTAGTCCGCTCGCCGATCTCAGCATGACGAGGGATCGGGATCTTCACCGATCCCAGCCAGTACGTGTCGTGCTTCGCTCCCTCGACCTTCTTGAAGGAGATGTCCTGGCGCCTGGCTTCGTGCCTGATCTTCCTGATGAGCTGCGACCACTTCACACGCCGCCGTCTAGTGCAGGATTGAAGAGAACGCTCTAGTGCTCACTAGAATACTCCTGCCGCCTGCTCGGTCGTGATGACACGGCTATGGGAAGTTTGCGCTCCGGCGGAGACCTCATCGGCGTGTCCGGACCCGATGCCCGTCAACTGCGTCCGCGAACGACCATGAAGACGGCGACAGCGACGACGATGCTCAGCAGAAGGATGGCGGTGTAGGCCAGGCCAGGCCGTGGCCTGCGGGTGGCGACGACAGGATCGGGCTTCGCTGTCTCGCTGACATCGGTTGCGCTCGCGACTGTGACCGTCGGCGGAAGCTCGAATGCGGCAGCCGCTGCTGGCTCACTCGGCGAAGCTTCCGTATCCTCTGGACCACTGTCCGGCCCGGGAGCGCTAACGGCGGCAGCCACCGCTGGCAGGTGACTCGACGAAACTTCTGCCTCGTCTTGAGGACTGGCCGGCTCGAGCACGCTTACTGCGGCAACCACCTCAGCCGCCTGCGGTTCACTCGGCGAAACTTCCGTCTCGTCTGAACTAGTAACCGGCTCAGAAGCATTCACTGCGGCAACCACCTCAGCCGCCTGCGGTTCCGGCGCCGGTGGCTCGTCATAGGCTTCGACGTCGCCGTCTCGCACGAGCTTTGTCGGATTGCCCGCAGAAAAATAGCGCCGCTCGTGCAGGCCAAACGGGTCTGCGTGCCAACCCTGCAGTTTCTGCGGATCCATGACAAAAGAGTATGGCCGTTATGTATCGGGAACGCGATAAAAGCGCTTTCGCCAGACCTGCTCAAATCACCTTGCGCTAGCGCAGTTAACTGTCAGGCCGCTTTTTGTTCACTGTTATTAGCGTGTCATTAGGGCGGAGCGCTGCGAGATCGTCGCCATGGCCGCCGTCATCATGGTTCCGTTCCACCCGCTCCTACGTTGGCTGGCCTCGACACGGCGATCCGCGAGCAGTCCTTCCGACCGGCTGAGCGGCACTGGTTCTTACGTTCTCATCTTTCATCGGTTATCGTCGATGAGCGATGAAACAAGACGCTCAGCCCCTCGACAGGTCCGCAGCCGCCGAGTACGCCAGCTGGTTCAGGGCGCTCGCCGACCCGACCAGAATCCAGATCGTCTCGCTGCTCGCCCGCCGGGCGCAGCCGATCAACGTGGGCGAGATCGTCGCCGCCGTCAGTGTCGGCCAGTCCACCGTCTCCTCCCATCTCAAGGTGCTGGCCGAGGTCCGGTTTCTGCTCTTCGAGCACCGGGGCGCCGCCACCTACTACCGAATCAACGACGCGTGTGTGGACTGCTTCCCCACCGCGGCTGATGTCGTCATGGGCCGGCCAGTCCGCGCCGAGCCAGCACCCACCCCAGCTTCACAGCCCTATGGAGCGCGCCAGTGACCGGTCACGATGCCGGCGACACCCCGAGCCGCGACGCGGTCGTCGATCGTTATTCCGGGCTTGCCCGAGCGGCCCTGGCGGGCAACTCCATTGCCGACTGCGACCCGGCGGCCTTCGCGGCCGGGGGCTTTGGCCGGGCCGCCTATCCAGGCAATGCAGGCGTCCCCGAAGCGTCGCTGCGTGCCAGTCTCGGCTGCGGCAACCCGCTTGCCGTCGCTGACCTCAACCCCGGCGAGACCGTGTTGGACCTCGGCTCGGGCGGCGGACTCGATGTCTTGCTGTCCGCCCGCCGGGTCGGCCCAGGCGGCCTGGCCTACGGCCTGGACGCCAGCCCGGACATGCTCACCCTCGCCCGCGCTAACGCAGCCCAAGCCGGTGTCACCAACGCCCGCTTCTTGCATGGCCACATCGAAGGCATCCCGCTCCCCGACGGGCACGTGGATGTGGTTATCTCGAACTGCGTCATCAGCTTGTCCGCCGACAAGCCGCGCGTGCTGGCCGAGGCCTTTCGGGTCCTGCGGCCGGGCGGGCGCCTAGGCATCAGCGACGTCACTGCCGACGATGGCACCGACCCCCGCCAACTCGCCGAAGACGAGTACTGGGTCGGCTGCAGCGGCATGGTCACCCAGCGGCAATACCGGGACCTGCTGCTGGCCGCCGGTTTCACCGACATCATCGTCGCCAGCACACACGAGGCCGGGGCGGGCCTACACGCGGCGATCATCCAGGCGGCCAAGCCACCCGCCCAGCACACTTGATGAACGCAAGCCAGGGGTGACTAATCTGCGCCGAGAATGAGGCCGCTCGTCGGGACGCCGGTGCCGGCGGTAACCACGACCGGACCATCTCCGGGCACCTGGTTAACAGCGGTGCCGCGCACCTGCCGGACGGCTTCGGCGATGCCGTTCATGCCGTGCAGATACCCCTCGCCGAGCTGTCCGCCGTGCGGGTTGAGCGGCAGCGCGCCACCGAGCTCGATAGTGCCGTCGGCGATGAACTGCCGCGCCTCACCCCGCGGGCAGAACCCCAGCTCTTCCAGTTGCATGAGCACGTACGGGGTGAAGTGGTCGTACAGCACGGCCGTCCGCACGTCGGCTGGCCGCACCCCGGCCTGCGCCCACAACTGGCGGGCGACGACCCCCATCTCGGGCAGGCCGGTGAGGTCATCGCGGTAGTAGCTCGTCATGGTGTACTGGTTCGCCCCGCTGCCCTGGGCCGCCGCCCTGATCACGACCGGTGAATTCTTACCGGAACGGGCTCGTTCAAGGCTGGTCACGAGCACCGCAACCGCCCCGTCGGTCTCTTGACAGCAGTCGAGCAGCCGCAGTGGCTCGCAGATCCAGCGCGACTCCTGGTACTCAGCAAGTGTGATCGGCCGCTGGTAGAACCAGGCCGCCGGGTTGGTCGCGGCGTGCCGACGGTCTGCTACCGCCACCGCGCCGAAGTCGAGGCTGGTGGCGCCGTAAACGTGCATGTACCGGCGAGCGGCCATGGCGACCGTGGCAGCGGGCGTGGCCAGGCCCATCGGATAGTGCCAGCTGTTGTCGATCGCGGAAGACGTGGCCCCGGCAAGGGCTCCGGCGGCGACCTGACCGAACCGACGGCCCGACCGTTCGTTCAGGGCCCGATAGCACAAGACGGCGGTCGCGGCGCCGGTGGCGACAGCCATCGCAGCGTGCTGAACCGTGGCGCACGCCGCCCCTCCGCCGTAGCCCACGAGCCCGAAGTAGGTCAGCTCGCCGACGCCCAGTTCGCGCGCGACGGCTATCTCGGCGTTCGAGTCCATGCTGAACGTGACCATGCCGTCGACGTCGGCGGGCGCGAGGCCGGCGTCATCGAGAGCGGCTCGGCACGCTTCGGCAGCGAGCCGGAGCTCGCTGCGGCCCGAGTCCTTGGAGAACTCGGTCGCGCCAATCCCCGCGATCGCCGCCACCCCGGCAATCACGACGTTGTCCCTGGCGCGGCAAGGCGGACGGTGCCGGTCACGTGGTCGCCGAGGCTGCACGTGCCGGTGACCGCTACGAGTCGTTCGCCTTCGGAGGTTTCGCTGACCGTGCCCGTGAACGTCAGCCTGTCGCCGGCGTAGCAAGGCACGCCCAGCCGGATCGAGATCGCGCGCACGACGGCCTCCGGGCCCGCCCAGTCCGTGACGTACCGCTGCACCAGTCCGGTTGTGCTGAGGATATTGAGGAAGATGTCTTTACTGCCGCCGCGCACGGCGAAGTCCCGGTCGTGGTGGACGGGGTAGAAGTCGCGGGTCGCGATCGCTGTCGCGACGACCACCGTCGGCGTCACGCTGATAGTCAGCTCCGGCAGGGTGCCCGGCCGATCCGGCCGCCAGTCCGGCAGCACGAGGTCGTCGTCCACGCGCCTGAGATGCACCCGCACCGGCATCCCGATCGCGACGTTCGCCGGATCGATGCCGGTCAGCTCGCCGAGCATGCGCACGCCCTCGGCCAGCTCGACGAGTGCGATCACTATCGGCAGTTCCTTGCCCGGCACCGGCGGGTGCCGGTGCACGATGTAGCTGTACACACTGCCGGTGCCGGCGGCTAGCTGGTAGTCGGCCTTGCCCACGCTGCCGCAGCTCAGGCACGCCGGGCCGGGCGGGTGGCGAAGCGCGCCGCAGCCGCCACAGCGTTGGATGCGCAGCTCGCCCGCCTTGGTGCCGACCCAGAAGAACTCAGTATCGGGCGACACCGGCGGCCGCATGATCGCCTGCGCCGACCCGGCGGCGACGGCTGCTCGGTCCGGCTCACGGTTAGCCGGGCGGAACTTGAGCACGCGGAAGTCCATCGTCGCTACCGGCTCGGCGCCGGACAACCAGGTGCTGCGTGTGGTCACGAACCACCCCTCGCCCAGTGCCGTGCGCTTGGGACCGGTCACGTCAAGGAGCTCAGCCCGGACCGCGAGCTGTTCACCGGGTCGCAGATAGCGGGCGTACGCCTGATCGCAGTTGGTCGCCACCACGGAGGTGAAGCCAGCCTCGTCGAGCGCCGCCATCATGACGCCGAGCGGGTCGTCCCCGCTGCGCTGGTGCCCGCCGCCGGGCGGGCCCAGGCCGGGCATCGTCCACACCTGGACCATCGCCGGCGGCGCAACCAGACCGCCATGCACCGAGCGCGCGGCGGTTTCTGCGTCGGTGTACACCGGGTTGGCATCGCCGATGGCATCGGTCCAGGCGCGGATCGCCGGCACGTTGACCGGGTCCCTTGCTGACCGGGGCTCGCTGAGCCCGGCCGCCCGGGCCCGGTCGGCCGCGGCCAGGATTGCTGCTGCGGTCATCGAGTCACTCCGTTACCTCGGTACTCGCGGTAGCTTCAGGCCGGCGGTCGCGATGAGTTCTCGCTGCACCTCGTTCACGCCGCCGCCGAACGTCATGACCGTGTTGCGCTTGTTCTGGACGTCCAGCCATCTGGCCACCTCGGCCGTCCGCTCGTCGGAAAGGTCGCCATGCCTGCCGACGACCTCGGCCAGCTCCGCGCCGATCCGCTGTACCTGCTCCGAACCGAACACCTTGGTCACTGACGCATCCGCGATATCGAGGCTGTCGGCAGTAGCCACCTGCCAGTTGAGCAGCTCGTTGACCCGCTCGGCGGCGCGGGCCCGAGCGAGCGCCCGGCGTACGTCCGGTTCCTCGAGGACCGGACGGCCGGACGGGCCGCGCTGGCTGGCCGCCCAATCGCGCACGCGCCGGTGCAGCACGCCGATCCGACCGGACGGGCCGAGCATCACCCGCTCATGGTTGAGCTGCTCGGTGATCAGCCGCCAGCCCCCGTTCTCCGCGCCGACGCGCATCGCCGCCGGCACCCGCACGTCGGAGTAGTACGTCGCGTTCACGTGATGGGCGCCGTCGTGAGTGATGATCGGCGTCCACGAATAGCCGGGATCGGAGGTGTCCACGATGAGGATGGACAGGCCCCGGTGCCGTGGCGCCGCCGGGTCGGTCCGGCACGCCAGCCACACGTAGTCGGCGTCGTGACCACCGGTAGTGAAGATCTTCTGCCCGTTGACCACGTACTGATCGCCATCGCGCACCGCCCTGGTGGTGAGCGAGGCGAGGTCCGTGCCGGAGCCTGGCTCGGTGTATCCGATGGCGAAGTGCAGCTCGCCGGACAGGATCTGGGGCAGGAAGAAGTCCTTCTGCTCGGCGGTGCCGTGCGCCATCAGCGTCGGTCCGACGGTCTGCAGCGTCACCGCGGGCAGCGGCACGTCGGCGAGCGCGGCCTCGGTCACGAAGATCTGCTGTTCAAGCTGGCCGAGGCCGCGACCGCCGTAGCTGAGTGGCCAGCCGACACCGAGCCAGCCGTCGCGGCCCATCCGCCTGACCACCTGCCGGTACACGGCGCCGTGCCGCTGAGTCAGCATCACCTCTCGCTCGGCAGGCGAGATGAGCGTCGCGAAGTAGGCCCGCAGCTCATCCCGCAGCGCCCGCTCCGACTCGGTGAGGTCGAGAAACATCAGGCGCCCGCCGTTCCTGGCGCCACTGACTCGCGGCTGGCCTGCTCCCGCTGGCTCAGCCGGTCGAGCCTTTCGTCCGCCCCGCCGATGAACCTCACCAAGTCGGTGATCAGGGCCGAGTAGCGCGGCAGCGGGTAGCCGATATCCATGCCGAGCCCGCCGTGCAGGTGGTGGCACGTTCGCAGCGCCGGCGGCCCGTACTCGGCGAGCCAGTACGCCGCAACGTCGATGTCATGCGCGGCGTCCAACCCGGCTTCCAGCCGCCAGCACGCCGACACGGTGGCCAGGTGCAGTGTGCGCGCGGCCGAGTAGACGTCGGCGATCTGCTGCGCCACCGCCTGGAATGTCGCGAGCGGCCGCCCGAATTGCTCCCGGCTGCGGACGTGTCCCGTCGTTAGGTCGAGCGCGGCGGCAAGGACCCCCTCGGACACCGCGCACGCAGCGGCAGCCGCGAACTGGTAGAGCGCGTCGGCGTCGCAACCCTCGAGTACTGCCAGCACCGGTGCCCGGTCCAGCCGGACCGTGTACTCCGGCAGCCCAGACGAGGTGTGCGTGCGCTGGCACGACAGGCCGGGCGCGGTCGCCTCGACCACCGCGATCACCGGGCCGGCGGGCGCGGCGGCCGGCACCAGGATCCACCGAGCCGCGGCCGCGTACAAAACACCGGTCTTGACACCCGAGACGGCGTTGCCCGTGACAGCGGTTGCGGGCTCGCGCGGCATGGGGTCCGACGGCTCGCGGATCGCCGCCGTCAGGACGGTGTCCCCGGCAGCGACGCCTGCCAGCAGCTTTCGTCGCAGGGCACCGTCGGTGCTACGCGCGACCGGCAGGACGCCGAGCGCGAGGGTGGCGAGCGCCGGGATCCGGGCGGCGTGCCGGCCAACCTCTGCCAGCACAGCCGCGGTCGCCAGCATGCCGAGGTCCTCGCCGCCGAGTTCGCCGGGTAGTGCGAGCGACAGCAGGCCAGCCCGGCCGAGGCCCTTCCAGAGCTCAACGTCGAAGTCCGCGGTCGACGGCGCGGCGGCGTCGAGAATCCGGGCCGCAAGCTGGGCCGCCGCCATCTCGGCCTCGTCGCGGGTGAAGTCCACCTAGCGGGCCTCCTCCCTGGGCAGGCCGAGCAGCCGTTCGCCGACGAGCGACAGCAGGATCTGCGTCGTGCCGCCGGCGATGCTGAGGCACCGGGTGAGCAGGAATTCCTGCAGCGCATCGTCGTTTGCGGTCATGCCTGCGGCGCCCGCGAGTTCGAGCGCTGCCTCCGCCACGGCTTGCCGGTGCGCCACCCCGGCCAGCTTGCGCACCGCGGCGAGCGGCGACGAGTCGCCACCGCTGCGGGTCGCCAGAATGGCTTGCAGGTCGAGCAGCGACACCGCCATGCCCTCGGCGACGAGGCCACCCAGCCGCTGCCGGACCACTGGGTCCGCCGTGGCTCCGGTTTCGCTGGCGATCTCGAGCAGTCGCTCGACCCCTTCGCCGACCGACGAGCCGGTGCCCATGGCGACCCGTTCGGAGGCGAGCGTCGTCCGCGCTATCCGCCAGCCCTCGCCCGCCGCCCCGACGACGCACTCGTCGGGGACGAAGACCTGGTCAAGGAAGACCTGGTTGAACATCTCTCGGCCGGTGATCTCGCGCAGCGGCCTGACGTCGATGCCCGGACTGCGCATCGCGACCAGAAAGAAGGTCAGTCCCCTGTGCTTGGCTACCGCGGGGTCGGTGCGAGCCAGGCAGATCGCCCAGTCGGCCTGCCTGGCCAGCGACGTCCATACCTTCTGACCGGTCAGCACCCAGCCGCCCTCGGCCCGGTTGGCCATCGTGCGCAGTCCGGCCAGGTCGGAGCCGGCGTCCTGCTCGCTGAACAGCTGGCACCACGCGATCTCGCCGCGGAGCGTCGGCCCGGCGAAGCGGTCGTGCTGGGCGCGGCTGCCGTGCCTAAGGATTGCGGCGAGCGCCCAGCCGCCGATGACCAGGTCCGGTCGGGACAGCCCCGCGACGGCGAGTTCCTCGTCGATCACCAGGCATTCGGCCGGTGTTGCCGCTAGCCCGTAAGGCGGCGGCCAGGACGGTGCCGCGTATCCCGACTCCGCGAGCGCGGCTCGCTGCTCGGCCGCCGGCAGCCGGGCGACGCGGGCCGCGGCGTGCCTGGCGCCACTCCTGACGGCGGCCGCAGCGTCATCATCGTCTTTCATGTCGGCCGCGGTCAGCTGTCTGCGCGCGCCCGCAGCAGCCAGCACGGCCGCCCGATCGCGCCACGCGGCCGATCCCCCCAGCAGCTGCCGCAGCGCGACAGCGCGGCGAAGGTACAGGTGCGCGTCGTGCTCCCACGTGAACCCGATGCCGCCAAGGACCTGGATACAGTTCTTGGCGGCGTCGACGCCCGCGTCCAGGCAGAACGCGGCGGCCGCAGCGGCCGGCAGCGCCGCTGCGGCTGGTCCGTCGTCGATCGCACGCGCGGCGTCCCACGCGAGCACGGCCGCGGACTCGGCGCCGCACGCCGTGCTCGCGCACAGGTGCTTCACGGCCTGGAACGCGCCGATCGGACGGCCGAACTGATGGCGGATCGCGGCGTACTCGGCCGCCGTACGCGTGCACCAGTCCGCCACGGCGGCCGCTTCAACCGCGCAGAGTGCCGCAGCCAGGTCGCGGACGTGCTCGGTGGTCACGCCGACCAGCGCGTCACCGGGACCGGCGACGACGCCGCTGAGCATGGCGTCCGCTAGCGAGCGGGAAAAATCGGCGGCCGGCCGTGGCGTGCGGCTGATGCGTGACTGGTCTGCGGGCAGCAGCCACCAGCGGTCCGCGCCTTCTGCTGTCGCGCCCACGAGCAGATGGGTCGTGCTGCCACCGCCGAGCAGCGGACCCGCGCTACCCGTCAGCCGCACCGACCCGCCGGGCTCGGTCCGCGCGGTGATCAGGCCAGGATCGAGAGCCACCGCCACCGAGATGTGCCCGGCCGCGATGCCGCGCAGTGCCGCAGCTGCCGTCTGTGGCCGGTCGCCCGCACAGCGGGCGAGTAGCAGCGCGGCCAGCAGCGTCGGCAGCACCGGCCCCGGCACCAGCGAGTCGGTGAGCTGAGCCAGCACCGCAGCGAGATCGGCGGAGCTGCCACCCGCGCCGCCTGACTCAGCCGGGATGCCGACGCCGAACACACCAAGCTCAGCCAGGCTCGCCCAGCGCTCGGCGGCGGTATCGAGGACGACCGAGCCGCGCACACCAGCTGTTTCGGCGCCGCCGGGGGGCTCCTGGCTGCGCACGATCTCGATCGCGCCGACTCGCTTCGCCCACTCCCGGACTGAGGCCTGAAGGGCACGCTGCTCCGCGGTGAGCGCGATCGGCAACGTGTCCTCCTCGTCGGCAGCCAGTCAAAATTAGAACATGTTCTAACGGGTGCTCACAAGCGCTCTGACCTGCGGAAACTCGCTGAGAGGACGGAGCAGCGGGCAGAACCCGACGTTTAGCGCCGCAGGCACCGGGCGGGTCGCGCTCTGCATCGACGATGTTGCTGGCAGGCGGACTGGCCGGGCTGTCCGCCGCGAGCGGCGCGCAGCGGCTCGCTACGGGTTGCCCGATCAGCGGCTGGACGGCTCCCGGAAGCACCCGACGGACGCCGCCCCGCTGACCGGACGTTCGCTGGCCGGCAATCCCCGGACCGGGGGATGCCGTCATCGCTTGCGCCCGGCTAACTTCCAGCTGAGGGGAGCGCTCGGTTCGTCGCAACCAGGCTTCAGCGACGGGCCAGTGTGGCGCCGTGCGGCTGTCCGGTCGGGCTGAGCGGCAGGCCGCGCACAACCGGGCGTGGGAGGAACATCAGGAAGGGAGCAGCATGAAGCTCACCGGCCATCCGGTCGCGCCGTTACCGCGGCACCCGCGAGCGCGTCCGCCAGCCAAACAGCACCGGGCAGGACAACCGTCACCGGCCAGCCGCTGGTCGTGCCGGTCAGCACCGCCCGGATGATCCCGTGATCATCCTGCTCGGGCTGGCGACCATCGGCCTGATCATGGCGGTGCTGTTCGCCCTCCTGATCAAGCAGACCATCGCTAGCCGGCCTATCCGCGATGTCGAGAAAGAGCCCGGCCACGATGTCGCGGGTGACCAGCTAGAAGCGGCCTGATCCGCCCGCCGAGGTTAGCGATCAGGCGAAGGGAAAGCCCGGCATCCGCGGTGGGGCGGTGCCGGGCTCCTTCGCTCCCTGTCACTATCGTCCGTGGTCACAGCCGCCGCGATGGTTGCCAGCCCGCTACCGGCCGCGCCGCCATATCCGTAGCCGACGCCGCCGGCCGTGTGCGCGCCTGATCGCGCGGCGCTGTGATACCGGCAGCAGCGCTGGTATCGCCGACCCGGTCATCCACCAGTACCCGGGCCCGGTCTCGCCCGCCGGGTCGGCCGCGGTCGGCAACCCGATCCTGATCGAGTAACTCATCACGCTCATCGCCCCCTCCTCAAGACCTCGGGCAAGCACCGCAGATCGCTTACCGGAAACGTTAGTCGCGGCCGGGCCGTTGGCCAACAAGTCACGCAGTCCGCACCCACGTCGGATGTGACGCAGACCGAGGAGCCCGTGACTGAGAACGCCATGTCGATGCCCAGGGATTGACCGACCGGGCCACCTCCCCGGGCTGTCGGCTGGTCTATGCGAGGCGGCTAGCCGCCTGAGCGGCTAGCCGCCTGCCTGGGGGCAGGTTAGCCCGCAGCAGCGCCGGTCAGCTTCCACAGCAGCAGCATGGAGTGCATGCGCAGCAGCAGCATGGACTGCATGCGCAGTCACACCCGCAGTGCGAACAGGTCCTCATACGTCACCTCCTTCCGCTGGCTGCACGACGCACGACCAGTCAGCGGCAGCTGTGTCGAAGCACTCCTCGTTGCGCCTCTTCAGAGTGAGCAGTTGCCCGCGCACAGCATTGAGCTGGCGGATCTCGGCGTCGACCTCAGCCAGCCGACGTGTCACCAGGTCCTTGGTGTGCCCGCACGGGCACTGTCCTCGATCGCGAACGTCGAGGAGCTCTTTGATGTCCGCCAGCCGCAGGCCCATGCGCCTCGCCCCGCGGATGAAGCTGAGGCGCTCCGCCGCTTCCTGGCCGTAGATGCGATAGCCGGCGGCGGTCCGCGGTGGCGGGGGCAGAAGGCCAAGACGCTCGTAATAACGCAGCGTGTCAGCGCTGAGGCCCAGGGCTGCGGCCTGGGCCGAGATTGTCTGCGTCACAGATCCGAACGGTAAACCCTGGAGCGGGCTCCAAGGTCAAGTCAGCAGCCCCGCGACGATCAGTTGCCGCGCCGCGCCCGAGGTCAGCGCTCGTCATCTCTGCCTGGCTGACTACGTCGCCTGCCCTGCTCAACTTCTGGAACATGTTATAGCTAGACCGGACCGGCGACCGGCCAGTCCACGCCCTCGCAGCACCCGCGTTGCTAGGCTGGCCAGGCACGTTTCGCGAGTTGGCAGGGCCGGCGCCGCCGTCTCGCCGAGAGCAGGTCGGCACGACAATGTGCCCCGTGTGCGGACGAAAGGTCAGCATGGCAGCGCCGAGAACGCGTACTAATAACGGCAGCGCCGAGCTGTCCCGCTCTGGGCCCCAGGCGGACCTCGGCTCCGCTGCTCAGCGCGAACGGCGGAAGCGGATTCTCGATGCCACGCTGGCGCTCGCGTCCAGAGGCGGCTACGAGGCGGTGCAGATGCGGGCCGTCGCCGACCGCGCGGATGTGGCGCTGGGCACGCTCTACCGGTACTTTCCGTCCAAGATCCACCTGCTGGTATCCGGGCTGGCCCGAGAGTTCGAGCGGGCGCAAGAGCGGCTCGGCCGGTTGCCGCTGCCCGGCGACACGCCCGCCGACCGGGTGCTGTACGTGCTGTCGCTGGTCACCAGGTCGATGCAGCGCGAGCCGCTGCTGATCGAGGCCATGACGCGCGCGTTCATGTTCGCCGACCCAGGCGCCGCCGCCGAGGTCAACGTTGTCGCCAAGCTCATGGAGGGCATGCTGACCAAAGCCATGCATGACGGCGAGCCCACGGCCGACGAGCGCGCGATCGCGCGGATCATCGGCGACGTCTGGCTGTCCAACCTGGTCGCGTGGGTGACCAGGCGGGCATCGGCCGACGACGTCACGGCACACCTGGAACTCGC
>JASHOE010000153.1 GCA_030041275.1 Streptosporangiaceae bacterium
GCTGGTGCGGCCGGACGGCACCGCGGGCCGCGACCTGGCCACGACCACGGCGGACCAGTCCGCTGGCAGCATCCGGCTGCGCGCTGCGTTGCCGGCGACCGTGCTCGCCGACGCAGGGGCTGAGTGGGACCTGTGCGTGGCGCAGCCAGGCGCGGCGGCCATCCCCGTCGCGTTTCCGGCCCACGGCCACGAATACCGCTTCCCGGCGGGATCCCGGCAGCTTGCCATCCAGCGCACGGGACAGGGGAACGTGGCCGTTGTCCTTCGCGGCGCTACGCCGGTGATCAGCGACTACACCTGGTCGGCCGACGGTCGGCTGACCTTCAGCGGCCGGTACGGCGAGCCGGACACCGCGGCCGAGGCGGTGCTGCAGCGGGTCGGAGCGGCCGAGCTCCACCCGATCCCCGTCGAGTGGCACGGGGACAGCTTCAGCGTGACCGCCGACGTCGCCGCGATGCTGGTCTTCGGCCATCGCGAGCCGCTCCGAGACGGCGAGTGGGAGCTCAAGATCCGGCGCGGCGGACCCGGCGCCGAGTTGGTCGTGCCCGGCTACGACCACGAGCGGCTGGCGACCGCGGACGGCCGCCGGCACCAGTTCGGGCCGAAGCAGTACCGGTTCACCACGTCCGGCCGAGACTCTCCGGTGCTGACCGTGGAGCCCCTCAGCGTCGCCGAGCAAGGCCGCGTGCAGCGCCGGGTGCTGCGCGAGGTGCACTACCCGCTGCAGCAGCGGCGGCGGCTGCGTGACGCGGTGGTGTTCCTGAGCTTCAAGGGCAGGCAGGTCAGCGACAACCCGCTGGGCATCGCGGCCGAGCTGCGGCGGCGCGGGGACACCAGGGAACACATCTGGGTCGTCAACGACTGGGCGGTGCAGGTCCCGGACGACGCGAGAGCCGTGCTGTACGACGGCAAGGCGTGCTGGGAGGCGCTCGCCAGGTCCGCGTATCTGGTGTCCAACGACGACATGCCGCGCGGCTTCACCAAGCGCGCCGGCCAGTTCTACGTTCAGACGTGGCACGGCACGCCGCTCAAGCGCATCGGTTTCGATCTGCCGCAGATGCAGTCCTTCGCCGGCCGGGAGTACATGGAGCTGCTGGCACGCGACATCGCCTGCTGGGACCTGCTGCTCTCGCCGAGCCCCGCGAGCACGCCGATCCTGCGCCGCGCGTTCCGGTTCGGCGGCGAGATACTCGAGTCCGGCTATCCGCGCAATGACATCCTGGCCCGCGATGACGGGCCGGCCATCGCTGCGCGAGTGCGCGAGCGGATCGGCATCCCGGCCGGCAAGCGCGTCGTCCTGTACGCGCCAACCTGGCGGGAAAACCAGTTCTACGCCTCCGGCCGGTACCGGTTCGACCTGCAGCTCGATCTTGATCGCGCCTGGCAGCAGCTGGGCGACGACTACGTGATCCTGCTCCGCGGGCACCACCAGACGGCCGATGACGCCCCCGCCGGAGCGCGGCAGGGATTCGTGGTCAATGTCACTGGCTACCCGGACGTCACCGAGCTGCTTCTGGCTAGCGACGCGCTCATCACCGACTACTCGTCGATGATGTGCGACTTTGCCGTCACCGGTAGGCCCATGCTGTTCTTCGCCTATGACCTGGCGGACTATCGGGACAGCGTGCGGGGCCTGTACATCGACCTGGAGAATGAGGCACCCGGCCCGCTGCTCGCCACGTCGGACGACGTGATCGATGCGATCGGCAGATTCGACGCCATCTCGGCGGAGCACCAGGACGCCTACGCGGCGTTCGCCGCGAAGTTCTGCCCGCTGGATGACGGTAAGGCCAGCGCCAGGGTCTGTGATCGGATCTTCGGCGGCGGGTAGTGAGGCCGGTGCGGCCGCGGCCCGCCGAACTCGTCCGCCGATCCGCACCGCGTTCCGGCCGTGACGAGGCGATGCCCGCCGCTGCCGGGGAGGAGCAGCGGCGGGCATCGCATTCGGGGGGTTGTGCGGGCGGGGGACCCGCGTTCTCCGGGGGGTTGTGCGGGCGGGGGACCCGCGGTGTGGGAGGGGCCTAGCGAGCGCTGCCGGCCAGGGCCCGCTGCCCAGCGGCGGTGTCTGCTAGCCGCTCGCGGAGCTTGGTCCGGCCGCGGTGCAGACGGGACATCACCGTGCCGATGGGGGTGCCCATCATCTCCGCGATCTGCTTGTACGGGTAGCCCTCGATGTCGGCCAGGTAGATGGCCGCACGGAACTCCTCGGGCAGTTCCCGCAGCGCCTGCAGCACATCGGAGTCGGTGAGCCGGTCCAGTGCCTCGGCCTCGGCGGACCGAGCCGGAGGCATCAGCGGGTCGTGGCCGACCTGCCAGTCCTCCTGAAACTCAACGCCCAGATCCTGGATCGGCTCGCGGCGCTTCTTCCGGTAGCTGTTGATGAACGTATTGGCGAGGATGCGATGCAGCCAGGCCCGCAGGTTGGTGCCGGGCTTGAACTGGTGCAGCGCCGCATACGCCTTCGCCAGCGTCTCCTGGACCAGATCCTCGGCGTCGTTCGGGTTTCGCGTCATGCGCAGCGCGGCCGGATACAGCTGAGCCAGGAACGGCATCACGTCGCGCTCGAACCGAACGTCGCGGTCCGGCATCGACGCGAGCTGCCTAGGCTCGGTCGGCCCGGCCAGTTGAACCTGGTCCTGCCGTGCCTGTATTGCCTCTGCAGTCACTGTGTGCTCCGCTCGGTCGGGGGGACTGACACACCTATGACGCAACTGGCGAGTAACACGATTCGTGATCTGAGTAACACTGCGACTACGCAGCGTGCGCGACGGCAGTTAGATCCAGCGGTGGAACCACATACGCGACAACCAGGCAGAAAACGGGATAACCTCAGCGGTCAGTATGGGGTACAGGTAGGCCAGGTTGACGAGTACGGCGATCATGTAGCCGCCCGCCCCGATGGCGCCCATCGCCCGCCTGCCAGGGGCGGCGCGTGCTGGCCCGATGATCAGCCCGAGGCAGAGCGTTATCGCGATGATCATGAATGGCTCGAAGGAAACCGCGTAGTAGTAGAACTCCGTGCGGTTGTCGTGCCACGCGTACCAGATCCACGGCAGCCAGCCCGCCGCCACCCCGAGCAGCGCCGCCCCCGCCCGCCAGTCACGCCGCGGCACCCGGTTGAAGACCAGGTCAGCGATGAGGCCACTGAGCCACCAGAACAGGCAGAAGACCAGCGCGAGCGTGCCGCCCCACCAGATCAGCGGCGTGCCGATGGCGAGCACTTCCGACGCCGTGCAGTGTGAGCCGCAGGTGCTGGCGTGCGGTTCGCTCCAGTAGAAGGAGATGGGCCTGGCGAGCACGAGCCAGCCGACCGGGTTGGACCGGTAGGACTGGAAGGAGGTCAGGCCGAGCCCGAACTGGAGCATCCAGTGGTTGTACTGGAACCACGAATCGATGGTGGACCAGATCGGCGTGTGGTTGCCGTGCAGAGCTGCCCAGTTCCGGTCGTAACCGTCGTCGGTGGCAAACCAGCCGCTCCACGATGCCGTGTAGACCACGAGCGGGGCCAGGAAGAACCAGACCGGCAGCCACTTGGCGTCGCTGCGCAGAGTTCCGCTGCGCCAGGCGGCATACCCGGCGGCCCGCCTGGCGCCGAAGTCCCAGACGATCGCCAGCCCGGCGAAGGCGATAAGGAACCACAGCCCGTTCCACTTGCTCGCGCACGCTGCTCCAAGGCACAGTCCCGCGGCCACCCGAAGCCAGCGGATGCCGAGCCGCGGCCCGGCCAGGTTCGGCGCTTCGGCCACGTCGGACGTTCCGGCCACGTCGGACGTGCCGGCCACGTCGGACGTGCCGGCCACGTCGGACGCACTCGCAGGGTTGCCGCTGGCCGCGTCGGCGAGCTTCGCGACGGTGCGATCTCGGTCGATCACCAGCAGACCGAATGCCGCCAGCACCCAGAACATCACGAAGATGTCGAGGATCGCGGTCCGGCTCAGGACCAGTTCGAGGCCATCGAGGGCGAGTAGCAGCCCTGCCACGCAGCCGAGCAAGGTCGACCGGGTCATCCGCCGGACGATCCGGGCGAGCATGAGGATGGACAGCGTGCCGACGACCGCCACGGCGAACCGCCAGCCGAACGGAGTCAGCCCGAACACCCACTGACCGAACGCCATCATGATCTTTGCGAGCGGCGGATGCGCCACGATCTCGCCGGTCAGGTGGCCGTTGGTGAGCGTGAAGATGTTCGGATCGCCACGCACGAGCAGGTTGTTGACGTTGCTGACGTGCTGCAGCTCGACGCCGTGCTGCAAGATCGAGTTCGTGTCCGGCACGTAGTACGTCTCGTCGAAGACGACCGCCTTCGGCTGGCTGAGCCGGTAGAAGCGCAGGAAGCCGCCGAAGATCGTGATGAGGATCGGGCCGGCCCACCCCCAGAACGCGCTCCCCAGCACGAGCGCGCTGCCATGGCGGCTACCCCTAGTGAACAGGGTGCCCTCCGTGGTAGCGGTCGGCGCCGCCTGGTAGACGTTCATCGTCAGCCATGGTAGGCGCGGCCCGACTAGCATCGGCACGGAAATGACCGGGCGAAGCTCTGAACCAGCGCCGAATTCCGGCACCCTGATCGTAGCTGCCATGCCGTTCGGGGAGACCGTCGACACCACCGCCAGATTCGGGTCCGCGCTCGCAGCCGCCGACGTGATCGTGGCCGCGGACCCCGGGCCGGTGCGTCGGCTCGCCGCCGACCTCGGCATCCCGCTCGCCGGCCGCGAGGTGTCTGGTGCCGCCGAGCCGCCGGTCGCCTTGGTGCCGGGTCTGCTGGCCGAGCTGGCGGCGGGCCGTGATGTGCTGCTGGTCACTGACCCCCTGTCGGTGCATACCGCGGTTAAGTTTCCCGATGTCATCGTGGCCGCGGCGGAGGCAGGTGCCGCAGTGACGGTGCTGCCCGGCCCGTCCGCGGTCACCGCAGCGCTGACCGCGTCCGGGCTGTCGGCTGAGCGGTTCGTGTTCGAGGGCGTCCCGCCTGACGACCCACAGGAGAGGGAACGCCGCTTTACGGGGCTCGTGCCCGACACCAGAACGCTGATCTTCGTGGTGGCCTCCCGCCGGGTGGCGCAGATCCTGCCGGAGCTCGCAGCCGCCTTCGGCGCGGACCGTCGTGCTGCGATCTGCCGGAGCTTTGCGACGGCTGCGGAGAACGTGCTCCACGGCCCGCTGGGAGATTTGGCCGGCCCGGCCGTCGATGACGTCGCCCAGGATGACGTCACGGTTGTGGTCGCTGGCGCGCCCGCTCCCCACGAAGTTGGCGGCCGAGCTCCGGCCGCGCCGGAGGCGCTGCAGGACGCGGTGGCCCAGGTTGAGGCGCAGGTCAAGGAGGGCAAGACGACCAGGGACGCGGTCACCGCGGTCGCCGCGGAGACTGGGGTCCGTAAGCGCGATCTCTATAACGCCGCCAGCCAAACAGGTCACGGCGGCCGGCCGAACGGGTCGCCCGGTTGAGCGGCCATAGCGCCAGTCGAACGGGTCGCGGCCGGACTTCGATGGGCCATAGCGCGGGCCGAGGTGCCACCATGGGCGCGTGAACGTCGATGAGCACATCCGTGAGCTTGATCGGGACGGGCGTCTGCTGGCGGACGCAGCCGAGCGAGCTGGTCTTGCGTCGCCCGTGCCGACCTGCCCTGGCTGGCAGGTTCGCGATCTGCTTCGGCACACCGGTTACGTGCATCGATGGGCGAGTCGCTTCGTGATGGAAGGGCTGACGCAGCCGGTACCCAGGTCGACCGAGCCCGAGATCCTCGCGGGCTCGCCAGCCGAGGCGGACCTCCTCAGCTGGTTCCGGGATGGGCACGCCGGACTCGTCACGGCGCTGGCGGGCGCCGATCCTGGCCTGGTTTGCTGGGCCTTCCTGCCGGCGCCCTCGGCACGGGAGTTCTGGGCGCGCCGTCAGGCCCACGAGACGGCAATACACCGGGTCGACGCCGAGCAGGCGGCAGGCGGCGCGCCGACCGGGGTCGGAACCGAGTTCGCGGCCGACGGTGTCGACGAGTTGATCATGGGTTTCTTCGGCCGGGATGGCGGCGAGTTGTCGGATGACCAACGGGTCGGGGCCCGCCGCCGGCTGCTCGTCAGGGCGACCGACACGAGCGCGGAGTGGCTACTGGAGCTGACCGAGGACGGCAAGCTCGCCGCCACCGTCCGCCGTGGAGGCGGCAGCGCCGAATGCACGCTGGCTGGGCCGGCAGCCGGGCTGTACCTGGTGCTGTGGAACCGGGCCGAGCCGACCGAGGTCGGCATCACGGTGAGCGGCGACGAGACGGTGCTGACCGGGTGGCGCGGCGGCATGCGGGTCACCTGGAAGTAGCCGCCGGTCATGCTCCCCTAGGCTGACAGCTATGACCAGCCGTCACATCCTCGCCTGCGCGGCGTGGCCGTATGCCAACGGCCCTCGTCACATCGGTCACGTGTCAGGTTTCGGCCTGCCGTGCGACATGTTCGCCAGGTACCAGCGAATGTGCGGCAACAACGTGCTGATGGTGAGCGGCACCGATGAGCACGGCACGCCGATCCAGGTGCAAGCCGACGCGGAGGGCGTGACCGCGCGCGAACTGGCCGACCGCTACAACCGGGTCATCACCGAGGATCTGGCAGGGCTGGACATGTCCTATGACTTGTTCACCCGCACTACCACGCGCAACCACTACTCCGTGGTGCAGGAACTGTTCCGCGGACTGTACGCCAACGGCTACATCTTCACCCGCACGTCCATGGGCGCGGTGTCACCGTCCACCGGCCGGACGCTGCCAGACCGGTACATCGAGGGCACGTGCCCGATCTGCGGGTTCGAGAACGCCCGCGGTGACCAGTGCGACAACTGCGGCAACCAGCTCGACCCCATCGATCTGATCAACCCGCGGTCGAAGATCAACGGCGAGACGCCGGTGTTCGTCGAGACCGAGCAGTTCTTCCTCGACCTGCCTGCGTTCGCTGACGTGCTCGGCAGCTGGCTGCAGAGCAAGAGCGGGCTCTGGCGGCCGAATGTGCTCAAGTTCTCCTTGAACCTGCTCGATGACCTGCAGCCGCGGGCGATCACCCGAGACCTCGACTGGGGCGTGCCGATCCCGCTCGAGGGCTGGCAGGACCTCCCGGACAAGCGGATCTACGTCTGGTTCGACGCGGTGATCGGCTACCTGTCCGCATCGATCGAGTGGGCCAGGCGATCTGGCGATCCGGCCGCGTGGCGCGCGTGGTGGCAGTCGCCAGATGCCGACGCCTACTACTTCATGGGCAAAGACAACATCGTCTTCCACTCCGAGATCTGGCCCGCCATGCTGCTCGGCTATAGCGGCAAGGGTGCGCGTGGCGGAACGCCCGGCGCTCTTGGCGCGCTCAACCTGCCGTTCGAGGTCGTCAGCAGCGAGTTTTTGACAATGGAAGGCAGGAAATTCTCCTCGTCGCGGTCCGTCGTGATCTACGTCAGGGACTTCCTGTCCCGCTACGACGTGGACGCGCTTCGTTACTACGTCGCGGTGGCGGGCCCGGAGACCCAAGACACCGACTTCACCTGGACCGAGTTCGTGCGTCGCAACAACGACGAATTGCTGGCCAACTGGGGGAATCTCGTCAACCGCGCCGTATCATTCGCCGCGCGCAACATCGGCGAGATCCCGGCGGCCGGCCGGCTGACGGAGGCGGACCGCGCGCTGCTAGACCGGTCCAAGGCCGCATTCACCACCGTGGGGGACGCGCTCGGACGGTGCCGCTTCAAGGTCGCCAGCACGGAGGCAATGCGGACGCTGGCCGACGCGAACAAATACATGTCGGACCATGCGCCGTGGAAGCTGCGCGAGTCTGACCCGGACCGGATGCGCACGATCCTGCACGTAGCTCTCCAGTTGGTCGACGACGGAAAGACGTTGCTTACCCCGTTCCTGCCGCGCTCGTCGCAGCGCGTGTTCGAGATGCTCGGCGGCACCGGTGAGTGGTCAGGCCTGCCGCGGATCGACGAGGTAGCGGAGGACGGCGGTCCGAACTACCCGGTCATCACCGGCGACTACCGGACCGCCGCGCGCTGGGAATCGGCGCCGATCAAGCCGGGCACCAGACTTTCCCAGCCGACGCCACTGTTCGCCAAGCTCGCCCCATCGGTGGCGGCCGAGGAGCTAGCCCGGCTGGAGAGCGGGTGACCGCGTCGAGCGGGCTGTCCGGCCCCGAGCAGGGCCACCCGTCCGTCGATCACGGCTTCGGCCCCGGAACTGGCATCGGCAGGCCCCCGGCGGTCGCGCCGGAGCCGCTGCCCGGCACCGCGTTCGACAGTCACTGCCACCTCGAGATGATCGACATGGCCGTGGCGGACACGCTCGCGCAGGCGGCGGCCGCGGGCATCACTCGGGTCATCACCGTCGGCACCGACGCTGCGTCGTCAGCCTGGGCCGCGGCGTGCGCGGCATCGTTCCCAGCGGTTTTCGCTGCCGTTGCGATCCACCCGAACGAGACAGCGGCGGCCGCTGACTCACCGGCAGGGCGCGACGCTACGCTCGCTGAGATTGCCCGGCTGGCGGCGCTGCCGCAGGTTCGCGCCGTGGGCGAGACGGGGCTTGACTACTACCGGGACAGCGCCGCCCCGGACGTGCAGCGGGACTGGTTCCGCGCCCACATTGACATCGCCAAGCAGGTCTCGAAGCCGCTCGTGATCCACGACCGGAATGCGCACGCGGACGTGCTGGCGATCCTCGCCGCTGACGGCCCACCCGAGCAGGTGGTCTTCCACTGCTTCTCTGGCGACGCGGAGCTTGCCGAGCAGTGCGTCCAGGCCGGTTATCT
>JASHOE010000154.1 GCA_030041275.1 Streptosporangiaceae bacterium
GTGTTTTTTCAGTTGCGAACGCTCCGGCCGGGCGACGAAGTTGATGTCAGGCTGGCTGACGGCGTCATCACGCACTTCGTGGTTCGCCAGGTAGCGATGTACCAGAAGGCGGACTTCCCGACGCAGCTGGTCTACGGTTCCCATGGCTACAGCGCTCTCCAGCTCGTCACGTGCGGCGGGGTATTCGACTCGGACACCGGTCACTATCTTTCCAACGTCGTCGTCTACACCAGCCTGGTGTCGGCCAGCTAAACCTCGGCCCGTTTCGCGTGCCGAGCGCCTCCCTGGCGATCGCCAGGCACGCCGTACAAAGCCGCCGCTAGGCTTCGTTTTCCTGCTGCTCATCACCAGTATGTTCAGGATTTAGGTCCGCGCAGTAACGTCTCCGGCCATGTCAGCAAGTCAGATCACCTCCGGCGCTCGGCGCGACGCACCGGCCCGATCGAGCATCGCCGCGACATTCCGCCGTACGGCTGTGCTCCTCGGTGCGATCGGCGTGATCGCCGGAGCGGCAGTCGTGACGACCGGGCCGGCCCTGGCCAGCGTCGGATCTGAGCCAGGCCATCTGATCTTTAGTCCGTCCAGAGGTGCTACCACCCTCACACCAACCTGGTCGACAACCGACGGCTGCCCGACGGGCTACCGAGGCTCCGCCATGGTGTCGCTGTTCACCGCCCACGGAAGGTTCCTCAGTCTGATCTCGTCCGCGGCGTACGACCTCACCGGAGCATTCCGGGGAACGCTCGACGGCAACCTGGCCGCTATATTCCGGTTCGCAAACGTCCACGGCGGCGGGACTCTCGACTTCGTGGTCGGCTGCTACGCCAGAGTCGCCGCCACCGGGCACTACAAGTACATCCAGTCAACCGTTGTCACGCTCTCGTCGAACGGTAAGTCGTACACCACTAGCTCTGCTACGGCCGGCTCCTCAACCGGACAGGGCTCCGGGTCTGCGTCAGGTTCCTCCGGACGGCAAGGATCCTCCGGCAGCGGGCAGGGCGTGGCTGCGACTAACACCGCCAACAGCAGCAGCATGGGCGGCGGAGCTGAGGCCGGTTTGATCGCAGGCTGCTGTGGAGTCGTGGTCGCGGTCGGTGGATTCGTCTTGTACCGTCGCCGCCTTGACCGCAGCCGACTGATGTAGTCCGGCCCGGCCATCGGGCAATCAGGCTGGGTCAACCCCCCGTTTTGATCGCGCGTGCGCAGCTGCGGACAGGCCGGCAGCGAGCAGGCTGATCGCGGCGCCCGTAGCTATGACGATCGCTACCACGGGGATGACCCCAGTCGGGACATGGTGGGTAACGACGCCGATCGCCATGACGTCGAGGAGGCTCGCGACCACTCCGCCAGCGAGGCCTGGCAGGAGCGCCTGGCCGGCGGCCAGCCGCACGACGCCGAGCGCCGGCCACCCGATGGCCCGCAGGGTGCGAAGTTCCGTGCCGCGCTCGGCACCGGCCAGCCAGCTGATGTCTGTGATGGTGATCGTGGCCAGCACCAGGAGCGTGATCAAGGCCGCAACGTCGATACCGCTCACTTGCCACGCTACTGGCACGCCGAGCCAGGACCCGACGATGACGCCGCCGAACACCCACCGCATCGCCAGCACAGTGCCGAGCGCCGTTCCTGCCACGGCGATCACGAGCATGCTCAGCGCCCCGCGCATGGGCGCGCGGCGCAGGCATTGCACCGCGTGCTGCAACCGGCCGAGCGGCCAGCGCCGACCATCGTGCCGGAGCGCCGACAGGTCCTTGATCGACGGCGGTCCGGCGATCGCTCGCCGCACGTGCCACCAGGCCGCCACGAAGGTCATCGCCACGGCTGCGGGCATGCTCAACAGCGGCCAGCCTGTAGCCACCCGATCGCTGATGACTGCCTGGAGCGCGTACGACGTGATGACGGCCAGCATTCCGGCGGTGACCGAGATGACGGCAAACTCCTGCACCAACTGACCCGCGACCCGCCGCCTGCGCCAGCCAAGGGCGAGCAGCGTGACTAGCTCGCGGCGTCGCCGCTGGAGGGTAGCCATCGATCCGTTGACGACGAAGACCGAGCCAACCAGCAGTACGGACCCCGATAGCGCGACAGTGCGCGGGTCGACGGCGGCGACCACCGTGGTGCTGGTGGCGCTGCGGTACCAGTCCTCTCTGAGTGTCAAGGCCGGCCGACCATCACGGCTCGCCGCCAGGTCGATGGTGCGCGCCGCGGCGGACGCGGCGAGCGTCACGTCCACGCTCAAGCCCGTCGCGCGGACGATTTCCTGGGCAACGACGCGCACCCGCTCCTGACTGAGCGCGTCGTCGCCGGTCGCCCCGGCGACGCGGACCCGGACCGAGCCGATGGGTGCCTTCGCGTGGGTGCCGGTGTAGGCGCTGGCCGAGGTGAACGCGCCGAGGTCCTGCAGCGGCATGACCAGCGTCGCGCCCGGGCTGGGATAGCCGGCTGGGTTGCCGTCGGGGTCGAGCGTCCCGCCGCCGAGCAGCAGCCGCGACGTCGCGTCCGCGCCGGACAGCCGTTCCCCGAGATAAGGCGACGGCGTGGCAGCGGAGCTCGTAATTCTGGCCGGGTCGAACACGCCGACGGCGCGCACGGCAGCTGCGGACGAGCGCACTGCGCCATCCGTGAAGGACCGGGCCACGTGCGGGACAAGCGCACGGAACCCCGTTCCGGCCGCACCGACGGCGGCTGCATCCTGCCCGGTGAGCGCGTATGGAGCAGCCCAGACTGCCGGGTCGCTCGGCACGGGCTGCGGGGTCAGCGCGCCGCCGGGGCCAATCGTGTATCGCGCGGGAGTCGTAGACCAATACGCGGCTACCGCGGCAGTACCAGATCCGCTCAGGTCGCTGAGCAACTCGGCGTACGCCTGGGCGGCAGTCACAATCCGCGTCCCGATGGTCTCGCCGCGAGTGGTGTCCAGCAGCGTGTTGACCTGATTGGGCGTCAGCCCCGCAGCGTAGCCACGCGCCGCGCTGGCGGGCAGCTGGCTGACGGTCAGCGAGTCCAGCGAGGCGTCATCGATCGAGCTGGCGATGAGCACCGGAACCGGCCCCGTGTGCGCAACGGCTGAAGTCGGGAGGTAGCTGCCCTTCGTCACGGCGCGATTCAAGTGCAGCAGGTCGGCCTCGGCGGTGGGGTCGACGGCAACGAGCGGCAGCAGGAAGGTCCAGGCCACGGGCACCGAGACCGTTGTCGGCTGCGGGCCGGTCCACGCGTCCGGTTCGGGACCGGTCGTGGTGGACCAGCAGGCGGTTCGCCGTAGCGCGTCGGTAGAGAAGACCGGTGGCAGCGGCGATGGCTCCGAGCGCGGGCACACGAGCGCCTGCGTGCCGTCTGGTGCGTCAGCGACGTCACCGTTCCCGAGGCCCGCTGCACTGCCGTCGTAGGCGAGCGGCTCAGCTGTGACGTACGTGCTGCCGACGTTTTGCTCCGTCACTGTGCTGAGGCCGCCCTCGCTGCGCTGCTCGGCGGTGACGGCGAACAAAGCCGGCGTCGATGTGATCGCGCTGGCGGGGACCGCCACCGGAATGACAACCGTCAGGGGAACATAACCGACCATCGTCATCGGCGCCGCGACCTGGACGCCCGGCAGGTGGCTGATCGTTTCGTACTGAGCGAGGGTGATGCCGCCGGAGAGCTCGGCCAGGTCGGTTGGCCGCGAAAGCGCGCCGACCCCGGGTTCCTGATCCACACGACTGGGTTCCCGGACCAAGATGTCGTATGCCCGGCGCGGGCTGACCGCGGGCAGCCGACCGGATATCTGCACGGTGAGGGCGCTGGCGTTCATGCAGAGCACGGTGAATGCGGCTGCCGCTGCGGCGATCCCCGTGATCAGCACGGACGTCCGTACCGGTTCGGCGCGCAGGTGGCTGCTGCGGAGCCGCACGGCGGTTAGCCGATTCGGTCGACGCGGCCGCGGGTCCACGGATCGTCACCGCCAGCCAGTTCGTCCGCCGTCACGAGGCCGCCGGACACGGTCACCAGCCGCTGGCAACGCACCGCCGCGGGTAGCCGGTCGGTGGCGACCAGAAGCGTGAATCCGCACCGGGCCTGCGCATCCATGAGCAGGTCAAGCACACGCGTCGCGCCGCGCGGGTCAAGGCTCGGCGTCGGATCCTCAGCAAGGACCAGCCGCGGGGCGGCCAGCAGAGCACGCGCGATGAGGATGCGCCACCGCTGTTCAGTCGGCAGCGTCTCGACTGGGCAAGCAGTCAGATGTGCGGCGCCGGTCAGCACGAGCAACTCGGCAACGCGTTGGCGTGCCGCGGAGTCGACCCGCCGGGAGCGGAGCGCGGCCAGCACATTGTCGGTGACCGACAGCGACGACAGCAGCGGGAACCGGGCAGACACCAGACCGCGCTCACCGCGGTACCGCTCCATTGCCGCACCGCCCAGCCGGTCAACGGCCAGCGCGCCCACGGTCACCTGGCCGGCCCGCGGGCGGCGGAGGCCCGCCACGACATCAAGCAGATCCACGGCGGTGCCATCGGATGACCCGTGCAACGCGACGCTCTGACCGGCAGGCACGCGGAGGCTGATGCCGGCCGCCCCAGCGGCGCTGGCCTGCACGTCGCGGATGATCAGGCCACTCAGCGTTACCGGCACGCCAGGAAGATCGGGCGTGGCGCGTCTCGACGGGCAACCGCCGAACGGCAGGCTGCTCGTGACCACAGACACATACTGCCTGGTATAGAGACTGCCTAGGTAGTGTCCTGCCTCACTACTTTGGTAGTCGTCCCAGCCGATTCGCCTCATCCTGACCCGGCGTCAGCGTGCTTGTCGGGCGGTGCCCCGTCCGCAGACTTCGATAGGGTCGACACGTGGCTTTTCAACATGTGATCCTCGCGCTCCTCGAGGACGGGCCGAGCCATGGATGGGAGATGAAGGCCCGGATCGAGGCTGCACTGGGCCCGGAGTACGGCGGGCTAAATAAGGGTTACATCTATGAGGTCATTCATAAAATGGAGCGCGAAGGGACCATCGTCTCTCGGGTTGAGCCCCAGGAAGGCCTGCGCCCCGACCGAAGCGTCCACGAGATCACCGACGCGGGCAGGCAGCAGCTGACCACGTGGCTGAAAGACCCAGTACGGCCCTCGGCGGGATTTCGGGACGAGTTCGTGCAGAAGGTCCTGGCGGCCAGCCTTCGCGGCGCGGCCGACGTCAGGAGATTTTGCCGCGCGCAGCGGCAGACGCTGCTCGCCGACGCCCGTACCCTGCAGCAGCTCAGGCGTGAGCGCGCTGACGACCCGGGGGCGGCGTTCACCATCGAGGTGGCGATCCTGCGCACCAACGCCGAGTTGGAGTGCGTCGAGGCGGCCGAAGCGCGCGCTGGGCAGCGCCTGGTCGAGCTGATCACCACGGCCGCGGACGACACAGCCCGGCAATCTGCCGAGCCGCCAGCGAAGCTGGGGCGCCAGTCTCGGCGCCGGGCTGGCTGACCGCCCGGTCCGGCAGCGCGACAGGTTAGACGCTCGCCTCGTAGGCGCGGTGTAGTAGCTCGAGCGCCTCGGTGTCGAGATCGGCGACCGACTGCAGGGCCACGCGCACGTTGAGCCCGCCGCCCGCGCTATTCCTGCCATCAAGCAGGCGGCCACCGGGCGCGGCGCCGTCGAGCCGCAGGACAAGATCTGCCCTGGTGCGGGTGGTGGGCTTCACGGCCGCGAACGTCCGCCGGGGAGTCAGCAGTGACGTGTATGTCTTGCGCGCCTGCACGTCAACCGGGCCAAACGTCTGTGCCGCCGCGACCACCGCGTCCAGGATCGGCCGGAGCTGCGGACGGTCGGCATACTGGCCGTCCAGTAGATCGTCGGCCGATGCGAGCAGGTAGTCCGGGTAGCCGAACCGCTCCATCACGAGCAGCATTTGCTGATACCCGGTGACTTCCTGGCTGCTCAGCCACGCCCGCAGCGCGGCTTCGTGGGCGAGACCGGGCTGCGCGGCTATCTGCTCGTTCCACCACGCCACGTCGTGTCCCGTGTCCCGGATCAGCGCCGACGTGATCGATTCCCGCATCTCGGCCCAGGTACGCAACGGCATGGGATTCATTGTGCCGCTGCGGGCCGCGGCCGCGGCCCACTTGCGGTGCCGACTCGCTGCCGGTCAGTTTGCCAGCATCAGCCGGGTGGCGTCGCGGACCGCGACGGCCAGGTCCCCGCCGGATCGGGCGTTGTATAGCGCGCCTGTGCCGTCCGTGAGCAGGGTGCGGGCCAGCGCGATGCCCTGGATGCCGACCACGGGCCTGCCTTGAACCACCGCGAGCATCAGGCGGATGTCGCCCTGCGCGCTGCCGAGCGCTGCGCGGCGCAGGGGCACGCGGGGTGACAACGGCACGCGCGGCCGGGCGGCTCGGTCGAGCACCGCGAGCCAGCCGCGGGTCAGCCGCTGGCGTTGCACAGGCGAGGCTAGCTGGCTGGCGCGTGCCGCGAGGAGCGCGCTGTCCGCTGGATTTGCCCCGGCCGCGAGCCGCTGATCGAGTGCGGTGGCCAGCAGGCGGGCAGCGACTCGGTCTCGGGCGCGCGTGCTATCGGGAGCGGGCGGGTTCTCGGTGCGCGTTGTCATACCCTCATGCTCGGCCTTCACATCGCAGCACGAAAGTGGCAGTATTGACACTGTGCGCAACGATCCTGCTAACTCTGACAGAAGCAGCGCGGGCCAGGGCTGCTCGGTCGCCGTTGTCGTCTACCCGGGTGTATCGGCATTCGAGCTGGGCATCGCGGGTGAGATCTTCGGCACGAACTGGGGTCCCGAGTTCGGCGTCACGTGGTACAACGCCACCATCTGCGCACTGACGCCGGGCCCGGTGCGCGTCGACGTGGGTTACGAGGTCCGCGCCGCTGGCGGCGCCCGCAGCATCGGCGCGGCTGACATGATCGTCGTGCTGCCAGGGCAGACCGCCGACCAGGCACCGAGCGCGCTTTCTCCCGTGCTGCGGCGCGCGCACGCCCGCGGCAGCCGCATCCTGTCGCTGTGCACGGGCGCTTTCGCGCTGGCCGAAGCCGGGCTGCTCGACGACCGCAGGGCGACGACGCACTGGACCGAGTGCTCAGAGCTGGCCCGCCGCTACCCGCGGCTGCGGGTGGACGCCGGGGTGCTGTTCGTCGACGAGGGGAGCGTGCTGACATCGGCCGGGAGCGCTGCCGGGATCGACCTGTGCCTGCACGTCGTGCGCCAGGACTACGGCACCGAGATCGCCACCCAGCTCGCTCGCCAGCTCGTCGTGCAGCCCCAGCGCGAGGGCGGGCAGGCGCAGTACATCGAAGCGCCGATGCCCGCACTAGCGGCAGGCAGCCTGTTCGAAGACACCCTGGTCTGGCTGCGTGAGCATCTAGCTGAGGCGGTCACGGTGGCGGATCTGGCAGCCCGATCCGCGATGAGTCCGCGGACGTTCGCGCGGCGATTCCTCGCAAGCACGGGCGTGACGCCGTACCAGTGGCTGCTGAGCCAGCGCGTGCAGCTGGCCCAGCGCCTTCTCGAGACGACCGACCTGCCCATCGAGGCGGTGGCCGCTGCGAGCGGCTTTTCCACCGCGGCCAACTTGCGCAAATACTTCAGCCGCGCAGTGCGCAATAACCCCCAGGCTTACCGCCGCGCCTTCGCCGCGCAGCGCGCTCGCCCGCCGGCCGGCGCCCGGATAGTCGGCGTCTGACGCGGGTGGCGAAGAACCCGATGAGTTAGCCGGCCACGCAGCGTCTCAATAACTGCAGGCCGCAGGTCTGAACATGGTCAGTTAGGGGGTTCCATGACGGCCGGAGCATTGCCAGCCATCGTCGACGCCAGCACGTGGCAGCGTGAACTCGACGCCCTGCGGGCCCGGGAGAAGGCCGCAACCCGTGAACTCGACGCGGTCGCGGCGCAGCGCCGGAGACTACCGATGGTCAAGATGCCCGACTACACCCTGGAGGGTGAGCACGGGCCAATACGGCTGGTCGATATCTTCGGCGGCAAGTCGCAGCTGATCGTGTACAGCCACATGTGGTTCGCGGGAGAGAAGTGGCAGTGCCCTGGCTGCACCGGGTTTACATCCCAGTTCACCCGGCTGGAGTTCCTGAACAGTTACGACGCCCGGTTCGTCATCGTCACCCAGGGCCCGATCGATGCGGCCGTGGCGTACAAGCGCCGGGTCGGGAACGCAATGACCTGGTACTCCAC
>JASHOE010000155.1 GCA_030041275.1 Streptosporangiaceae bacterium
ATCGAGATGCGGCTGAGGAACGGGCGGATCGTCTCGGGCAGCTTCGACTCCAGCCTTCCGATGACCGATCTGGATGCCGAGCAGGCCACGATCGCCGGCAAGTTCCGCCGTACCGCCAGCACCCTGTGGCCGGCCGGCGCAGTCGACACCGCGCTGCAGCGACTGCTGGCCTTCGAGAACGAGCGCTCGGTCCGGGCTTTCCTCGCCGACCTGACTGGTGGCGGCGCCTGACACCGCCGCCCGCGACACCGTAGAGGACTGCATCGATGCGCATCGGGCTCTGGCTCTCTCTGGTCGACTCCTCCGGCGCGCTGCTCGACGGGCATGCCGTAGCCCGGCGAGCGCAGCTGATCGAGGCCGCTGGCATCGACGGAGCGTGGCTCGGCGACCACACCCCGATCCCTGGAGACACCGACCGGGACCTGCCCGACCCGCTGCTCTATCTCGCCATCTGCTCGCTCGCGACGTCGTCGGCGCTCGAACTCGGAACCAGCATTTACTCGCTCCCGCTGCGCAATAAGTACGACGCAGCCCAGCGGTTTTACACGCTCGAGACGATCGCGAAGGGCCGGTTCACACTGGGCGTCGGTACCGGCAGCCAGAAGGTCGAGTACGAGGCGAACGGGCTGGACTGGGACGACCGGTTCCGCCGGATGGCCGACCACATGGACGGTATCCGGCAGATCTTTGCGGGCAAGCCGGTTGGCCCGCTCTACCGGCAGCACCCCGCTCTGGACGATCCCGATACGCCGGTCGTGCTCGACCCTAAGGTCGACCGCGGGACGCCGTGGGCCGCGCAGGTCGGGCCGCCGCGATTCGCGCTGGGCTCGTGGCACAGCCCGCGCCAGCTTCGTCGCGCGGCAACGGAATATGACGGGTGGCTCGCGTCGGCAAGTCCGGGCGCGCAGTTCGGCGGCTGGCGGAAGGTGCTCACCGAGTCGATCAAGATCTACCGGGACTTCGGCGGGCGCCGGGCCATCGCGGCGACTGTGGCCGCCGACTTCTGGGGACCGAACGTCCCGCTGACCGATGACGGCGTGTTCACGCTGTGCTGTTCACCGGCCGAAGCGACGGAACGGCTCGGGCTGCTGGAGAGCCTCGGTTTCGATGACGTCCTGCTGATCCTGTCGAACCGGTCGCTGGCCAAGGATCGCACCGGCCTCGCCCGGCGATACGACTTCACCGCCGACGACCTTGGCCAGATCCGGGCGCTGCTGCCCAAGGACAAGCGGGACTACCACGATGGGTAACGAACACAGTGGCGGCTGGGCGGCGTCGGCATGGCTACGCCGCACCGGCCAGGGCAGGGGTGCGTGGTGCGGCTCCATCTGAACTTCGGCATTCTCGGTGCGGGCGGGATGCCGCTCGGCTTCAACGAGATCGCGGACCGGGCCCGCCTCATCGAGGCCGTGGGTTTCAGCGGTATCTGGGCGGGCCACCACATCCCGATCCCCGGCGACACGGCGCGCACCCTGCCCGACCCGCTCATGGGCCTGCTCATCGCGGCCTCGGCAACGAGCCGGGTCGAGCTCGGCACGTGCATTTACTGCCTCGGGCTCGTGAACGCCGGCAACTTCGCTCAGTCTGCCTACACGCTTGAGTCGTTCGCCCCGAAGCGTGTGACGTTTGGCGTCGGCACCGGCTCGCAGAAGCAGGAGTGGGATGTCGCCGGCCTGGACTGGGGCCGGCGCTTTACCCGCATGGACGATTCGATGCGGTTCATCAAGTCGATCTTCACGGGGGACTCTGACATCGAGGTCGAGGAGCTCACGTTCGGGGACGAACAGAAGAAGTATCAGCGCCAGCGCCCGCCGCGCATTGGTGAGCCGACGATGGCGATGAAGATCGGCTCACCCCGCTTCCTGCTCGGCACGTGGCGGAGCCCGCCGCAGTTGCGCCGCGCCGCCACGATGTACGACGGGTGGCTCGGATCGGCAGGGCCGGGAACGCTGTTCGGCGGCTGGAAGAAGGTCTTCACCGAATCCATGAAGGTCTTCCGCGACGCCGGCGGAACCCGCGCCCTGGTTTCGACCATGCTCGTCGATCCCGAGGCGCCGACGAGGCCGCTGGCTGAGGATGGTCCGTTTGAGCTCATCTGCCAGCCGGATGTCATCACTGAGCGCCTCGCCATCCTGGACGAGCTCGGGTTCACCGACGTGATCCTCAGCCCGTGGGACAGCGCGCGGACCACGGGTCGCCAGCTGACCGCCGACCTCGTCGCGCAGATTCGCTCGCTGTACCCACACGACGCTTCGAGCGCCTGGACGACGGTGTAACTGGTCGCGGCAGCGACCCGAGATCGCATGGGAGAGATGCAGTGTCTGAGCAGCTAGATGCCCTGTGGGAGCGGTACGGGCGGCTGACGCTCGACGAGGTTCCGGCAGCAGCGCGAACGGCCGCGAGCCTGTGCATCCTGGACTGGCTGGGCGTCACATTCGCCGGCAGCACCGAGCCGCTGGCACGAATCCTGCGAGCGGAGTTCGCTGACGAGCACGGCCGCGGCACTGTGGTCGGCAGCAGCCAGCGCGTCCCGGCGAAGGCCGCAGCGCTGATCAACGGCGCGACCGGGCACGCGCTCGACTTCGATGACACCAATCTGTTCGGCGGGCACCACGCCACGGCGGCCCTGCTCCCCGCGGCACTCGCCCTCGGAGAGCAGGCAGGTGTCTCGGGTGCCGATCTGCTGACCGCCTACATCGCCGGCGTCGAGGTAACCGCGCGCATGCGGGTGGTCATCGGCGATGAGCACTACCGCCAGGGCTGGCACATCACGTCGACGCTCGGCGTGTACGGAGCCGTCGCGGCCGCCGGGTGGCTCATGCACCTCGACACGGACCAGTTCGGCCGCGCCGTAGGGCTCGCCACATCGCAGGTCGGTGGCGTACACGCCAACTTCGGCACCATGACCAAACCCTTCCACGCCGGCTTTGCCGCAGAGCGCGGCCTGCTGTCCGCCGGACTAGCCCGTCGCGGCTTCACCGCGAATCCCGACGCCTTCGAGCGCGCCTTCGCCCAGATGAGCGGCGATATCGACTGGGGCCGCATCGCGCAGCGCTCCGACGAGTGGGCTGTCACCGACACATGCATCAAGCGGTTCGTGTCCGGTCACGGCACCCAGGCAACTATCCTCGCCAGCCTCGCCCTGCTGGACCGCGGCCTGACCGCCGGCGACATCGTGCACGCCGAGGTGCGCACCGGCGAATCGGTCCCCAAGTCCGCTTACGGCGTGCAGGTGCCCCGGGACGGCCTGGAGTCCAAGTTCTCGCTGCCTGGCGTCTGTGCCCTCGTTCTGCTCGGCCACGACCTGACCGTCCCGGCCTCCTACAGTGACGCGAACGTCACCAGCCCCGCTTTCTCCGACCTCATCCGCCGCATCGAGCTTGTCGGCGACCCTGCCTTCACCCTGGGCACCGGAGAGATTGTCGTCCAGACACCGGCAGGCACCATCTCGGAGCCGCTGCCGCACACGCGCGACTCAGGAACCGTCGAGTCGCGCGTCGAACTGGTCACCCAGAAGTTCCAGTCACTGGCGACCCCCGTGATCGGAGCTGAGACTGCCAAACAGCTGCGCGACGTGGTCCTGGACCTCGCGGCGCTGCCAAGCGTCGAGGATCTCTGTGACCTCACCCGGACGGGCTAGCGCCGACGAAGAGGAGATGGTCGATGGCCGCCACGACGCTCAGCCGGCTGACGGAACGGCTGGCTGACCCGTCGCTGCTGCGTGCCACGGGGTGCATTGGCGGCGAGTGGGTCGGCGCTGTGTCCGGCGCGACCTACGACGTGCTTGACCCGGCGACGGGCGAGGTCGTGGCCACGCTGCCGCGGATGGTCGCAGCGGACACTCGCGTCGCGATCGAGGCAGCGGCTGCTGCCCTGCCCGGCTGGCGATCGATGCTGACGACCGCGCGGGCACGCATCCTGCGCCGGTGGGCAGACCTGGTCCGGGAGCACGCCGATGACATCGGGAGCATCGAGACCGCGGAACAAGGCAAGCCCGTTACTGAGGCAATAGACGAAGTCCGTTACTCCGCCGGCTTTCTCGACTGGTTTGCCGAGGAGGGTCGGCGCGTTTACGGCGACGTCATCCCGTCTACGTCGGCCGACACCCGCATTGTCGTGCTCAAGCAGCCGGTCGGCGTCACCGCGGGCATCACGCCCTGGAACCTGCCGGCCGCGATGGTCACCCGCAAGGTCGCCCCGGCCCTCGCCGCCGGGAACACCATGGTGCTGAAGCCGGCGCCGTTCACGCCGCTGACGGCGCTCGCCATCGCGGAGCTCGGGATCCGGGCCGGCTTGCCGCCCGGGGTGCTGAACGTCGTGGTTGGCGACGTCGAGGACGCCGCGGCGATCGGCGCCGAGCTGACGTCGAACCGAACCGTGCGCAAGATCGGCTTTACCGGTTCGACCGCTGTGGGCAAGTTGCTCCTCGCGCAGTCGGCCGCCCAGGTCAAGCGCGTCTCGCTGGAACTGGGCGGGAACTCTCCGTTCATCGTGTTCGACGACGCGGACCTCCAGACCGCCGTCGACAGCCTGATGGCCTCGAAGTTCCGTAACGCCGGTCAGCTGTGCACCGCCGCGAATCGGCTGCTCGTGCAGACCGGGATTCTGGACGACTTTGTCGCGGCGGCCGCCGAACGGGCGGGCAGGCTGGTCGTGGGCCACGGCTATGACGACGGCACCGAGATCGGCCCGCTGATCAATTCAGCTGGCCTGGCCAAGGTCGAGCGCCATGTTGGTGATCTGCTCGATCGCGGCGGCACGGTGGTGATCGGTGGTCACCGGCACGACCTCGGTCACACGTTCTTCGAGCCAACCGTCGTCACCGGTCTTGACCCCGCCGCCGTGATGTGGCGCGAGGAGACGTTCGGCCCGGTGGCCGCTATCACCCCCTTCGGTGATGAGCAGGAGGCGATCGACCTCGCCAACGACACTGACTTCGGACTGGTCGGCTTCGTATTCACCCGCGACCTCGGCCGGACTTGGCGAGTGTCCGAGGCGCTCGAGACCGGCATGGTCGCGGTCAACACCGGCCGAGTATCGGGTGAGATGGCGCCCTTCGGCGGGGTCAAGGAGTCAGGCCTAGGCCGGGAGGGCTCCAAGTACGGGCTCGAGGACTGGCTCGAGATCAAGTACATGAACCTGGGCGGCATCAGCCGGTGACACCGTCGGCCGCCGGGTCGGCAGCACATCGCCACTGCCGGCATCCTCGATGACATGGAACAGAGGTCCCGCGCGATGAACCGGGTGGTCCTGGTCAGCGGCTATGTCCAGCCAGATCAGATCGAGGCGCTCCGCGACGAGCACCCCGAAGTGGCGGTCTTCTTCGGGCAGACGCTCGACGACCTGCTGCCTCGCATGGACCAAGCCGAGGTGCTGGCGAGCGCGGCGTTCCCGGCTGAGGTGGCCGCCCGGGCACATCGGCTGCGCTGGTGGCACACCTGGGCCGCGGGTCCCGACCAGCACCTGGCCGCGCTGGCCGGGCGTCCCCTAGTGGTCACCTGCTCGAAAGGTAATGGAGCGATACCGCTCGCCGAGCACGCGCTGATGCTGATGCTGATGCTGAGCAGGCGGTCGAGCCGGTGGGCGAGCGCCCAGGCGGAGCGGCGCTGGGATCACTACCGGCACGCCGAGCTGAACGGGCAGACGTGCGGGATCGTCGGGCTCGGCAACATCGGTGCCGAGCTGGCCCTGAAGGCCAGGGCGATGCACATGCGGGTGCTGGGCATCCGACGCAGACCACAGCCCACCGCGAACGTCGACGAGGTCCGGGGTCCCGCGAGCCTGCCGTGGTTGCTAGCCGAGTCCGATGTGGTGGTCCAGACCGCGCCGCTGACGCCGGGAACAGCACACATGTTTGGCGCGGAGGAGTTCCGGCAGATGCGACCCGGCGCGCTGTTTATCTGCGTGTCCCGCGGCGGGACCTATGACGAGCGGGCGCTAGCGCGGGCGCTGCTCGACGGTCACCTCGGCGGCGCCGGGCTGGATGCGCACCCGGTCGAGCCGCTCCCGGTCGACAGCCCGCTCTGGAGCGCGCCGAATACGGTGATCACGCCGCACAACGGCGGGTCGACGCCGGCGACCATCGAGCGCGCGGCCGACATCTTCATCGCCAATCTGGCGCGGTATCTGGCTGGCCGGGACCTGATGAACGTCGTTGACCTGGCAGCCGGCTACTAACACCCGTCACGGTGCTGGCCGGTCGTGAGCAGCAAGCTCGAGTCCGGCTCGCAGTCGACCGGCCACCGAGGCGGCGGCGGCTGCGTCCCCGAGGACCGGGTCGCGGGCTAGCACCCGCGCCAGCAGCGCGGGGCCACGCGGTTCACCGGGACCAACCGCGGGCGGCGGTCCCAGTACCAGGTGGAAGTGGGGGCTCGCCTCGCAAATCGAATACGCGTAGACGCGATCGCCGCCCGTGGCCGCCGTGATCGCCGCGCCCAGCGCCGCGGCCGCGACACCCACCGCGCTCGCTTCCGCCGCGGTGAGTTCGCCGAGATGGGTGGCGTGCCGGTTGACCTGCAACTGGCACCAGCCGGGAAGTTGCCGGTTCGCGCCGGACAGGTAGCCAGAGACCAGGTCGTTCCGGACCAGCCAGCCACCAGCAGGCTCCTCGCCGCCGGCCACGGCGCACAGTAGACAGTTCTCGCCCGCGCTCACCACGGCTCCCGCGCTCACCACTCGCTCTCCGGTTCGCTCCATAATATATGATCTACTATAGGTATGGGTCGTTGGCACGACAACCCTGGCGGAGGCCCCGATGCGAATCAGTGGTTATCGCACTCGGGTGGTCACGGTGCCGGTGACCGATGTCGCTGTGCAGCCGACGATGAGCACGTACGTGCTGCTCGAGCTGCAAACGAGCGAAGGCGTGGTTGGCCTGGCCTACGCGAACCGGATTTCGCCCGCGCACACGCGCGGCTTCGTCCAGCTGCTGGCGGCCGCACTGGAGCAGCTGGTCGGCCGCGACCCGCTGTGCATCGAGCGCATTGTCTCGCCCCCGGCCGGTGGCGGCGGGCTGGCCGCGTCGGTGTTCCGGCGGGCCGGTAGCTGGCCGGGCGCGCAGCCGCGGGTAGCCAGCACGATCGATGTCGCGCTCTGGGATATCAAAGCCAAGGCGGCTGGCCTGCCGGTGCACGTACTGCTGGGCGGATACCGGGATCGGGTGCCCTGCTATGCAGGCTGGCGCATCGAACCGGGGACAACAGAGGCAACTGCACTGGGCGACAGCGCGAAGCACCTAGTCGATCACGGCTTCCGGGCGATGAAATTCCACGTCCGGCACCTAGACGAGCAGGGGCTGGTCGCGCACATGCGCGAACTGCGGGCGGCGGTCGGCCCCGACGTGGACGTCATGGTCGACAACTACCAGGGGTGGGACCTCAAAGAGGCTATTCGAGCTGCCCGGGCGCTCGCGGAGCTGGACCCGTACTGGCTGGAAGACCCGATGCCGCTGGACGACTACGACGGCATGCGGGCGCTGCGAGCGGCCTGCGACGTGCGGGTCTGCGCGGGAGAGCAGTATCGCGACCTCGCATCCTTCCGTCGGCTGCTTGAGCATCGGTCGGTCGATATCGCGATGGTCGACCTTGACCTCGGGATCACCGGCTTCACCAAGGTGGCGCATCTAGCCGAGGCGTTCGGCGTGCCGGTCGTGAGCCATCTCGCGACCGAGGTCATGGCGCCGTGCGTGGGCGCGGTGCCGAACGGGCTCACCGTCGAGTACGTCCCCTATGCCGAGCCATTCCTGCACGAGCCGCTGCAACTGGAGGATGGTCAGCTCATCCTGTCGCAGCGGCCGGGCGTGGGCATCGAGTTCGACGACGCAGCAGTGCGGCGGCTGGCGGCGTGACGGTACCGACAGAGAGCGCGGTCGCAGCCGGTTCTGGCCGACCTGCAGGAGCCAACCGGCTCACTCGTGCGGTTGGATCAGGCAACTGCATCAGCTGCGAGCTCGAGCACTACGGCGACGAGGTGCGCGCCGGCGTCTTCGGTGCCCTTGGAGCGGTCGGCCAGCCAGCGGGCCCGGCCAGCACGGGGCGTCATGTCCCTGGTCGCCTGCGCCCCCCGGCGGGCGGCCGCCGCGGCAGCAGCTAGTCCCTGTGGGACGCTGGCTCCCGCCTCGGCCTGGCTGGTCAGCTCAGCGACGGCTGGCGCCAGCGCGTCTAGCATCGTCCGGTCACCAGGCGCGGCCTTGCCCGCCGACTGGATGGCGGCCAGCGCGGCCGCCAAGCCGAGCAGCACTATCCGGACCGGCGACTCGGACTGATCCGCCGACTCGAGGGCCCGGCCCGCCGCTAGCAGCGCGCGAGCCGTCAGGGTGCCTGACGTCGAAGGAGCGCTGGTGGCCACCTCGGTTCCGCAGCGCCGCAACAGCGCGGCCGGGCTCGCCTCCCGGTTCGCCCCGATGCTGGCGCGCACGGCCTGCGCCGCGAGCACGGCGGTGTTGCCGAGGTCACCATCGCCGGCGGCGGCGTCCAGCCGGTTCAACTCGTCGTGCGCGGCCGTGACGCCGTCAGCTACCTGGTCGAGTACATCCGCCAGCGTGCTCACCGGTACGTGACCAACGGCGACTCAGCGGGCGCGGCGAGCAGCCGGGACAGCTCGTCGTCCAGCTTGAGCAGCGAGAGCGACGCCCCGGCCATCTCCAGCGACGTCGCGTACTCGCCGACGAAGGCCCGCGCTACCCTGATGCCCGCCTGGCCCAGCAGTTCGTGCGCCTTCCGGTACAGGATGTACAGCTCCTCCTGCGGTGTCGCACCCAGGCCGTTGACCAGCACGGCGGCCGATTCGCCCGGCTTGTACGGCAGGTCCTCGAGCAGCGCGCCGACAAGCTGCCCGGCGATTTCGTCGGCGGTCTGGAGCGGGCCGCTGCGCGTGCCGGGCTCGCCATGGATGCCCATGCCGAGCTCCATCTCGCCATCGGCGACGCTGAAGGTCGGCTGCCCCGCCGCGGGCACGGTGCACGGCGACAGCGCGACGCCCATCGATCGCACCCGGCTGGCCGCGTGCGCCGTGACCGCCACGACCTCGGCCAGACTGGCACCCTCGGCCGCCTTCGCGCCTGCGATCTTGTAGAGGAAAAATATCCCGGCCACACCACGCCGGTCGGACTCGCTGCCGGGGGGAGCTGAGGCCACGTCGTCGGCACCGAGCAGGGTAGCGACCTGGATGCCCTGGTCGGCCGCAAGCTCAGCCGCCAGGTCAAAGTTCATCGTGTCGCCACCGTAGTTGCCATAGAGATAGAGGACGCCGGCGCCGCCGTTGATCGCATTGGTGACCGCGAGCATCTCGGCGTGGCTGGGCGAAGAGAAGACATCGCCGACCGCCACACCGTCGGCGAGGCCGCGGCCGACGTATCCGAGGAACAAGGGGAGGTGACCGTAGCCGCCGCCAGTGGCGATAGCGACCTTACCCTCGACCGGCGCGTCGACCCGGACAATGCCGCGGCGGCTGACAGCGCGCAGGCTGCCCGGGTGGGCGGCCAGGATGCCGGCGAGCGACTCGTCCGTGAAGCTGGCTGGATCATTGAGGATTTTTTGCACGATCGCCTGGCCTCTGCTGGGTTCTGGCGCGGTTTGTCGCCATCCGCAGACTAGGGGATCGGTCGGCCCCGGCGGAAGATCACCTGCCGCGAGGTGACGAGTCGCCCAGTCAGGTCGCAGCCGCACAGCGGCGACCGATCCCGCCCCGGTGGTTAACGGGCCGGCAAAACACGAACGGTAAACTCGCCGTCCATGACGTCGTCGGCAAGGCAGGGGGTGCCTCCGGTTGCGCATGGCGCCAAGGCGGACCACGCGTATGAGGCAATTCGCGGCAAGATCCTCGATGGCACCTATGGCTCCGGCTTCCGGCTGGTGCTTGACCGAGTCGCGAACGAGATCGGGGTCAGCGCCGTCCCGGTCCGCGAGGCGCTGCGCAGACTCGAGGCGGAGGGATACGTCGATTTCACCAGAAACGTCGGCGCGCGAGTGCGCTGGATCGACGTGACCGACTGCGGCGAGTCGTTGCAGACGCTGGCGGTGCTCGAGGCGTCCGCCACGGCTATGGCTACGCCACTGCTGGATCGGCCGAAGCTAGCCAGGGCGCGCAAAGCCAATCAGGCGATGGCGACAGGCCTCGCCCGCCGTGGTGTCGGCGCAGTAGTGGAGCAGGCCCGCGAGTTCCACGAGAGCCTGTATGCCGCGTGCCCTAATACCTATCTGGTCGACATGGTGCGGCGAGAGACGGCCAGGCTGCAGCGGTTCGGCAGCGCCATCCTCGCGCTCGCGCCGGAGCGAGCCGAGCAGGCTGTCGATGAGCACGCACGTCTCATCGAGCTGATCGAGGATGGCGCACGCCCGTCGCGGATTGAAGACGTGGCACGCGCACACCGGGAGCGGACTGCCGAGTTGCTCTTGCATCGGTACGCCGGCCGGGACCTGCGCACCGCGGCCGCCACGTGAGCGGTCAGTAACGGGATCTGGCGCCATCGACGGAGCGAGCGGGCGCTGGCGCTCCGGGTGCAGCGCCACTGTGGGCGCCGGGATATACGAAATCAGACTCGGCCAGGCGTCGAGATCTCCGGCGCAGTATCAGTAGACTTGCTGTCATTGGCCTGCGCCGCATCCGCCCGGACCTGGCTCAGGCTGGCTGCGAATACCGATAGCAGGCGCCCTATTCCTGGAGTCCGAAGACGCCGCCGAACCCTGGCCTTGGTGAGTAAGGGCCTATATATTGTTTCGTCAAATGATCAAGGGACATCAGCAGGAGGCGCCACCGTGCCTGAGCAGTGCGCTAGCGTTTGCCGCGGCTTGTGCCAGCGCCGCGGACGGGGAGCACTGGTCGGCTTCACCGGCGGGCCGGCTGACTGCGGCGGGACGTGCCCGGCGTGACGGGCAGTGCGTTGGACAAGCAGCTGGCACGTGAGAACGGGGCGGGGAGCGTGGTGACATCAGCGCTGAAGACCGGGGCAGGCGAGTCGGATAACTCCAAGGCGGACGTTGCCTACGAGTGGATCCGGACCGGCATCCTGAACGGCACGTACGGCGCGGGTCACCGGCTGGTACTTGACCGGCTGGCCACGGAGATCGGGGTCAGCCCGGTGCCGGTCAGGGAGGCGCTGCGTCGGCTCGAGGCAGAGGGGTACGTCGAGTTCCAGCGCAACGTCGGGGTCACCGTGCGGACCATCGATGCCGCCGGATATGCAGAGGCGATGGAGACGCTGGCGATCTTGGAAGCGAGCGCGACCGCGCTGTCGTCTCCGCTGCTGCACAAGCGGGAGATCATGAAGGCACGGCGCATCAATGAAGCGATGGGCCGGAGCCTGGAGGCGCTGGACCCGGTCCAATTCACCACGCTCAACTCCGAGTTCCACGAGACGCTGTACCGGATGTGCCCCAATACCTACCTGGTCGGCCTCGTGGACCGCGAGTCTGCCCGGCTCCGCGGACTCCGGCAGGGCTTTGCCTTCGTTCCTGGCCGCTCGTCCCAGGCGGTCGCGGAGCATAACCGGCTGCTCGACCTGATCGAGGCGAAGGCGAGCCTGTCGCGAATTGAGGACTACGCGAGGGCGCACCGAGAGCGGACGGTGCGGCGGTTCCTGCAGCGGTACCAGGCTGGCCTGCCGAACGCATAGCCGATCCGGCCGCACGGACTGGGCGGCCTCAGTCGATGACGCTACGGATGAAGGCCCGGATCGCTTCCGCCTGGCGAATCGACTCGGGGCGAGCTGGCTCGTGCAGGATGAAGCCATGGCCGAGGTCCGGAAACGTCAGCAGCTCGACGCGCCCGCCCGCCGCCTCGTACAGCGCGGCGAACCGGCGGGTGCCCGCCAGCGGCACAGGAATGTCGTCATGCCCCTGCGAGATGAACAGTGGCGGCAAATCGGCCGCCTCGCGACGCCCGAGGATGCGCGCGGGATTGCCCTCGATCGGCGACTCCTCATCAGGCCAGTACAGGTGGTGCCGTTCGATCGTGCTCTGGCGGCCCTCCGCGACCGCCTTCTCCAGGTGCGCCTGCGGGTCGGTCACCGGGGCGTCCGTGATGACGAAGTCGAGCGTGGCGTCCAGTCCGTCGCCGCCGGCCAGCCGGAGCGCAGCGTAGCGGGGATCGCGCGGGCGCATCGCGCTCAGGATTACTACATGGCCGCCGCTCGACCCGCCATAAGCGCCGAATCGTGCGCCCGGTGCTGCACCGAGCGCGGTCGCGTGCAACTTGAGCCAGCGGGTGCCCAGGTTCGCGTCGGCGATTGAGGTCGGGTAGGGCGCGCTCGGTGGCTGGCGGAAGTCGATGGCCACGACGAGCACCCCGCTGGCCGCTATGGCCTGGCTGGTGTTCTGCTGGGTGGTGCGGTCGCCGGTGACCCAGGCGCCGCCGTGCACATCCAGCACAGCGGCGCGGGACTGCGTCCCCGTGGGCTGATAAATCCGAGCGAGCAAGGGCTGCCCGCTGTCGGTGCGGTGCCACTCGATGTCGCGGACCGTGACGGCGAAGTCCTGCGGCACCGGGATGAGCGGCGCCATCGTCGTCGGCGCGGCCAGGCGCGCCGGGCCGATTTGCGATACCGGCTCCATCGCCGAACCCAGCTCCCGTCCTACTCGCTCCGGCCGCCCACCAGGCGCCGCTGATTTACTTAATATAGGAATTCATATCACAGGAGTGACACCCTGGACTCAGCGAGCGGAGCCGCCATGACGGTCAACGACAGCCTGAACCCGGACAACGTCGACAGCACCCGCCCGGCCGAGGTCGATGCGGCACTGATGAAGTTGTGGGCGCATCGCGGCCCGCTCTATGGGATGTACTCGGTGAGCCTGCAGCTGGACTACGCCCCCGACTTCGGCAAGCTGAGCCGCTGGGCGTCGGACTTGTACGGCAGCGGGGGACCCGAGTACGCGGTCGTGGTGCAGAGCTGCCAGAACATCCACAGCTACATGATGCTCGGCTGGGAGACTGGCCTGCGCAACGAGTTCGAGACGCTGTGGCGCAACGGCATGTCCCGGCAGCAGCTGATGGAGCTCGTGATGTTCAGTCAGATGTACGCCGGCATGCGCGGCCTGGGCCACGTCTACCACGCGGTCGGCGACTTCCTGCCCATGATGGCCGCACCTGACCCAGGAACTGATCATCCGCGGGGTCACGAACACCGCCATGTATTTCACTGGCACCGAGGGCATGTACGCCGCCTACGAGGTACTCGAGCCAATCTTCGACGACTGGGGTGAGGGCGAATGACCACCGTCTTCGGCGACGTCCGGATGGACACCGGACCGGAATACGTCGGCACTATCACGATCAACCGGCCGCCGAACAACTTCTTCGACGCGGACCTGATCGAATCCTTGGCCGACGCGTACGAGGCCTGTGACGCCGATCCGGAGTGCCGGGCGATCGTGCTGCGCTCGGAGGGGAAGCACTTCTGCGCGGGCGCCCAGTTCCGGGCCGGAGCAGCCCAAGACGATGATCCGAACCGGTTGTACCGCCAGGCGGTGCGGCTATTCCGGGGCGCGACGCCGGTGGTCGCCGCCATCCAGGGCGCCGCCATCGGCGGCGGGCTGGGCCTGGCCTGCTCCGCCGATTTCCGGGTGGCCTGCCCGGAAGCCAGGTTCGCGGCCAACTTCGCGCGGCTGGGCTTCCACCATGGCTTCGGGCTCACGGTCACGCTGCCTCGCACTGTGGGCCTCCAGGCCGCCACCGAACTGCTGTACACCGGGCGTCGGATTGACGGCACCGCCGCGCAGAAGATCGGTCTGGCCGATTACCTGGTGGACGCCGGCAGCCTGCTGGCCCGAGCCCGTGAGCTCGCCGCCGAGATTGCCGCAGCGGCCCCGCTCGCCGTCCGGGCGATCCGCGCGACGATGCGGGACGGTCTCGCCGCGGCCGTCGAGACCGCCACCGGCCGCGAACTGCGCGAGCAGGACCGGCTGCGCCAGACCGAGGACTGGCGCGAAGGGATCCGGGCCAGCTCGGAGCGGCGCGAGCCGCGTTTCACCGGCAGGTGAGGGACATGGACTATCGCGTGCTGGGCTCCACGGGTGTGCGGGTCACGCCGCTGTGCCTCGGCACCATGATGTTCGGGGCCAACGGCAACCGGGACGAGCAGGACTGCATCCGGATCATCCACCGGGCCCTGGATGCGGGGATCAACTTCGTCGACACCGCAGACATTTACTCGGGTAGCGAGTCCGAGCAGATCGTCGGCAAGGCGCTGGGCGGCGGCCGGCGCGCGGACGTGGTGCTCGCGACGAAGGCGAACGGCGCCATGGGCCCGGATCCGAACCAGCGCGGCAACTCCCGCCGGTGGCTCGTCCGGGAAGTCGAGGCGAGCCTGCGCCGCCTGCGGACCGACTACATCGACCTGTACCAGATCCATCGCCCGGACCCGGACACCGACATCGACGAGACGCTCGCCGCGCTGTCAGACCTGATCAGCGCCGGCAAGATCTGCTATGCGGGTCACTCGACGTTCCCGGCCAGCCAGATCGTGGCGGCGCAGTGGGCAGCCGACCGCGCCCGGCGGGCGCGGTTCGTGTGCGAGCAGCCGCCCTACTCGATCCTCGCGCGGGGCATCGAGGCCGAGGTGCTGCCCGCCTGCCAGCACTACGACCTAGGTGTGATCAGCTGGGGGCCGCTGGCCGGTGGCTGGCTCTCCGGGCGCTACCGTCTTGGCGCGCCGACGCCCGCCAGCCTGCGGGCAGCGCGCTGGGTTCCGAACTTCGACCTGAGTCTGCCCGCCAACCAGGCCAAGCTGGCGGCCGCAGACGCGCTGGCCAACCTGGCTGCGGAGGCGGACCTGTCGCTGATCCACCTGTCCATCGGGTTCGCGCTCAGCCACCCGGCCGTCACCAGCGTGATCATCGGGCCGCGGACCATGGAGCACCTGGACAGCCAGCTGGACGCGCCAGCAAGCCTGCCCGCGAGCCTGCTCGATGCGATCGATGAGATCGTGCCGCCGGGGGTTAACCTGAACCGCGCTGACGCCGGCTACGTGCCGCCCGCGATCGCGGACCCGGCGCTACGGCGCCGGGCCTAAGCCAGCGGGCCGGGCAGTCATCGTACTGAGCGCCCGCCGCGGCCGCGTTGCTACGCCGCTGGCGGACGGGTGGTGTTCCGGGGAAACTGCAAGAACAGCACATCGCAGCCGCCCGGCCCGCCGGCGGCGCCGACAGCCGGCGAGCCGGCCGGAAGCCACGCGAGGGACCTAGGCCCGAGCTCCTTCCCGGCGGCCAGTACCGACCCGGAGATGACGTAGCAGTACTGGCCCGAGCCGGCGGGCGCCCCGGATTGCACCGGCTGCGCCGGGCCCATCGTCGCCCGCCAGGCCGCCAGTCCGTCATCGGTCTCGGCAATCAGCTCCTCGCGGTCGCGACGGCGGGTGACCTGGCCGTCGCCAGTCTGGATCGTCAGGTGGATGTTGCGATGCCGGCGGGTGGCCGGCAGCTTGTCCCGCTCCGCCGGCATGTAGGCGGTGAACATGTCGGTGAACGCTCGCAGCGTGTAGAACTCCATCGGTGCCGCGGCACCGGCTTCGATCGGGCCGTACGTGCTGAACGCGTCGGCGTAGTGCACCGTCAGCGACCGCGCGGGGAGCTCGGTTCCCTTGTAACGCGCGCCCCCACCGCCGAGCAGCAGCTGGTACTGGTCAACCCGGTGGAAATGGGCTGGCACGCGGCCGCCGGACGCCATCGTCACCATGAATGCCTGCGGGCCGCCTTGGCCCGTCAGGTAATTCGTGACCTTGCGAGGTTCGCCGTTGCCGCTGATGACATCGATGACGCGGGCGTCGTGCTCCGGGCAGAACAGCCTGCCGTCGGGGGCGTCGTTCATCTGGGCCTCCTCGCTGTCCAGTATTCCCGCGGACGCCGAGCCCGTCTAGGCCGGTCATATAACACATCGTATTGACATTCCTGCGCGTCGGCTGTTACGCCTGAGGTGACCGTTCCCTCGAGCCGTCGGCCAGATCCAGCACCGAGCGGAGAGCCACCATGAAGCTGAACGTGGGCGCCCTGACGCTGTACCACATAGCCGACGGTCATCACCGGGAGACCGCGCGGTGGCACGACGCCGACCACAAGGCCGAGGTGATCGCCACCGTGCCGGGCATCTTCCTGTCCCAGCGCTGGGTGACTCCGCCCGGCTGGCTGAGCCTGCGACCGGCCTCGCCGCTGGCCCACGGCGGCGGAGAGTACGTGAACCTGTACTGGAGCTCGGGCTCGGACGCCGAGCTCAGCCGGGATTTCGCCGACCTCGGCGCGCGGATGAGCGCGGTCGGCCGGATGCGGCCGGCCGAGCTGTACATGCAGAAAGTCTGGCCGGTCCACTCGCGGGCACGGATTCACCTCGCCAGTGTCCAGGCCCGGCCGGGGCTGGCTACCTCGGCCGAGGCCGCCATGGCGGCCACGGCCAACACTGCCCTGTTGACCGTCATCGACTCGGTGAGCGACGCCGGGGCTGGCGACTACGGCGACTGGCAGCGCGACCACTACATCCCGATGGTGCTCGGAACGGGCATCTTCACCGCGGCAGCGCTCTGCACGCTGGCCGCCGACGCCAGCCAAGACGACGGCCGGTTCGTCACGCTCTATTACCTGGACTCCGACGCGCCCGAGGCCGGCTACCGGCAGTTCCGCGAGTTCCGCGCGCGCTGGCACGCGGAAGGCAAGCTCAGGCCGCAGGAGGCAGGATCCGGCTACCGCCAGATCCTCGAGAGCCTGGCCGTGCCCAGTATCGGCAACTACTCGTTCTACGCGTGACCGGAGGGAGCGATCGCCGTGGACCGGATCCTGACGACGCACGTCGGGAGCTTGCTGCGTCCCGAGCCGCTCAAGGCCGACCTGATCGCGCAGGCCGGCGGCGACTCCTACGATGACGAAGCGTTCCAGTCTCGGCTGCGGGCCGAGGTGGCCGATGTGGTGCGGAGCCAGGTCGCCACCGGCCTGGATGTCGTCGACGACGGCGAGTACGGGAAGCTGAGCTGGCTTACCTACATCTACAACCGGGTCCGCGGAGTAGAGCCGCGCAAGATCGCGTACACCCGCGCGGACATGCTGGCGCTTATCCCGCCGGGTCTGGCCGACCGGATCCCGCGGGGACCGTCCGGCCTGGATCCGGTCGCCAGCGGTGAGATCGACCTGTTCAAGGAGATGTACCGGTGGGTCAGCTTCGTCGCGGCTACTGACCGGCACGAGACCGCCTACTCGACGGGTGGCGATGGTGTCGGCTGGGCGTGCACGGGGCCGGTCAGCTACGACCCGGCCGAGACGGCGAGCCAGCTGGCCGTGCTGCGGGCGGCCGCGGACGCGGTCGGGATCGAGCCGGGCCGGGTGTTCGTGCCCGCGGTGTCGCCAGTCAGCCTCTATTACTACGTCAACGAGTACTACGACAGCGACGAGGCGTTCGCGTACGCGATGGCCGAGGTGCTGGCGCAGGAGTACCGCATGATCGTCGACGCCGGCTTCGTGCTGCATGTCGACGACGCGGTGCTCTGGCACAAGTTCGCCACGTTCCGGATGTCGGGCGGCAGCGAGAAGGACTACGCGGCCTGGGCGGTCCCGCGGATCGAGGCGCTCAACCAGGCGCTGGACGGCATCCCGCAGGAGCGGGTCCGCTACCACATTTGCAGCGGCAGCGGCCACTCGACCAAGGTGTTCGACCCGGCGCTCGCCGAGATCTTGCCGTACGTCCTGCGGGTCAATTGGGGGATGCTGCTGTTCGAGCAGGCGAATGTCGTGCACGAGCACGAGTGGACGGTCTGGCAGGACGCGAAGTTGCCCGAGGGTCGCGTCCTGGTGCCGGGCGTGGTCACTCACCACACGCACATGGTCGAGCACCCGGAGCTCGTTGCCCAGCGGCTGGTCCGGCTCGCGAACCTGGTCGGCCGGGAACATGTCATGGCGGGAACGGACTGCGGCTTCGCTCAGTCGTCCTACATTGCCCGCACCGATTCCTGGACCCAGTGGGCCAAACTGCGATCCCTCGTCGAGGGCGCGCAGCTCGCCAGCACGCGCCTGTGGAACAGGGCCTGAGCCGCCGTGGCGAGGTACTCGATCGCGCAGGTGATGCTGCCGCAGCTGTCGTTCCAGCAGGTGCTGGCGGTGCTAGCGAGGGCGGGCGCCGACGGTATCGGGATCCAGCAGTCCCGCGAGCCGGGCGGTGATCCGCCAGCTGACCTGGCGGCGTTCCGTGACAGCGGGCTGGCCGCGTCGGTGTGCGGGCTCGCGGTGACGCATGTGCTGCCCAGCCCGCGCAGCCCAGCGCCGACGGACCCGGCGGCGCGGGCTGAGCTGATGAGCCGAGCAGTCGAGCGCCTCGCGCCCTACGAGCCGGGCTGTGCCATCGTCGGGCCCGGCAGCTACGCCGGCCCTGAGCCGGACCGGGCCTGGGGGCAGGCCGTCACGGCGCTGCGGGCCGTCGCCCGGCGGGCCGGCGACCTGGGGGTCACTCTAGCGATTGAGCCCATCCACGCGTCGATCGCGGCCGAGTTCTCCTCCGTCACGGACCTGGCGGCGGCGGAGCGGATGTGCATCGACATCGGAGAGCCGAACGTTGGCATCGTGTTCGACATTTGGCATCTGTGGGACACGCCCGGTGTCGAGGACTACATTCGCGCCGCTGCCGGGCGGATCGTCGGGGTGCAGGTCGATGACCGGCGCGAGCCGACCAGGGCCTGGTATGACCGGGCGCTGCCCGGCGACGGCGTGGCCGGCGCGGGCCGCCTGCTCGCCGTGCTCCGGGAGGCTGGCTACGACGGGTGGCTGGACCTGGAGGTGATCACCGGCGATGGCAGAACCGGCCGCAGCTTCCCCGATTCGCTGTGGCACGACGACCCCGACGAGGTCGCTGCAGACGGGCTGGCCAGGATGAAGTCGCTCTGGGGCAACGATACGGACGCGACAAGGCGCTCGGTTGCGCCGCGATGAATTCGGCCGATGGCGTCAAAGGACAGCGCTCAAGACGTCTGCCGCCATATCCATCCGCTCGGGCCCGCAGAAGTAGTACGCGCCCTGGCTGACGGTGCTGACGATGATCGCGTCGGTAATGCCCCACGCCTTGGCTAGCAGCGCGGCTTCCCTGAGGCCGCCGGGGTTGCCGGTCACGATGTTATGCCGCAGGGACAGGTACGGCATCATCTGCTTCGGCAGCGCTCCGCGGAACGCGCCCTCCCATTTTGCCCGCCACGACTTCAGCGTCACCGGATCGTGTTTGGCGAGGAAACGGATCCTGGGCGGCTGCCAGCCGATGGTGCGCTCATACCACTCCTCGATGCTCTTCAGATCGTGCGGCGTTAGCTGCATGGTCGAGGCGTCGAGGCCGCAGTAGAAGGGCGCCATGTCCGGTGCCCACCCCTCGGGCCAGTCAGGCGTCATCGCGCGTTCCACGTAGTCGCCCAGGATGATGCCGATGGCGTTGGCAACGACCTGCAACCCGCGCATCCCGCCGCTCAGCTGGGCGTGCATGACGACCTCCATCAGCTGCGCCCTCGTGAAGCCGCGTGCCTGCAGACCGCGGGTGCAATTCTCGATCCCGGTCTCCCAGGCCTGGTTGATGTAGGTGTGCAGGTTGGCCGCCGACGAATGGGTGAGTATCGCGGAGTTGTCAGCCTCGCGGGTCCACCAGCCGCGTAGCACGCGCCCGTGCAGCTTGGCGAAGTCGGGTCGGGTGTACAGCCAGAGGCTGTTGGCGGATAGGTCGTAGCGGGGTCCGGGGTCGAGCGCTCCGCGGACCACCCGCTTGCCGTCGGCGAACTCGGCGGTGCCGGTGCGGGAATAGGTGAGAAAGGTATTGATCTCCTCGTCGGTGGTGACATCGAGGTTGTCGAGGTCGAGGCCGTTGTGGACTCCCCAGATCTCCGGCATATCGCCAACTCCTCCAGTCCGTTGCCGGGCGGGTCACGTGCGGCTCCTTGATAGCGGAACCGGGACCACCGGACAACCGTCTACAGATCCGGTTGTATTGACATTCCTACGAATCTGAGATTAGACCTTAAGAGGGCTCCCGCCCCCCTGTCGGCGGAAACCGGGAGCTGTGGGGCGACGACTGCGACGCACTGAAGGGATAGCCGTGGAATCGAGCGAGGGGCTGAACATCGGAGACATCGAGCACACCGGCGCCGAGGAAGTCAACGCGCACCTGACGAAGGTGTGGTCCTGGCGCGGGCCGCTGTATGAGATGTACGCCAACAGCCTGATGCTGGACTACGCGCCGGACTTCGCCAAGCTGCACCGCTGGCAGTCGGACTTCTTCGGCCGACCCAACCTGACCAACGTGATCCTGCTGTCCAGCTGCAATATCCACAGCTACATGATGCTGGGCTGGGAGACCGGGATCCTCAATGAGTTCATCACGCTGCGCCGCAACGGCATGCCGAAGGAGCAGCTGATGGAGCTGGTCATGTTCGCCCAGTTGTACGCGGGGATGCGAGGCCTCGGGCACGTGTTCCGCGCGGTCGGCGAGACGCTGCCGGCGTACGGGCCGCCGCCGGTGCCGCTGCCGCCGTTCCCGGCCGGATGGGATGTAGACCCGGCAGCTTTCCGGGCCGGTCTTGACCTGTCGACGCGTGAGCTGACGGAGGCTGACCTGGCGAACCTGACTGGCTGGTATGAGCGGACCATCGGATTCGTGCCCGAGTCAATCCGCTTCGGCCTCAAGTACCATCCGCAGTTCGTCAAAGTCAACCGCGCCAAGTGGGAAGTGGCGATCAGGACGCTACCCAAGCAGATCGTGCCCTACATTCTGCTGCGTCACCACACCATCACCGGCAACAAGGAGGGCTTGCGCGAGGCCGCCCTGCTGGGCCGGGCCTGGGGGATGAGCCGCGAGCAGGTCGTGCAGTCGATCACCGGCACCACCGTGTATTTCACCGGGATGGAGGGCCTGTACAACGCGATGGCCGTGGTCGACCCGGTCCTCGAGGACTGGCCTGCCTCGTGACCCCCTCGCCTGTTCGGACGTAAGCAGTCGGAAGTCTTGTGGTCGGGTATGGGGAACTAGCCCAGCTGGGCATTGAAAACTGGCCAGGGGCCTGGCTCACCTGGCTTTCCGAAGGGCCCGTCCGCTCCCGGGCGCCCATGGATCGGGCCGTCTGTTCTCCGGGACTTTGATCGCTGAGCGCAGCCCGCGGTCAGACAGCGGCTCGTCGTCGAATCGTGGAATGACGTGCATATGGGGATGCAGGCCAGCGCCCTGGTTCCAGCCCAGCAGATAGCCGTCTGGGGCCAGCAGGTCGTGCAGCGCCATCTGTGCCTGGAGCAGTAGATCCCGGGTGTCGGCCCACTCGGCGGGGGTCAGCTCGAAGACCGACGTCCGGTGGGCGATGGGCACGATGGCCCCGGAGCCGGGCAGGACGCCCTCTGCCAGTCCGGCTCCGGCCCGGATGTCCGGGTCCCGGCTCGAGACGAAGATGCAGTGGGGGGTCTCGATGAAGATCTCGGCCGCCCGCATCCAGCTTTGATCACAGAACACGCAGCCTTCGCTCATGCAGTGCCTCCACATGCGGGAGCGCGGACAGATTCTCGTCCTCACGGGCCAGCGGAACGCTGGCGACAGTACACGACGCTTTACCCGTGTCGGCTGTTATCCGCCAAGACCATTGGACGGGCGTTCGCGATCACGATGACCCCCAACGGTGGGCCGGGAATGGCACGTTCGGACAGCGCCGGCGATCAAGGCCGCAGCGCGCCGCCGTTGACGTGGATCGTCTGGCCGGTGATGTAGCGGGCGTCGGGGCCGCACAGCATTCGGACCATGGCGGCGATCTCCTCGGGGTGGCCTTTGCGACCCGCCGGGATGCCTTCGCCGCCAATGCCGTGAGTGAGCGCACCCCCCGTTCCCTCGTCGGTCATCATGCCATGGCGGGTGCGCGGATCTCGGATCGTGTCGATCGCGCCGGGCGCGACGCAGTTGACCGTGATGCCGTAATCGGCCAGGTCGAGCGCGGCCGCGCGGGTCAGGCCCTCGACGCCGGCCTTGGCGGCGCTGCGGCTTGCGCCGCCGCGATAGCCGACGTGCGTGCTCATCCCGCCGATGTTGACGATCGATCCGCCGCCGGCTGCCCGCAGCTGCGGGACCGCCGCCCGGATCGTGTGGAACACGCCGGTGAGCACGACGCCGATCATGGTCTGCCACTCCGCGAGCGACAGTTCATCGATCGGGGTGGTGTGCCGGTAGGTGTGATTGTTCACGAGCAGGCTCAGCCGCCCGAACCGGGCCACCGTGTCGCTGACCATCGCCGCCACCGCCGCGTAGTCCCGCACGTCCGCGGCGAACACCTCCGCTCGCCCGCCCGCCGCCCGGATCAGGTCCGCCGTCTCGGCTGCCGCCGGGAGCGAGGTGACGGCGTTCACCATCACCGCGGCGCCGCCTGCTGCGAGGGACCGCGCGATCGCCCGGCCGATGTTCTTCGCTCCGCCGGTCACGATGGCGACCTGCCCAGCCAGCTCGTCACCCGGCCGCATGCCGATCACCGGCCTGGCCATCTGGTCAGCACCATCGTCGCCTCCACCGCGGCCGGCCTATGCTTGTCTAGTTCATATCAGAATTTCTATAGGGAGTGCGGAATGCCGGCGGACCCGCACGTGCTGACGGCAGCGGAGGCGGCCATGCTGTCCGCGGTGGCCGGCCGGATCGTGCCGGACGAGGACGGGTCGCCTGGCGCTGTCGGAGCGGCCGCCGACCGCTACATTCTGCGATCGCTAGCGGCGGAGCGGGCCGGGCTCCTGGGCGCCTACCGAGACGGGCTGGCCGCGGTCGAAGCCGCAGCCACGGCGCTGTTCGGGCCCGGCTTCACCGCGCTGACCGCCGGGCAGCAGGACGAGGTGCTGGCGTCGGCGTGGGCGGGCCCGGCAGGGCCATTCCTGACCATGGTCAGGGCGCATGTGATCGAGGGAATGTTCGCCGATCCGCGGTGGGGCGGGAACGCGGACCGGGCCGGCTGGGCGCTGCTGCGATACGCGGGACCCCGGCGGGTGTGGACCGCGGCAGAGCAGGCGGTCACCGGCCCGGGCGGCGAGCGGCGGTGAGCATGGCGGAGCCGGTCAGCGTCGCTGCCGAGCGCCGGCCTGGCTGCGACGTGGTACTGGTCGGGCTCGGTGCCACCGGGGGAGCCGCAGCCGAGGTGCTGACGGCCCAGGGCGCCGAGGTGGTCGCGATCGAGGCGGGCCCGCGGCTGGATGGCGTGCGCTGGGTGCCCGACGAGCTGCATGCGAGCGTGCACAACTGGCTGGCTGAGCCGAAGGCGGCGCACGAGGAACCGACGTGGCGCGGCAGCGCGGCCGAGGCGGCGGCGCCGTCGCCGCGCTCGCTGGTGATGATGAACGGCGTCGGCGGCGCGAGCGTGCACTACGAAGCGCTCAGCGCGCGGCTGTGCCCGTGGAACTTCGAAGTGCGCTCGGCGACCGCGCGCAGATACGGGCCGGGCGCGATCCCGGCCGGGTCGACGGTGGCTGACTGGCCGTTCGGCTACGACGAGCTTGAGCCGTACTACGGCCGCGCCGAACAGCTCTTGGGGGTTGCCGGGCTGGCCGCGGGGCAAGCCGGGCCGGACGGGCTGACCGGGGACCCATTCGAAGGACGTCGCTCCGGCGCGTACCCCATGCCGCCGCTACGGCCGCATGGCTGGGGGAGAGTCGCCAGCGCGGCGGCGCGCAGGCTGGGGTGGCATCCGTTCCCCGCGCCGGCGGCCATTAACTCAGTACCGCACGATGGCCGTCCGGCGTGCACGTACTGCGGGTTCTGCACCGGGCACGGCTGTTACGTCGGGGCGAAAAACTCTGCGGACGTCACCTTCGTGCGCCGGGCGGAGCGGACCGGGCGGATTCGGATCGAGACCTTGGCCAGGGTGCTGCGGATCGAGATCGACGGCCGCGGGCTGGCCTGCGGGGTGACTTTTCTGCAGGACGGCCGCGCGTTCTTTCAGCCCGCCCGGGCGATCCTGGTCGGCACGTTCGTGTTCGAAAACGTCAGGCTGCTGCTGACCTCAGCCTCGCGGGCGTTCCCAGCCGGGCTGGCGAACAACTCCGGGCAGGTCGGCAGGCACTTCATCGCCCACCTGACCCCGCAGGTGTGGGGCTGGTTCCCTGGCTGGGACCTGAACCTGCTCAACGGGCAATGGGAGCAGGGGGCCAGCTGCAACGACCTGAATGCCGATAACTTCGACCACGCTGGCCTGGGGTTCATCAGCGGCGGGATGATCTCCGCGTACCCGGAGGCCAAGCCGATCAGCCTGGCTTCTGGCGGTGTGCCGCCGTGGATCCGGCAGTGGGGCGCAGAGTGGAAAGCTTGGCTGCGCGAGCACGGCCGATCGGTCACACCGGTCAGCGCCCAATTGGACGCCCTGGCCTACCAGGACAATGTCCTCGACCTGGACCCGGCCCGCGCAGACCCGGCCGGCATTCGCGTCATCCGGATCACCCACCGCCTGCACGACAACGAGCAGCGCGCCTACGCCTTCCTGCAGGAGCAGATGAGCCGATGGCTACGCGAGGCCGGCGCGGCGCGGACCTGGACGCCGCCGGCGATCCGAGTCGAGGGCCGGCACGCCTACGGCGGGACGAGGATGGGCGACGACCCGGCGACCTCGGTCGTCGACGCGTGGGGGTACTGCCACGAGGTGCCCAACCTGGGCATGCTGGGAGCGTCCACGTTCCCGACGGCTGGCGGGGTCAACCCGACACTGACCGCGCAGGCGGTCGCGTTGCGCACTGCCGGGCACCTGGCGACGCTAGTCTGACCGACGTGCGGGAGAGCGGCTGATCCTCACAAACCTGGCGCCGTTCCCCGGCCGCTTTGGGGCGGCCGGGGAACGGGGTTGGCGGGTTTGCGGCCGGGGCCGCGGGTGGGTGGGTTATTTGCTGGTGAGGTACATCTGGCCGTAGAAGGCGGGGATGCCGAACTCGGTGACTTGCACGCCGGCGAGGTCGTTGGCGTTGTAGGCGAAGCCGATGTCGCCTTGCTGGGTGGGGATG
>JASHOE010000156.1 GCA_030041275.1 Streptosporangiaceae bacterium
GACCCGAAGTTCATCAAGATGCACCGGGCCAAGTGGGAAGCCGCCATCCGCACCCTGCCCAAGCAGGTCATCCCCTACCTGCAGCTCCGCCTCAACATGATGAGCGGCTCGGTGCCCGGCCTGCGCGAGGCCGCCCTGCTCGCCCGCGCCTGGGGGATCTCCCGCGCCCACGCGGTCAAGGGCATCACCGCCAGCGCGATGTTCTTTACCTCCTTTGAAGGCCTCTACACCATGCACGACGCCATGGCCGACATCATCGAAGACTGGCCGGACGAGACCCCTGCAACCAGCGGGTGACCCGGCGGCACGTCACCGAGTCGGGCTACCAATCCTCCAGGAGCGGGTCGACGACGGCCATCGCGTTGTAGAGGCCCTCGAACCCGGTGAAGTACATCGCAGTGCAGGTAATCGACTGGACGACCAGTTCCTTGCTCACGCCCCAGGCCTTGGCCAGCAGCGCCGCCTCTCGCAGCCCGTCATGGCTTCCATTAATCGTGTGATGGCGCAGCAAAATGTACGGCGCGATCTGCTTAGGCAGCGTCTTGATCGCGACCTCCCACTTGGCCCGGTTCACCTTGACGAAGCCGGGGTGATACTTCAGCCCGAACGTGACCGACCGCGGCAGGTACCCGATAGTGCGCTCATACCACCGAGTGAGGTTCTCGACATCGGCGGGCAGCATCTCCCTCGTCGACAGATCCAGCCCGCATTTGAACGCGCCAGGATCGACATCCCAGCCAGCCGGGAACGGCGGCAGCGGAACTGGGGGTGGCCCGAAGGCCGGCAGGGTCTCGCCGACCGCCCGGAACACGTGCCCGAGGCCGCGCATGCCGGCATAGAGCTGGGAGAACATCACGAGCTCCATCAGCTGCTCCTTGGGCATGCCGTTCCGTCGGAGCGTGCTGAACTCGTTCAGGATGCCCGTCTCCCAGCCCAGCATCATGTAACTGTGAATGTTGCAGCTGGAAAAGAGGATCACATTCGTCAGATTCGGACGGCCGAAGAAATCCGACCCCCACCGGTGCAGCTTGGCGAAATCCGGCGCGTAATCCAGCATCAGGCTGTTCGCGTACATCTCGTACAGCGGACCGCGCCATGACCAGACCTTCATGAGATTGGCGTTTACCTCAGCGGTGCTGGTCTGGTCGATATCGCTGAGATCCAGCCCTTCGCTGTTTTCCACTGCGCCCCTTCCCAAGTCGGTACCGACTACGCGGCGGGTGACTGCGCCGACGGTCCCCGCGCGGGCCACCGCAGGGTAATCGCCGTTGCACCGAATCGTATAGAATTTAGTAAAGGAGGGTCAACAAGGGTGCACGCCGCTGAGCTGGAACGCGTTCAGGCACGAGTCAGTGCTGCCGAGGACCGCCGGTACGCGGCGATGGTGGCCGCGGATGCCGCCGCGCTCGCGGATCTGCTCAGCGAGACGCTGATCTACGTCCATACCACCGGTGATGCCGACACCAGGCAGTCCTACCTCGACGCCGTGCGCACCAGGTTTGTCGAGTACCGGCACTTGGAACGGCGAGACGAGCGCTGGGTGATCCGGCCAGGCCTGGTGCTGTCGGCCGGCCGCCAGCTCGGGCTGTCCATCCTCCAGGGCAAGCCGGGCCTGATCGACGTCGCCTATCTGTCGGCTTGGACGCTCGAGGACGGCAGATGGCGACTGACTGCCTGGCACGCCACCCGCTATGCCCCGACCCGCTAGCGCGGACCGGTCCGCGGCGGCTGCCGCGATCGCGGGCTCAGCCGGGCGGTGCCAGCGACTCAGTACGGCTGGCCGCGCGCCAGAACCGTCGCAGGGTTCCTGATCATCATCTGGTTAATGTCAGCCTGGCTCACGCCGCGCTCGAGCAGGACAGGCAGCACGCGCTGGCTGATATAGGAGTGCGAGCAATTCGGCCATAGCCGGAGCCGGGTCGCTGGCTCGAGGTTGTCGGAGTAGCAGGTCGCGTCGTGCGAGAGCAGCAGGCGACCGGCGTAGCCCCGGCGGACGAGCTCGACAACGGTGTCGATACGCTGCCCGACCGGCAGCCGCTGGTCATAGCCAAACCGGTCCATTCCGAGGTAGGACCCAGCATCGGCAAGCTCGGTGAGGTAGTCAAGGTCAGTGGAGTCGCCGCAGTGACCGATGATCACCCGGCTCAGGTCGACGCCCTCGGTCCGGAACAACTGCTGCTGGTCGCGACCCCGGTAGCTGGCCGCATCGGTGTGCGTGCTGATCGGCACGCCAGTGCGGCGGTGCGCGCGGGCCGCTGCCCGCAGGATCTTCGCTATGTCGTCCGTGATTCCGGCTTGGTCCGTCGTGCACTTGATCACGGCTGCCTTGATGCTCGTGCCCGCGATGCCCTCGGTGATCTCGCGGACGAAGAAGGCCTCGATCGGCTCCGGGCCGCCGTTCGCCGTGCCGGGCCCGCGTGTGCTGAAGAACTTCGGCATGACGTCGAAGGTGTAGATGCCGGTGGCCACGATGACTGTCACATCAGTGTCAGCCGCGATCCGCGCGACTCTCGGCACGTTGCGGCCCATGCCGATCACGGTCAGGTCGACGATGGTGTCGACCCCTGCCGCCTTGGCATCGGCCAGCGAGCGCGATGCGGCGTGCATCTCCGTCTCGTCGCGCCAGCGACCCAGCCGGTTGATCTCGACCTCGGCGTCGAGCAGCACGATGTGCTCATGGGTCAGTGTTACGCCGAGCGAGCCGGCCGACACCGGACCGCTGATGGTCTCAACGAACGGCATGGCGGCGGCTGGATCGGCGGCTGGTCAGCGTCCGGGCCGGGTCAGGGACCGGCTGCCAGCCAGCGACCGCTGCCAGTCCGCCACCGCCGACTGGCTGGGGTCGGCCATCTCGGACCACAGCTCCATGATCAGCGGCGAGTCGGTTAGCTGCTGGATGTCGGCGGGAGTAAAGCCGGCCGAGCACTCGCGCAACACGAGCCCCCGCTCGTCGCGCTCGATCACGCCGAGATCAGTGACGATCAGGTCCACGCAGCCGGTCCCGGTGGGCGGGTAAGCGCACGTGCGGACGATTTTGGGCCGACCGGACCGCTCGCAGTGCCACATCGCGATGATCAGCTTTCCCGGCCGCACCACGAGGTCCATGGCGCCGCCGATGGCGCCGCCGCCGAGCGTGGGAGTAGTCCAGTTGGCGAAGGTGCCGTCCGCGCCGACCTGGTAGGCACCAAGGATCACGGCATCCAGCCGTCCACCCCGGGCCATCTCGAATGCCTCGACCGTGTCAAACGTGCTCGCACCCTTGCGCAGCGTCACCGGCTCGGACGCAGCGTTGAACACATCGATGTCGGCGTCCTGCGGCGCGAGCCGGGTGCCATAACCCAGCAGGCCGTTCTCGGCGTGCAGCATCACGTCCCGGCCATCCAAGAAGTCCGAGACCATCGTCGGCAGGCCCACGCCAAGGTTGACGTAGCTGCCCTCGGGCAGCAGTGCCGCGACCCGCTCGGCGATCTCCCGACCAGACCGGCCGCGCCGACCCAGATATTCTCGCGGCCGCTGCTCGTCAGTCCGCCGCTGGCGCCACACCGCCTCCCGCCGTACCGGTGACACCACCACTCGGTCCACGAAGATCCCCGGCAGTCCTATCTCATCCGGTGCGAGCGTGCCGTTCTCCACGATCTCGTCCACCTCGGCGATCACGACCCGGGCAGCCTTGGCGACACTCGGTCCGAAGTTCTGGCTCGCGCCACGGAAAACCAGGTTGCCGGCCCGGTCTGCGGCGTGCGCGTAGATCAGTCCGAAGTCCAGCGACAGCGGCTGCTCCAGGACATGGTCCCGGCCGCCGAACACGCGCCGCTCCTTGCCCTCAGCCAGCAGGGTGTCCGCCGCGACCGGGCTGAAAAACGGACCCAGGCCGGCACCCGCCGCCCGGAGTCGCTCGGCCAGCAGCCCCTGCGGTACCAGCTCAATTTCCAGCGGCACGGGGCTGATCGCGTCGGCCGACCCGATCGACGAGCCCGGCCGTGCCGAGAAGGCCGCGATGAGCTTACTCACCTGCCCGCGCTGCACCAGCGACAGCGGGTGACCGCTCTCGGTACCCAGCGAGTTCGTGACGATCACCAGATCAGTCAGACCAAGCTCCCGCACCGCTCCGATCAGGTGCACCGGAAAAGCATGGACAATGCCGAAGCCACCGACGCCGATCACGCTGCCTGACGCCAGGTCGGTCACCGCCGCTGCGGCACTGGCAACGACCTTGTCCATCACGTCCTCCTCTCGCCGGCCCGGGCCGGACGACGGTCTCGTCACGCTGGGGCGCACTCACGAGTCGCCCAGTTGCCACCGCGTGGACCAGGCCGCGCGGCGGGGCTGGCGTGCAGAGCCACTGGTCGGCACTCCTCGACGTCGGGACGGCGGCCTACCTCGCCGCGCTGCGAGTCTGACCGACGCCAGGAGCCAATATGTTCCAGGCAAAATCATATATAATCACCTATATATGTCAAGCAGGTTGCGGGGCCGAGGCATTGCCGGTCGAGATCGCTGCCGTCGTCCGCGGCTAGTCGCGGCTGAGGATGTCGTCTAGTGCGGCGTGCGCGGCGCCCAGTCCCTCGAAACCGGTGAAGAAGTAGGCAGACGACACGACGCCCTGGACGATCAGCTCCGGGGTGATACCCCAGGCCCGGCTCAGCAACGCGGCCTCGCGCAGCCCTTCGACGGACCCGGTGATGGTGTGATGGCGGAGCAGCAGCCACGGCGCAACCTGCTTGGGCAGCGTCTTAATCGCGACTTCCCATTTGACGCGGTTGATCTTGACGAACTTCGGGTGATACTTGAGACCGAACTGGATCGAGTTCGGCACGTAGCCGATCGTCTGCTCGTACCACGCCCGCAGGTTCTCGGCATCGTGCGGCGTCGGATCCAGGGTCGACATCTCCAGGCCACACTTAAACGCGTCCGGGTCCACGCTCCAGCCGGGTGGGAACTCGGCGAGCGGCTCGTTCGGCGGGCCCCAGGCCGGCAATGTCTCCCCGACTGCCCGGAACACGTGTCCAAGCCCGCGCATGCCGGCGTAGATCTGGGAGAACATCACCAGTTCCATGATCTGCTCCTTGGCCAGACCATTGCGGCGCTGCAGGTTGAACTGATTCAGGATGCCGGTCTCCCAGCCGTACATCATGTAGCTGTGCAGGTTCTGGATGCCGAGCAGGATGATATTCACCCGGCCCGGGCGACCGAAGAGATCTGACGCCGCGCGATTGAGCTTGGCGAACTCGGGCGCGTAGTCGAGCATCAGGCTCGTCGCGCCGAGCTCGTACAGCGGCCCGCGCCAGCTCCACACGTGCATGAGTGCGCTGTCAATCTCCTCCTGGCTGGTATGCATCAGGTCGGTGAGGTTCAGTCCTTCGCTTGTCGCCATGTCAGCCAGCTCCGATCGTTTCCGTGGTCAGTGGCCTACCTTGCCGACGGCAGGGGAACGCCCAGCCCCTCCGCCAGTCCCGTTAGTACCGCCCAGGTCGCCTCCTCGACTGGGATCCCGGCTTCGCGCCGACTCGCGAGGGTGCGCGCTTCCAGCTCCCCCGGGTAGAGCACTTCGGCGGCGCCGGGCGCGAGTGGCGAAGCGTGGATGTAGTCGATCAGCTCGTCGACGTCCCGCCGGAAGTCCGCGAGGGCACGAAACTGCCGCACGTCGAACAGCGCGATGAAGCTGCCATCGTTGTGCCGGCCGTCGGCGGCTACCCCGTATCCAAGGCCGGTGAGCAGGCCGCTGAGGATCTCCACGATGAACGACAGGCCGAAGCCCTTGTAGCCCTGCGCCCCGCCGAGCGGCAGGATCGTTCCGCCTGCGAAGTAGTCGACCGGCGAGGTGGTCGGGTTGCCGCCCTTGTCGAGGATCAGGCCCTCAGCGACCTGCTCGCCGCGGGCCCGGGCCAGCGCGAGCTTGCCGACGGCGACCGAACTGGTGGCCATGTCCAGCACAACCGGCGGGTAGGCGCCCGCCGGCACGGCGATGCATATCGGGTTGGTTCCCAGCCTGCTGGTCCGGCCGCCGAACGGCGCGACCGCCTTCGGCCCGCGCCCGGAGTCGGCGGTCATCAGGGCGATCAGCCCCGCCCTGGCCGCGGCGTCGGCGTAGCCGCCTAGCCGACCCATATGGCCCTGGTACCTGATGACCCCCGAGGCCATGCCGACCTCGCGGGCCTTGTCAGCCAGCACGGCCATCGCCTTCTCGGTCATCACGTACCCGAAGCCCCAGTTCCCGCCGAAAACGGCAGTGCCCCGCGACTCGGCCTCGATCTCCAGCTCGGCGGTGACGTTGATCTCGCCTGCGTCGATCTGGCGGACGTATTGCGCGGTGAGCAGCACGCCGTGCGAGTCATGTCCGACGAGGTTCGCCTCCACCTGATGCCGGGAGACCACACTCGCGTCAGGGGCGGCCAGCCCCTTGGCCGCGTAGATCCCGGCCACCATCTGCTGCAGAGCGGAATGCCCGACCACCGGCATCTATCTCGGCCTCCTCGGCTCGGCTGCGCTGAGCGTCGCTGGACTCGCTGTCATCGCGGGCCTGACACCACGGAATGCCGTAGTTCGCCTAGGCCGGTGACGCTGATAGCGACCTCGTCCCCGGCGGCGAGCGGCCCGGTGCCGGCCGGGCTTCCGGTCAGGATCACATCGCCGGGCAACAGGGTCGTCCAGCTGGACAGGAATTCGATCAGCGTGGCGATGTCGAAGACAAAGTCGGCGGTGTTGCCCCGCTGGCGCAGCTCGCCGTTGACCCGGCAGGTCAGCTCGAGCCCGCCGCCGATGCCGAGGCTGGTCTCGATGTGCGGGCCTAGCGGGCAAAATGTGTCGAACCCCTTCGCCCGGGTCACCTCGGGATCCGAGCGCTGCAGGTCCCGCGCGGTCACGTCGTTCGCGATCGTCAGTCCGAGCACCACCGACTCGGCGTCGGCACGGGCGACGTGCCGCGCCGGCTTGCCGATCACCACGGCCAGCTCGCCCTCGTGCTCCACCCGCGCCGACACCTCCGGCGGCGGCAGCACGACAGCTTCGCCGGGCCCGATGACCGCCTGCGGCGGCTTCATGAAGATCGGCGGGACGGCCGAGGTCGCCAGCCCGACTTCCTTGGCGTGAGCGAGGTAGTTCCCGCCGACGCCAAACACCTTGCCTGGGGCGACCGGCGCCAGCAGGCGGCACTGCCTGGCGGGGACGCTCTCCCCGCTCGCCAGGGCCCCGATGTCGGCGACACGGAACGGGTCGCCGGAAAGTAGCCGAACCTCATCCGCGGCCAGAATGCCGTACCGCACCGACTCGCCAACCCGCGCGCGGACGAGCTGCATGAGCTGGAATACCTCCGTTCCGTTAGTGCGGCCAGAGCTCGGCGCTCGCCTGCGCCGCGCCGGTGACCAGCGCCCGCAGCTTCGCCCACTGAGTCCACAGCTGTACTCGTGACTTACCGGCGGTCTGAGCGAAACCGCAGTCGGTGCCCGCCATGATCCGGTCCGGGCCAACCACACCGGCCAGGCGGACCAGCCGCTGGGTGACCAGGTCCGGGTGCTCGACGACGTGCGTGTGGTGGGTGACCACGCCGGGCACTAGCATCCGGCCCTCCGGCAGGGCGAAGTCCTGCCAGGCCGCCCACTCGTGCTCGTGGCCGGCGTTGGCCTGCTCGATAAGCAGCGCGCCCCAGCGGACCTTCAGGATCGCCGGCAGCACTTCGCGCAGCCCTGCATCGACGACCTTGGCCTCATGACCGCTGCCCGAACACACGTGATACCGGATCCGGTCGGTCGGGACCCCCTCCAGAGCCCGGTTCAACGCGGCCACCCGAAGGTCAGCCCAGGCGTCGTAGTCGCGCTGGGTGCCGCCCCGCATCGTGATGGTGGCGCGCTGACGCCACAGCACTGCGTCGTCGACCTGCAGCAGGAACCCTGCCTCGATAATCCTGAGGTACTCCTGCCGGAGCGCGTCGGCGAACGCGAAGACGAAATCCTCCTCCGACTCGTAGTACTCGTTGCGGATCCAGTGCAGGCTGCCCGGCGACATCGCGGTGATGAACACCGGCCGACCCGGCGCATCCGCCGCCTGGCTCAACCGCTCCGCCGCCGTGCGAACGTCCGCCAGGTGCGCATCGATCGCAGCCGGGTTGTAGCTGATCGGGCCAGTGCACACCCAGCCGGTGCCGACACCGCTGCTCCAGTCCCTGGCGTAGAAGGGGACGAAGCGATTGAGTTCCTCGCGGACGTTTCCGGTCCTGGTGCGGTCGAAGGTCGGCGGGATCGCCTCCAGCACCCGCTCCGGGTCGAACGCGTACTCGCGCGTCTCGATCCCGGTGACCCGGTAGTAGATGTAGGTGATCCAGGAGTTCTTGTCGAACTCGCCGTCGTTGAGGATGTCCAGGCCGGTATCCGCCTGCTCGGTCATCACGGCGGCGACACCCGCGCGCAACCCGGCGGCGAACTGCTCCTCGTCCACGGGCTGACCTTGCTCCCGCCGGATCAAGAGCGCCTCTAGTTCCGCTGGCCGGATCAGGCTGCCAGTGTGAGTGGTCAGAATCCTGTGCAACTGGCCTGCTCCTCAGCTGATCCGGCGGCCGGTCTGTAGCAACGTGCCGAACTCCGCCGACCGCGCCCGGCCGGGCGCCGGGGTGGGGATGCGGGCCGCGCGGTGCCTCACGTCCTGGTTCCTGGTTTCAGTAGATCGTATATCTTTGTCTATCCAATGACTAGGCTTGCGGAGCAGAGATGAGCCCGGCGGCGCGCAGCTTGGCCGTGAAGAACGGCAGGAACCCGCCGGCCGCTAGGATCTCCGCGGGTGGGCTACCAGCCGGCCAGCGGTCGCCCTGCCGAGTCGCGCCCGTGCGCTGGCTGCGCACCTCGCCCCTGATGAGGTCCACCCTGACCTGCTCACCCTCCTCCACCAGCCCGGTAATCCCCGGGCACACCAGCGTGGGCAGGCCCGTGTTAATCGAGTTGCGCAGGTAGATACGGGCAGCCGACTCGACGATCACCGCGACGATGCCCAGGGCCCGCAGTGGCTCGGCCCCGTTCCGGCTGGAGCCGCAGCCGAAGTTGCGACCCGCGATCAGAATGTCGCCGGGCACCACCAACGCGGCCCAGCCCGGCCGGCTCGCCCGCAAGCAATGCGCGACGGCCAGGGCCCGGTCCGGGGGGGCCTGCCACGCACGCAGCGCCGCGATCCCGCCGCGTGCCTGCGCGCTGAGGTAGGACTGCGGGCACAGCAAATCCGTGCTGACGTTGTCGCCGAGCTTCCAGGCCCGCCCGGCCAGCACCGTCTCCATCGGGGACGTCTCCTCGGTTCCGGTATCGGGGCTCACTCCAGGAACTCGCGCGGGTCGACGATCTGCCCGGCGACCGCAGAGGCCGCGACCGTCGCAGGGCTGGCCAGGTAGACCTGCGCCTTCGCGCTGCCCATCCGGCCCTGGTAGTTGCGGTTGCTCGAGGAGATGCACACCTCCCCGTCACCCAGCACCCCCAGGTGCCCGCCGAAGCACGGCCCGCAGGTCGAGTGCTCGACCAGGCAGCCGGCGTCGGCGAGCACCTCCAGCCAGCCAGCCTTCAGGGCGTCCCGGTACACCTCCTGGCTGGCCGGGCTGACCAGCATCCGGACACCCGGCGCGACCTGGCGGCCCGTCAGGATCCGGGCGGCGACCTCGAGGTCTTCCTGCCGCGCGTTGGTGCACGACCCCAGGAACGCCTGGTCGATCCGGATGCTCTCCTGCTGAGCGGCGCGCGCCCGATGTACGTTGCCAGGGTCGTGCGGGTAGGCGACCATCGGCTCTAGGCCGGTCACGTCGAACGTGTAAGCGGACTCGTATCGCGCGTCCGGATCGGCCGTCACCGGCTCGTACTCCCGGTCAACCCGGCCCGCCAGCCACTCGGCCACCTTGTCGTCGAACTCGAACAGGGCGAACTTGGCGCCGACCTCCACGCCCATGTTCGCGATCGTCCAGCGCTGCGCGAGGGTCATCTGAGCGACAGCCGCGCCGACGTACTCGACCGACTTGTAGATGCCGAAGTCCGTGCCGAGCTGCCCGGCGATGTGCAGCATCACGTCCTTGCCAACGCACCAGCCCGGCAGCCTTCCGTCGATCTGCACCCGAACGCTCTCCGGCACCCGGAACCACAGCTCCCCGAAGGCTAGGACGTGCATCGCGTCCATGGCCGCATTGGTTACGCACGCGTTGAACACCCCGCCGCTGGTGGCGTGCGAGTCCGACATGGCGATCAGCTCGCCGGGTGCGATCATGCCGTGCTCCGGGAATAGCTGGTGCAGGATGCCGCCGCGGCCGAATTCGAAGAAGTTCGTGATCCCGTACTTGCGCATGAGCCGCCGGATGTCAGCGGCGTCGTTGGCTGCGGCGATGCTCGGCGGCGGAGCCAGATGATCCTCCACCATGTAGACGCGACTCGGGTCCCAGACCCGCTCGACCCCGAGCTGCTCCAGCGCACCCAGCATGTGGCCGGAGGTCGCGTCGATCTTGCACCAGACATATTCACCCGGCGCGACAGCGCTACGACCCGCGTGCCGGGCAAGGATCTTCTCCGCTATCGTCAGGCCCATCGGGGCGCCACCGGACCGACTCGGGCCTCGATCGCGGGGCTTGGTCCGGCGGTGAACATGACTGCGCCTCCCTCTATGAAAACGTATACGATCTTCAGTGCTACCTCAATAGCCTGGAGCGCTGCGGTCCGATTGGCTGGCCCCCCCGGCGCAGGCGTGGTCGGTCCCCGCGGCGCCGGAGAAGACAGTCGTCAGGCACGTTCCGCACCGGACGTGCCGTGCGGACCTGCGGACCTGCGGGCCTGCGGACCCTGGTCAGCCGGCGGCGGTGAGGTCGGCGAGGAAGGCCCGGACCGAGCGCTCGTTCTCGAAGGCCAGCAGTCGCTGCAGCGCGGTGTCGACTGCGCCGGCCGGCCACAGGGTGCTGGCGGTACGGCGGAACTTGCCGGCGATCGTGGCCTGCTCGGCATCCAGATCGGTCATCGGAAGGCTGGAGTCGAAGCTGCCCGAGACGATCCGCCCGTTCCTCAGCCGCATCTCGAT
>JASHOE010000157.1 GCA_030041275.1 Streptosporangiaceae bacterium
GCCACCGCATCGGTCGCCCACGTCGCGACGTGATCCCCGCCGACCGCTGGGTCAAGGGTCACCAGCGAGAGCAATAGATCGGCGTCGGCACAAGCGGCCGCGACCGCCTCGTCCGGCTGTGCGTACCCGTCCGGGGAGACATGACTGCTGAGCGGGCCGACGGGCGCGACGTCGCCGACGGCGGGCACCACGACCCCGAAGCGTGCGCCGCCGTGATTCACCGGAACGACACCTGGGCCTTTGACCCCCAGGAGACGTCCCGCGTGCATGCCGTCGGAAAGGTCAACCAGGACGACCCGCTTGCTCTTGGCCATGGCGTCGGCCAGTGCCACCGTTACCCGGGCCACGGTCGGCGCATCGTCTACGGCCACCACGGCAAGGCCGGCCGGCCCGCTGGAGCTTCCGGGCACGAGGTGGCGCAGGTGTTCGATGACACGTTCCATGTCGCGAGCGCGGCCGCCGGCGCCCAGGCGCAGGGCGGAGCGGCGGCTTTCGCGCAGCGAGCCGACACTAAGCCTGACGGGGGCGCCGAGGGCATACGCGATGTCATCCCTGCGACGCAGCCGGTCGGACGCGACCGCGCCGATGATGATGATGGTGATGCCCACCGCGAAGCCGCCGAGCATTCCCACGACCGCGTCCGTTGCCGCACCTTTGACATGCGAAGACGTCTTGACCGGAGTGGCCGCGTCGAGCACTTCGCTGCCCCGCACCATTGATTGCGTGACGGTCTGCGCGCTCGCCCGGGTGGCGGTCGCATACTGCCGTACCTGCGTGAGCGCCGTACTGGCTACCGTGCTTTTCGCCCGCAGGCTGCTGAGCTTGGCTTGCTGAGCCGGGGAACTGGACTCAGCCGATACCTGCTTGATCTGCGTGGTGATGGAATCGAGACTCTGCTGCGCCTGATCGACCTGCTGAGTGAGTTCCGCATCGGTTTGCGCTTGCTGCGACACCGCCCACTGGGCACGGAATTTCAGAAATTGCGCGGCCACCGCTGACGCGATCTGCACCGCGTCCGCACTGCCGGTCCCGGTCGCGACAATCTGCATGACCTGACCGGTTACGTCAGTGACGCTGTACGCGTTTAGGAAGCTGCTCGGAGTTACCCGCAATCCCAGCTGGTTAATAACGGCCGTCGCGACCGGAAGGCTTTGCGCGAGAGTGATGTCTGTCTCGGCTGCATCGGTCGGGTTGTCGTTAGGATTATCAACAAGCAAGAGGATGGTAGTGGCCTTTGGCGCGGGCGGTGACTTTGCGTAATACCCGCCGCCGACGAGCAATCCAACAAGCGCCAAGGTGACCCAGAGCCGCGTTCGGCGGCGCACTGCCGCCCAGATGAATCCAAAGCTGACAAGTCCAACCGCAGATTCGCCTGCGGGACGCTCATCGAAGTCGGCGGGATCCTCATACGCTGCGAGGCGCTCTCGCAGGCTCATCGCCGGGAGTCGTGTCACCGAATGCTGCGGCTCGCTCACTTTCTGATCTCCATTGGTGCGCCGTTGACCCGCGTGGGCAGCGGGCGCCGAAGGGGTTGCGTCAGATGCGGAACCCGGCCAGTTGTTTGATCGTCCGGCTCCGGGTCCGATACAAGGATCCCGAAGATTTCGCGGCCGTCCGAGGCGGCCGCTGTTGCAGCCCGGGCCAGTTCCTCGGCCGTCGCGGTGCCGGCCGAGACCCCGAGCACGGTCGCGGCTGTGCGCAAGGTGTCCGGGACACGTGGCTCCTGGCCGTCGACAACCGCGACGACAACGACGAATGCCGCCTGGAACTGACCGACGCGGCTATCGTCGGAGACGATGAGCTGCAGCGGCTTTCGCCGTTGCGCGACAGGCTGCCCGGCGATGCACGCGGTGCGCAGCGTGGCAGTGGCGTTCGCGTCCTGTTGCGGCCCGACCACCAGCGCCGTGGGTATCCCCTGAGCTGCGGCGAAAGCCGCCAGCTGGGGACCGAGAGCGAGCGCAGCAGGGTCGGAGGACAAGGACAGCACGGTCAGCGATGTGCCATTGCCGCGCGTGCCGTCGGGGGTCCAGATATCGGACACTCCAAACTGCTGCAGCAGCCTGGTCAACCGCCAGGCGTCCACGACTTCCGGTGTGTAATCATCGAGCAGCTTCGCCCAGGATGCGGCATCGGAAGGGTGGGCAACCGGTATGGATGCCAGCACTGGAGCCGCGATGGAATTCGCGATCGCGTCACGCTCGACAAGCTTGCGGTTATTGCGGCCAATCGCCACCGAGACGACGAATCCAACGAGCGCTCCCGCAAGCGCGCCCAGCAGGGCGTAAATGGCTATGTGCTCGGGAAGCTTCGTCCCCGTGGCGGTGCTCGCCGGCTCGAAGATCTGCGCCGGCACATGCCCGACCGGACTGGTCGCGGAACTGACGTACGCGACATAGCTGTTAGCGACCGCGTTAGCCGTCGCTTCTGCCTGTGCCGCAGTCCCGGCGCTAGCGCTGAACGAGAGAATGCTCCCGGCCACGCTTGACACCTGAACGTTACTTTGCAGCGCTTGCAGCGACGTGGCCGGATGGATGTGCGGCAGCGCGCCCAGCAGCACTGAGTCGCTGCTGGCGACCACCACTTGGGTGGCGATTATGTTACCTGTGCCCGATGACCCTGCCTGAGCGCTCTGCGCAGAGGCTCCGGGCAGGAAAACGAGTGCCGAGCTGGAAACCATCGGCGGCTTGAGTACCGCATAAGCACCGCCAATGAGGAGGCCAAGGAGTACGACAGAGCCAAACAGCTTCTTGCGCCGCCGTACCATCTGGATGGACCTCCGCAGGTCCAGCGTCTGCTGGCTCATCGGGCCTCCACTCGGATCTCCAGAGTCCTATCCAGGCACGCGCCGAATACGAACCATTGTACGACTTGCCCGGAAGCAGAATTAACAGATGATTGTCCTGCTTCTGGGGTCTATGAATGCCTCGCACGCGGCAACGCTACGTATACGACGCGCAAGGCGGACAAACGGTTGTCGGTAAGGTGATTACGCCGTGGTGGCGTAATCACCTTACCTCGTCACGATCCCCAACCCTCCCGTCACGATCCCGGCTGGAGGGCGACGCTGTCCTGGTAGAGCGCGGCCAGTGCGCCGGGCACCCAACCGCTGGTCCACGAGTGGGTGGCTGCTGTCGACGTTTCGGTCGTGTGCAAGACGCCCTCTGCAGTGAGCAGTGCGTCATAGTCCGTCATGTCGGTCTCGTAGAGGGCGTAGCCACCGATCCAGATGCGGTTGTTCTGCTGGAATGGCGCTGCGTACTGCTGTACGAACGCGGGCGTCAGCTGGTAGTTGTCCGCGAAGTTTGCCTCGGTGCCATAGGAGGCAGCCGAATCGCTGTACTCGTCATACGACGAGATGTCCGCGGGGAAGTCCCACGACGCGGCCAGTGTGAAGATATCCGGATGCTTCAGGATCAGGTCCTGCGCACCGAGACCGGACTTCGAGAATCCGATCAGCCACACCTGCTCGTTGCCGGTGGTCGCCAGGTTCTGCTTCAGCCAGGGCACGAGTTCCTGGGTGAGGAACGTCTCATACTGGAGATGGCTATCGGTCGGGTTATCGGCATACCAGGGGTCAATGGCGAAAGTCGGCTCGACGATCGTCAGGTTGTACTGGTTCTGCGCGT
>JASHOE010000158.1 GCA_030041275.1 Streptosporangiaceae bacterium
CGTGCCAGTGCCTGGCGACCCGCGTCCAGGTGTCGTCGGGCACGTCGCCGTCCGCCAGCAGCCCGAGTTCGAATGGGTGCAGCCGTCCGAAGATCGGCCGTACGACGCCCTCGCCGGGCGGCGCGAGCACGAAGACCGGAGTGTCGGGATGCAGCCGCGCCACGCGTCCCGCCTCGTGCGAGCCATTCTCATCGCGGTCATCGACGACGATGACCGCGGTTTGCCGGGCGGTGTCCCGGGCCATGCCGTCCAGCGTTCGCAGCAGCCGGGCCCGCCACTGCGCGGCCCGTGGGGTCACCTTCGGCCCGGCCGCGCGGATTGCCGGCGGCACGCTTGTCTCGTACTCCCGCAGCAGGTCATCGGAGTGCAGATCAAGCAGCTGTACCTGGCGCACCGGCAGCGGCTGCGCGGCGGGTGGCGGCTGCGCGGCGGCTGGCGGCTCGCCGTCCGCGGCGGCCAGCGCGGCCCGTTCGACCTCGGTCTGTTCCCAGGCCCGGCGGGCGAGCTCGGTCAGGATGGCGAGGGCCAGGCTGCTGTCGCCGCACAGCAGGAGCTCGCGCGTCCCTGCCTTGATGACCAGTGAGACCAGGTTGCCTGCCGTGACCTCCGCCGAGCTGAGCGCGTCCTCGAACCAGACACCGGAGGCGCCGCTGTGGCTGCCGCGCCAGGCGTCCGCATGCCTGGGGTCGTCGATGAGCGCGACCAGATGCGGCTGGCGGTCCGGGTCCGGCTGATACCGGCGCAGCATCTGGGCCGCGGTGTCTACCACCGACTCGTTCTCCGCGACGCTCTTGCGCACCGCGTAGAGGCGGCGCAGCGCGCAGCCGCGCAGGCCGCGGATGATCGGCTGGAGCAGTTGCGGTGCGGCCGGGTCGCCGATGATGACCCGGGCACCGGTGGCCCTGGCGTCGGCGAGCAACGGATGTTTCTCGTCGGGCTCGATGACGATCACGTATCGCGGGCTCTTCGCGGTCTTCACCAGCTGCCTGAGCAGCGGAAAGGTCAACGGGTCGAGCCCGGTGAAAACCGTGGCGTCGCGGGCGAATCTGGACCGGAGCTGGTCGAGCGGCTGGCGCCACAGGATCGAGGCAACGGCGACCGCGCCGGTCAGCGTCGCCCCGAGGCCGACGATCTGCCCGAGTTGCAGCGCTGGCGGTGGCACGCCACCGCAGGTGGTGACGTGAACCGCCGTGTGCAGGCTCTGGTAGATCGCGTTCGGCGGCTGTCCCACGTAGAGCTGCAGCACCGGAAATATGGAGTACACGGCCGCGGTGCCGCCGTGACACGGAACGTACGAGGCCGTGCCGAGCCCTGCCGCCACAACGACCATGATCACGACGATGACCAGGCCGATGGGGAGTTGCTCGTAGCGGCGTGGCCACCAGAAGCCAAGCAGGGCCGCCAGCCCGAGGCCCATGGTGATCAGCAGTGTCTCGTTCTGCCCCGGTTGCAGGAAGGTCGCCCACCAGGTACGGGTGTGCGCGAGCCAATTCGGGTTGTATCCGTAATTCCACGCTCCCCAGCACAGCAGGCAGATCGCTGCCAGGGTGACCGCGGCCGGCAGCAGCCATACGTGACGGCGCCAGCTACTCAGCCCCGTTTTCGGTATCCTCACCCGTTCCTCGCCCTGTTGGTGACACCAGTGAGCTGTGTGGGTGCTATGAACCTTAAACCAGCTACCTGTCCACATATGTGCTAGAAGCCAGATTGCCACGCCGCAGCAGCGGCGTCGAGACGGCCGGGGACAATGACGACGTAAAGCCAGATCTCCATACCAATCTCCTAACGTCTCCATTGCAAAGGCGACGGCGCTAATATTGGCTTGGGGACCGCGTATCGGCGCAGGTCTTCCTGCCGCTATGCTGAGCGCGTCGCGAAGCGAAGGCGGAAGATCGGGTGCCCGACCGTGCCGGTTTACCTGGGACGGTGGCAGGCGGCGATGAACCCGGCCTGGAGCATGAGCGGGCGGCCGAACTCCGGTCAACGGAACCAGGGCGCGCAGCACTTCTGCATCATTTTTCAGTGCCATTAGCCGTGAGGCTCATAAGTTCTAGGATGAAACATGGTTCCCACCGAAGAATTGCGGCCGGCCTTCTCCTCCGCCCCGGCTGACCTGCGTGACATCCCCTTGGCCGAGATGCCGGCCCTCGGCTCGAACGTGCTGGGGCGGACGATTGGCCGCGTACTGCCCGATCCTTCGGCGAACCCTGTTCCGGCTGCTGCTTTCCAGTCCGCGATTTAACGCCGGATGCCGGACGTGGACGGCCGCGTGCTCATCCCGGCGGATCAGTTCGTACTCAAGGTACACAGTCGATGTGACCTGGCTTGCGACCACTGCTACGTCTATGAGAGCGCCGATCAAAGCTGGCGCGGCCGTCCCCTGGTTATCTCGCCCGATGTTGTCTCCCACGCGGCCATGCGGGTGGCCGAGCATGTCAAGACCCACGAACTGAGCCGCGTCGAGATCGTGCTGCACGGCGGCGAGCCACTGCTTGCCGGAGTAGCCGGGCTGAGAGCGATCATCACGCAGTTTGCGGGCGCGCTCGGCGGTCTGTGCGCACTCGACGTGAAGGTGCACACCAACGGAGTGCTGCTCAGCGAGGAATACTGTGCGCTCTTCGCCGAGCACAACGTCGGCGTCGGCGTCTCGCTGGACGGAGACCGGGTAGCCAACGACCGCCATCGCACCTACCGCGACGGCCGGAGCAGCTACGACGCTGCCGTCCGGGCGATAGGACTGCTCGCGGACGAGCGCTACCGGCAGCTGTTCTCGGGGTTGCTCTGCACGATCGACGTCGCCAAC
>JASHOE010000159.1 GCA_030041275.1 Streptosporangiaceae bacterium
CCCGCCGCTCAAACCTGGCGGGACGGGCAACCGGTCTGGTATTCCGTTCGTATCTGCCGCGGTTCGGAGGTGCCATCCATGGGGTCATTCCTTGACGAGCTGCCCATCCGCCGCGCCGCGCTGGAGGACCGGCACAGCCCCTGGCAGTCCCGCACCGTGTCCGCGATGCTCGACGCGGTCGCGGCCAGCTACCCGGACCGCCCGTTCGTGATCACGGACCACGCGACGCTGAGCTACGAAGAGCTGGCCGGGTGGTCCGCGCGGCTCGCCCGCGGGCTGGTGGCGAGCGGCGTGCGGCCAGGCGAGCGGGTTGGGCTGTTCCTGCCGAACGGCGTAGAGATGATCGCGGCCAGGTTCGCCGTCGCCAGAGCCGGCGCGGTGGCAGTGCCGATCAGCTTCCGGTTGCAGCCGCGTGAGCTAGCCCAGCTGCTGACTCTGTCGGAGGCCAGTGCCCTGATAACCATGGAGGCATTCAGGGAAATCGATGCGCTCGCCGCCCTCGATTCCATCGCGCCCGGCTGGGACCAGCCCGGCGGCCAGCAGGCGCTGCCGCACCTGCGGCTCGTCGCGACCGCTCCGGAGCAAGGCCACGCCGGGCAGCGGCCAGGCGCGCTGACCCTTCGGGAACTCGAGCGCGAGCCCGACCCTGCCCTCGATGCCGAGCTAGCCGACCGGGCCGGCGCGGCGAGCCCGGCTGACGTGGCGACCATTTTCTACACCTCAGGTACCACCGGCGCGCCGAAGGGCGTGCTCTCCACCCACGACATGGAACTGCGCAGCGCATACGGGTCGGCGTACACGCGGGCGTTCGAGGATGGCCGCCGCATCCTTTTCGCGCTCCCGCTCAACCACTGCTTCGCCTACATCGAAGGCCTGATCGCGGCCATGTTCGTGGCCGGTACGCTCATCGTGCAGGCGAGTTTCGACCCGGTCGCGTCGCTGGCGGCGATCGAGCGGTACCAGGTCGGCGAGGCGCTCTTCGTGCCGACCATGAGCCTGGCCGTGGTCGCGGCGGCGCGCACGTCCGGTCACGACGTGTCTTGCCTGCACTCGGTCATGTCCGCCGCCTCGTCGGCCCCGGCCAGCCTGTGGAGCGAGCTCGGCAAGCTGCTCGAAGTGGAGCAGCTGGTCACCGCCTATGGCATGACCGAGACGTCAGCCGCGAGCACGTTCACGCTGCCGGGCGGACCGCTGGACGATCTCGAGCAGACCGTCGGGTACCCGAAGCCGGGTGGCGTCGCCAGCGATCCGGCGCTGGACGGCCTGCTGATCACGTACAAGACCGTCGACCCGGTTACCGGCGCCGATCTGCCGCCGGGCAGCGAGGGCGAACTCGCCGCCCGCGGGCCGATCATCACCCCCGGCTACTTCCGGCAGCCGGAGGCGACCGCCGCGGCCATGCTGCCGGGCGGCTGGCTGCGCTCCGGCGACCTCGGCTATGTGCGAGCTGATGGTGCCCTGGTCCTGACTGGCCGGGCCAAAGATCTGTACAAGTGCGGCGGAGAGCTGGTGATGCCGGCCGAGGTCGAGGAGATCCTGAACCGCCGGGCTGACGTGGTGCAGGCGTTCGTGGTCGGCGTACCAGACGCGCGGATGGGTGAGGTGGGCTGCGCGTGGGTGGTCCCGGAGGCCGGCGCTGAACTCGATCCGGACGAGGTCATCGCGGCGTGCCGGGCGGAGCTTGCCCGGTTCAAGGTCCCGGCGTATGTGTTCACCGTCACCGCCGACCAGCTGCCTCTCACCGCGTCAGGGAAAGTGCAGAAGTTCCGGCTCGCGAAGCGCGCGGTCGAGCAGCTCGGCTTGTGATCACCTCCCTGCGGGCGACCAGCGGCGCGAGACCGGCGGCGGCGCTGGATTAGGCTGCCGCTGTGGCCACCGGTCCTGACCAGCGAAGGCGTGGAAAGCTGGGGCCGTTGCCGCCAGGCCGGATCGGCGTGGCGCTGACGGGTGCCGGAATGTCGGTGCCCGAGCAGGTACTGTCCAACGCCGCGATCGCAGCCCGCCTCGGCGTCGACGAGGAATGGATCACGCGGCGCACAGGCACGAATACGAGGCACGTCGCGGCGGCGGGCCAGCGGCTCGACCAGTTCGCCGCGCAGGCCGCCCAGGCGGCGCTAGCGCAGGCGGGACTGGCGGCAGCAGACGTGGATGCGGTGCTCCTCGGCACCACCAGCGCAGAAGAAATGAGCCCGCACGCCGCGCCGCTCGTCGCCGCCGACATCGGCGCCGTAGGTGCCGCCGCAATCGACGTGAGCGCGGCATGCACCGGGTTCCTGTCCTGTCTGGTGATGGGCGCGTCCATGATCGAAGCGGGCCGGGCGCGCGTGGTCCTCGCCATCGGTGCGGACATGCTGACGCGATACCTGGACGGGGACGACCCCGGCTCGGCGATGCTGTTCGGGGACGGCGCCGGCGCCGTCGTGCTGACGGCCGCGGACGGAGTATCGGGCGTAGGGCCCGCGATCCTGTCCTCCGACGGCAGCCGACGGGAACTGATCCGGCTCGAGCGTGATGAACTGCTGATCCGGATGGACGGCCCGACCGTCTACCGACATGCCGTGCAGCTCATGTCGGACGTCGCCGTCCAGGCCAGCAGCGAGGCCGGCCTGGCCATCACCGACATCGACCTGTTCGTGTTCCACCAGGCCAACAGCCGCATCATCGAGGCGGTCGGCCAGCGGCTCGCGCTGGATCCGGACCGGGTCGTGGACGTGGTCGGCTCCTTCGCCAATACCTCGGCCGGGTCGCTGCCGATCGCGCTCGCCGCCGCCCAGCGCGACGGGCGGCTGCACGACGGTGACCACGTGCTGCTGGCTGCGTTCGGAGCTGGCCTCGTGTGGGGCGGCGTCGTGATCACCTGGGGCGGCGCGCCCGGCGGCGGAAGCTGAGCCTGCCCCTCTTGCCCCGTTTTATCTGGGAACTTCCCCGCTACCATCTCGGTTGTCGCAGCCTGCTGGTAAACAGGCACCATGGTCACTCAGTCAGCGCCGCCAGCGGCGGGCCGGGCGCGCAAGATCACCCACCGCGAAGCCGCCCGACAGCTCGCCGATCGTGATCCGGTCCTCGCCAGGCTGGTGGCCGACGCGGGCCTGCCCTCGTTTCCGGCTCCGACCGAGACACACTTCGGCACACTGGTTCGCGCCATTACCTACCAGCAGCTAGCGGGCGCCGCCGCCCGCGCGATCCACGGCCGACTGATCGCTGCCGTCGACGGCGATGTCTCGCCCGAGCGGCTGCTCGCGCTGCCCGAGGATGCGCTGCGGGCTGCGGGGCTGTCGGGGGCCAAGACCGCGTCGCTGCGCGACCTTGCGGCCAAGGTGCTCGACGGCACCGTCGTCCTCGAGTCGCGTCGGCTCGCCCGGCTCAGTGACGACGAGATCGTGGCCCAGCTATCGAGCGTCCGTGGCATCGGCCGATGGACCGCGGAGATGTTCTTGATGTTCCAGCTCCGGCGGCTGGATGTGTGGCCGACGGGCGATCTCGGCGTGCGTCGCGGCTACGGCCTGGCGTGGGGCCTTGCGACGCCGACGCCGAGGCAACTCGAGGCGCTCGGGGAGCCGTACCACCCGTACCGGAGCATCGTGGCCTGGTACTGCTGGCGCGCCAGCGAGTTGTACGGCAAGCAGGCGGTCGCGATCCCGGTGGGCTGATCGGCGCGACTGCTGTAGCCGGCCAGCCGTGCTAACCGGCTGGCGGCGCGGCGAGCAGCTCAGCGAGGTGATAAGCGCGCCGATTGGCGAGCTGAGCGATCTGCGTTCGGCAAGAGAAACCGTCGGCGATTGCTACCCCGTTCCCGTCTGGTAGGTCTGTCAGGGCCGGGAGCAGCGCGGTGCGCGCTACCGCGACGCTCACCTCGTAATGTCCTCGCTCCATGCCGAAGTTGCCGGCTAGGCCGCAGCAACCACCCACCCGGCGGACCATGGCACCGGCTGCGGCGAGCAGCGCCGCGTCGGTATCCCAGCCCAGCACCGCGTGGTGGTGGCAGTGCGGCTGCGCGACGGCGGCCAGGCCGCGCAGGTGCGGCGGCGGTTGCCAGCCGGGGGTCGCGGCCAGCAGCTCGGCGAGCGTGCGGACTGCGGATCCGACACCCGCGACCGATTCGTGGGCTAGGTCGGCCGCGTCCCCGCGGAACGCGGCGATGCAGGACGGCTCCAGGCCGACGATCGGCGTGCCCGCCCGCACGTGCGGGGCCAGGCCGGCGAGCGCGCGGTTCATGATGGTGCGGGCGGTGCCGAGCTGGCCGGTGGAGATCCACGTCAGCCCGCAGCAGTCATGCTCCCGCGACAGCGTCACCGCATACCCCGCCGCTTCGAGCACTGACACAGCGGCGATTCCAACGTGCGGCGTGAAGTAGTTGGTGAACGTGTCGGCCCAGAGTACGACCGGCGTGCCGCCGGGTGCGGGCGGCCGACTCGCGAACCAATCGCGGAAGGTCGAGGCGGCGAACGTCGGCAGCTGACGCCGCGGATCGACGCCGGCCAGCCGGGCGCCGAGCCGCGCGATGCCGGGTGCGCCAAGCAGCGCATTGGCCAGCCGCGGTGCCCTGGAAGCTACCCGCGCCCAGCGCGGCAGCCAGCCGAGCGCGTAGTGGGATGGCGGCCGCGGCCTGCCCCGGTACCGCTGATAGAGCGCCTCGGCCTTATAGGTGGCCATGTCGATCCCGGTGGGGCAATCCGCCGAGCACGCCTTACACGCGAGGCACAACTCCAGCGAGTCGGCGACGGCTGCAGACCGCCACCGGCCCGGGATCGCACCGGTGACGAGTTCCTGCAGCACCCTGGCACGGGCCCTGGTGGAATCCTTCTCATCAGCGGTCGCCAGGTAGGACGGGCACATGACCCCGCCGCCCGCGGTCAGGTTGGCGCGGCACTTGCCCACCCCGGTGCATCTGCTGACCGCGCTGCCGAAATCGCCGTTGTCGGACTCGTAGCGGAACGCCAGGCCCGCCCGGTAGCCGTGCGGGCGGGTCGGCCGCAGGTCCGCGTCGACTGGCCGCGGCGCAACGATGACGCCCGGGTTGAGTACACCTTCCGGGTCGAACACGGCCTTGACGGCACCGAACGCGGCCAGCGCAGACGCCGAGTACATCCGCGGCAGTAGCTCGGACCGCGCTCGCCCATCGCCGTGTTCGCCCGACAAGGAGCCGCCGTGTGCCGCAACCAAGTCCGCCGCGTCGAGCAGGAACCGGCGGAACGCCTGGCTGCCGTCGGGCGCGTCGAAACCGAAGTCCAGCCGGACGTGCACGCAGCCGTCGCCGAAGTGTCCGTACGGCAGCCCGTGCAGATGGTGCTCGGCCAGCAGCGCGTCGAACCCGCGCAGGTAATCGCCCAGCCGCGCTGGCGGAACTGCCGCATCCTCCCAGCCCGCGTGATAGGCGCGGCCGCCGTTCGGCCTGGCGACGAGGCCAGCGCCATCCTCCCGCACCCGCCAGATGGCCGCCGCCTGCTGCCGGTCCGCGGCGACGCACGCGAAGCGCGCACCGACGGCCGCGACGGCCTGACGGGCCGCGTCCGCCGCTTCGTCCGGCGTCGTGCCTGCGAGTTCGACGAGGAGCAGGGCGCCGTCGCCCGGCAGCTCAGCA
>JASHOE010000160.1 GCA_030041275.1 Streptosporangiaceae bacterium
GACAGGTCGTGCGCGGCCGACAGCAGCCGGTCCGCGGCCGCCGCGGCGAGCAGGCCGGCCAGCCGCCGCTCGGCGGCCAGGTCGGGGGCGGGCGGGCGGCCGCCCAGGTGGCCGCGGAGCACGTGCGCCCAGGCCGAGCCGCCGAACTCGGGTCCGGTCCGGCCGAGCAGGACGACGTCGGCCCCGTCGGCGCGAAATCCGATGCCGAGCCGCCGGCGCACGTCGTCGTGGACACCGAGAACCCCGATGACCGGGGTGGGATGGATGGCGGACGTCCCGGTCTGGTTATAGAAGCTGACGTTCCCTCCGGTGACCGGCACGCCCAGGGCTGCGCAGCCGTCGGCCAGGCCGCGGACCGCCTCGGCGAACTGCCACATTACCGCGGGGTCCTCAGGCGAGCCGAAGTTGAGGCAGTTGGTCACGGCGAGCGGCCTCGCGCCGCTGGCCGCCACGTTCCGGTAGGCCTCGGCGAGCGCCAGCTGAGTGCCCGCGTACGGGTCCAGGTAGCAGAACCGTCCGTTCCCGTCGGTGGCCAGCGCCACGCCCAGGCCGGTTTCCGCATCGATCCGCAGCAGCCCGGCGTCGTGCGGCGTGGCCAGCACGGTGTCGCCGCGGACGTAGCGGTCGTACTGCTCGGTGACCCACGCCTTGTCGCCGCCCTCGGCCGATCCGACCAGCAGCAGCAAGTCGTCCCGCAGCGCCGGGCCGACGCCCCGACCAGCGGGCCGCGGCAGGCGGCCCGCGTCGTCATGCGTCAGCGCGTCCTGGCTGTCGGGGCGCCGGGCCGGCCGATCGTAGACCGGCCCATCGTCGGCGGCCGAGCCCGGCGGGATGTCGACTACCTGCGCGCCATGCCAGGTCATCTCCAGCCTGCCGGTCGCGGTCACCTCCCCGATGACGGTGGCGGGCACGTCCCACTTGGCGCAGATCGCGAGGAAGGGCGCGACGTTCGCGGGCGTGACGATCGCCATCATCCGCTCCTGGGACTCGCTCATGAGGATCTCGGCCGGACCCAGTGAGGAATCCCGCAGCGGCACCCGATCGAGCGCCACCCGCATGCCGGTGCGGCCACCCGCGGACAGCTCGGTCGTCGCGCACGCGACTCCCGCCGCACCCAGATCCTGGACACCCACGATCAGGTCGGCGCGGTACAGCTCGAGGCAGCACTCGACCAGCAGCTTCTCCATGAAGGGGTCGCCGACCTGCACGCTCGGCCGCTTCGCGCCCTCGCCCGCGCCACCGAACGAGGCGCTCGCCAGCACCGACGCGCCGCCGATGCCGTCCGGGCCCGTGCGCGAGCCGAGCAGGATCACCCGGTTGCCCGGCCCAGTCGCAGCCGCGAGCTTCAGGTCCTCGTGCCGCAGCACCCCGACGCACAGGGCGTTCACCAGCGGATTGCCCAGGTAGCACGGGTCGAAGGCCAGCTCGCCGCCGATATTCGGCAGGCCGAGGCAGTTCCCGTAGAACGAGATGCCGCCGACGACTCCCGGCAGCACCCGGTGCGTGTCCGGGGCGTCGGCCGGGCCGAACCGCAACGCGTCCATCACCGCGATCGGCCTGGCGCCCATCGCCAGGATGTCCCTCACGATGCCGCCCACACCGGTCGCCGCACCCTGGAACGGCTCGACGTAAGAGGGATGGTTGTGCGACTCGATCTTGAACGTCACTGCGTAGCCGTGGCCGATGTCGACAACGCCAGCGTTCTGCCCGATGCCGGCTAGCAGGACGTCCGTGGCCGGCGCCTTATCAGCGAACTGCCGCAGGTGCTTGCGCGAGGACTTGTACGAGCAGTGCTCACTCCACATCACCGAGTAGATCGCGAGCTCGGCGTCGGTGGGTCTGCGGCCGAGAATGGCGCGAACCCTGGCGTACTCGTCCGCGGTCAGGCCCAGCGCCGCGTACGGCTGCGCGCGGTCCGGCGTGACCGATGCGTCCGCCACCGTGTCCTGCGCCCGCGCGGCCACCCTGGTTGACGCACCGATCTCGGTCATGCGGGCACCACGGCACGGAGCACCGAGGTGAAGAAGGCCAGGCCGTCGGCAGACGGACCGGTAAGGCCGTCGATGGCGTGCTCCGGGTGCGGCATCAGCCCGGCGACCGTTCCCGTCGCGCTGACCAGGCCAGCGATGCCCTCGACTGAGCCGTTCGGGTTGCCGTCGGCGTAGCGGCCGAGAACCTGGCCGTTTGCCTCGAGTTGCGCCAGCGTCGCTTCGTCAGCCACGTATGCACCCTCGCCGCTCTTCAGCACGACCGTGATCTCCTGGCCAGGCTCGTATCCGCTGGTCCAGACCGACGTGGTGTTCTCCATCCTGATCCGGACGTCCCGGTTGATGAACCGTCTGGCAACGTTGCGCGTCAGTGCCCCGGGCAGCAGGTGCGCCTCGCAGAGGATCTGAAAGCCGTTGCAGATGCCCAGCACGGGCAGGCCCCTGCCCGCGGCCGGGATGATCTCGCCCATCACCGGCGCGAATCTCGCGATCGCGCCACACCGCAGATAGTCGCCGTAGGAGAATCCGCCGGGCAGTACGACTGCGTCGACACCGTGCAGGCTGGCATCGTCGTGCCAGAGCTCGACCGGCGCGGCACCGGCCTGCTGAACGGCGCGCCGAGCGTCGCGGTCGTCCAGAGAACCGGGGAAGGTGACGACTCCGATCCGGGCCGTCATCGGCGTGCTGTCGGGCGGCGGCACATGCTCGCAGGCTACCCGCTTACCCGGCGTCCCTCAGCTGCCCCGCAGGTCCGAGCGTGAGCGGCGCGTCACGACGCCACGCGATCCGCTTCTGCAGTGAAACAACCGTGCCCTCGCCTGGGCTGCTCTGCATGGTGACGTCGTCGACGCACGCCCGCATGATCGCCAGGCCGCGTCCCGACTCCGGCAGCTCAGTGATGGCGCGTTCCCGTGCTAGCCGCCGCGATCTGGCGATGCGGCTGCGCAGGATGCTCGGAGATGCCGGCGCGGTCGACGGCGACCAGGTCCGTGGCCGCCGCAACCGGGGTAGCGGACGCACTGACGGCGGAATCCGGATTCCCTTGTGCGGTCTGCTGATGGTGGCTGGGTCGAAGCCTCGCCCGCCGTCAACGACCTCAACGAGGCACCGCGTGCTACCGACGTGCGCCACGAGTTCATACCGATGGCCGGGACCCGCGTGCAGCAACACGTTGGTGCACGCCTCGGTGACGGCGAGCAGCAGATCGTTGATGCAGCTCTGGTCGACGCCGAGCCGAGTGAGTGTGTCGCCGAGAACCCGGCGCATGACCGGAACGCTCAGCGACTCCCTAGGCAGAACCAGGCAGAACTCAACGTCCGCCGCTGGCTCCCCAGAAGGTAGCGCCCGAGATCGCATCCAATCCTCGCCCCGTTCGCGGTCTCACTTAGTCCACATTCAACAGGCTTCCCCGGTGGCGGCCCGGTAATCATGAACTAGGGCGATCTCTGGACGAAACAGTGCGCTACGGGCTCGATCTACCGTTGCTGCCAGCCAGAATGGCGAGTAGCACTCAGGCCGGATGGACTGAAAACTCCTCAATGACCGGATTTGCGAGGAGCTCGGCTGCCAGTGCGGTGATCCGCTGCTCGCTCGCGGCCTCGCTGAGCTCGATGACGAATCGCTTGCCCTGCCGCACCCCAGTGACCTCTGCGAAGCCAAGCCGATGGCAGGCACTGGCGATGGCGTCGCCCTGGGGGTCGTGGATCTCGGGCTTGAGCATGACGTTGACGACGAATCTGGGCACGTCCGGAACAGTACGCCAGCGCCGGCCGTCGCCGCGGCTCAGGGATCTGCGGCCACGGCACGTAACCTGAGCACTGGACCCCATGACCGGTTTTGTGAGCCGTGTCACCATAGTCGGGCTTGCGGAACCTCGCCCTTGACCCGTGAGGCCTCTGCGAGAGTACTGTTCACGCCGTCACGACGGAGTACGGGCCGGGCCGGGTTACGCTGGCCGAAAACAAGAGATGCAAGGAGTGGCACGTGGCCGTCAAAGATGCCGGACGCGCCGCCAGCTCTGCGAGCCGGGTACCTCCGGCCCGCGAGCCAGTACGGCAGGCAGATTCGCCTGAGCTGATTCAGCTCCTTACCCCCGAAGGGGAGCGGGTCGAGCATCCCGACTACCCGCTGGAGATCTCCGCCGCGGAGGTCAGAGCCCTGTACCGGGACCTGGTGATCGTGCGGCGGATCGACTTCGAGGCCATCGCGCTGCAGCGGCAGGGCGAGCTTGGGATCTGGGCCTCGCTGCTGGGTCAGGAGGCTGCGCAGGTCGGGTCGGGGCGCGCGCTCGGCCCGCGCGACATGGCCTTCCCGACCTACCGTGAGCACGGCGTGGCCTGGTGCCGTGGCCTGGACCCGGTGAAGCTGCTTGAGCTGTTCCGCGGCGTCAGCCACGGCGGCTGGGATCCGACCGCGCACAACTTCCACCTGTACACGATCGTGATCGGCAGCCAGACGCTGCACGCCACTGGCTATGCCATGGGCATCCAGCGGGACGGCGCTGTCGGCGAGGACGGCGAGGCCGCCATCGCTTACTTTGGCGACGGTGCGACCAGCCAGGGCGACGTGAACGAGGCGTTCATCTGGGCGTCGGTGAACAACGCACCGGTCGTCTTTTTCTGCCAGAACAACCAGTGGGCTATCTCCGAGCCACTGGAACGCCAGACCCGCACGCCGCTGTACCAGCGCGCCAAGGGCTTCGGCTTCCCCGGCATCCGGGTGGATGGCAACGACGTGCTGGCCTGCCTCGCGGTGACCCGCAAGGCGATGCAGGCGGCACGCGAAGGCCAGGGCCCGACGCTGATTGAGGCGTTCACGTACCGGATGGGCGCGCACACGACCACCGACGATCCGACGAGGTACCGGCTGTCGGCGGAGATCGAGTCCTGGAAGCTGAAGGATCCGATTGAGCGGGTGAAGCAGTACCTGATCCGCACTCAGCAGGCCGAGATGAGCTTCTTCGAGGAGATCGACGCCGAAGCTGCCAGGGTGGGCGCGTCGGTCCGGCTGGCCTGCCAGCAAATGCCAGATCCAGAGCCGCTGTCGATGTTCGACAACGTGCTGACCAGCGAGACCGACCAGCTCGCCGCCGAGAGCGCGGAGTTCGCCGCGTACCTGGACTCGTTCGTCGCCGGCGATGTAGAGACCGCGGAGGCTGGCCGATGACGACGCTCACGCTATCGAGGGCGCTCAACGAGGGCCTGCGCAAGGCACTCGAGAACAACCCCAAGGCCCTCATCATGGGCGAGGACGTCGGCAAGCTCGGCGGCGTCTTCCGGGTGACCGACGGCCTGCAGAAGGACTTCGGCGAAGCGAGGGTCATCGACACCCCGCTGGCCGAGTCGGGCATCATCGGCACCGCGATCGGCCTCGCGCTGCGCGGCTACCGGCCGATCTGTGAGATCCAGTTCGACGGCTTCGTGTTCCCGGCCTTCGACCAGATCGTGAGCCAGCTCGCCAAGATGCGCTACCGTTCCCGCGGTTCCCTGCGGCTGCCCCTGGTGGTCAGGATCCCGTTCGGTGGCGGGATCGGAGCGGTCGAGCATCACAGCGAGTCACCCGAGGCACTGTTCGCGCACACGCCAGGCCTGCGGGTCGTGGCGTGCGGCGGCGCGGCCGACGGCTACGCGATGATCCAGCAGGCCGCCCAGAGTGACGACCCGGTGATCTTCTTCGAGCCCAAGCGCCGGTACTGGGACCGGGCAGACGTCGATGTTGACGGCGGCCTGGCCGGCGCTCTGCCGCTGGAGGAGGCCAGGGTCCTCGTGCCGGGTACCGACGTGACCGTCCTGTGCTACGGCCCCATGGTGCGGACCTGCGCCGAGGCTGCCGTGGCAGCCAGCGGTGACGGCCGCTCCATCGAGGTGGTCGACCTGCGCTCGCTGGCGCCGCTGGACACCGAGACAATCTTCGCCTCGGTCCGCAAGACCGGCAGGTGCGTCGTCGTGCACGAGGCCGTGGTGACGGGCGGCCTTGGCGCCGAGATCGCCGCCAGGATCAGCCAGGAGTGCTTCTACAGCCTCGAGGCGCCGGTGCTGCGCGTCGGCGCGCCCACGACTCCGTACCCGCCGTCGAGGCTCGAGGAGAACTACCTGCCCGACCTGGACCGGATCCTGGACGCGGTCGACCGCGCGTTCAGCTACTGAGGGGCCCGGATGGCAGACATCAAGGAATTCCGGCTCCCGGACGTCGGCGAGGGCCTGACCGAGGCCGACATCGTCAGATGGCACGTCAAGCCAGGCGACCCGGTGACCGTCAACCAGATCATCGTCGAGATCGAGACCGCCAAGGCGGTGGTCGAGCTGCCCAGCCCCTTTGCCGGCACCGTCGCTGGGCTGCTCGTGCCCGAAGGCGAGACCGCCGACGTGGGCACGCCGATCATCTCCTTCGACGTAGGCGGCGGAGCTGCCGATACGTCGGCGCCCGGTGAGCCTGCCGAAGCGGAGAATCGCGAGCTAGCCGAGGCGGAGGACCTGATTCCACCGCCGCCGATCGAAGGCGCGACCGAACCGGGCATGATCGGCAGCCCGGCGCCGAAGGCTGAACGGCAGGCGGTCCTCGTCGGGTACGGCGTGAAGCTGGGCCGGACGAGCCGACGGGCCCGCAAGCCGGTGTCAGGCGGCCCGAGCCGGCCGGCCGGGTCCG
>JASHOE010000161.1 GCA_030041275.1 Streptosporangiaceae bacterium
CGGGCTGAACACCACGAGGCTGCTGCTTGCTCTCGGCGACCTGATCGTCGGCTGGCTGCTCGGGCGGCAGGCCGAGATTGCTCTGGACCGGCTGGACCGCGGCGCCCTGTCTGCGGCTGACGAGGCCTTCTACCAGGGCAAGCTCGCGGCGGCCGGGTTCTTCGCGGCGACCGTGCTGCCCCGGCTCGCGGCCGAGCGCGAGATCGTCGAGGCGACCTCGCTGGACGCGATGGAACTGCCGGAAGAGGCCTTCTAGCCCCGCTCACTGACTGGTGGGACCGCGGCGCGGCCGCCCGCACTCCGCCGAGGCGGACGGCCGCGCTGCTTTGCGCCGCCGACGCGGTCGAAACATGGGATCCCCGTTGCGGTGGCTCCGCCTCCCTCGGCGAACCACTCCGAGCCGAGCACGAGCCCGAAGACCGGTACCGGGAGCGCGACCAGGAGTCGCATGAGCCTGGCTAGCCTGCCACTGCCCTGAACCACCGAACGATGCGCGGCGAGCGCCGCTTGCTTCTGGCGCGCGTACCGCCGCACGTTGACCCGGTGCGTGATGTCTGCTCGCGGCGTGAACCAGCTCTGGGTCTCCTCGTCCTCGCGCACGACGAGCCGGAGCGTCCGCAGCAGGCTGGTCACCAGGCGGACATACTCGCGCGGCGCGGTAGCCTCCAGCACCCGAATCCCGGTCAGCTCAGCAGCCCGAGCCCCGACGGCGTGCACGTGGATGTGGTCTCGGTGCCCGTACCCGCCGCAGGCGTCGTAGCTCAGAAGCACATCCGCGTTCTCCGCACGGATCACTTCAGCCAGCCGCTCAGCGGCCTCATCGACTCCGGCCCGAACGAACCGCTTCCGATCCGGCGGATCAGGAAACAGCACCGGCCCATGGCCACTGTCCGCGTAGCCGAGATGCTCAACCCGCGCGGCGCCGAGCAGCGCCGCGCTCGCGCGCAGCTCGTCCAGCCTGGTCGTTGAACCCGGCTCACCGAGCGCGCCCATCCAGCCGTCGCTCGCTACCACGATGACGACGCGATGGCCTTCGGCTGCCAGCTTGGCCAGCGTGCCACCCGTCGCGAGCACCTCGTCGTCGGGGTGAGCATGGAAGGCCACAATCGTCGCCATCCCGCCATGCTGGCAGCAGCGGCGGTGCCCGCGCCACAAAGCCCGCCGCCTCTTCGCCGAGTTGCCCTCGCGACGGCCCGTCCGGCGCGGCCTCAGAGTTCGAACTGGACCGAGGCGCGGCTCGTCGCGTGCGGTCTGCTGATCCGGCCGATGATGTCCTGGTGCGCCGGGTGATCGCGGTAGGCGAGATAGGAGGCGACGTCCTCGAAGTCGGCGACCACGGCGAAGTCGTAGTTGCCGTCGACGAGGCCTGCGTCCGGCCCGGCGTGATAGGACCGCAGGCCGGCAAGTTTCGGAGCGAGCGCGGTCAGCTCGGCGGCGAACTGCTGCTCCAGCTCGTCGGTCATCTCGTCATCCCAGGTGAACAGGACCACGTGCCGGATCATGGGGCTCCCTTCGCGCGGTGGCGGTGTGCCGCCGGTACCAACCGTAGGGCTAGGACCAGGCGAGCATCCGGAGCGGATCGGTCAGCATTGCGCCGACGTCCCGCAGCACCGCCGAGCCCAGCTCGCCGTCGACGATCCGGTGGTCGAACGACAGCGCGAGCGTGCACACCTGACGCACGGCGAGCTGCCCGTCGACTACCCACGGTGCGTCCTTGACCTGGCCGAACGCGAGAATAGCCGCCTCGCCAGGGGTGAGGATCGGAGTGCCGGTGTCCACTCCGAACACCCCGACATTGGTGATCGTGATGGTGCCCCCGGACAGATCCGCCGGGGTCGCCTTCCCGGCCCGCGCTGTCTCCGCGAGCTGCGTCAGCGCTGCAGCCAGCGCGGGCAGGCCCAGCGCGTCCGCACCCTTGACGTTCGGCACGATGAGCCCGCGCTCGGTGGCGGCCGCGATGCCCAGGTTGACGTAGTGCCTGACCACGATCTCCTGCGCGGACTCGTCCCAGCTCGCGTTGATCAGCGGGTGCCGGCCAGCGGCGATGATCAGCGCCCGCGCGACCAGAAGCAGCGGCGAGACCCGCACGCCCTCGAAGTCCGGCAGGATCCGCAGGCGTGCGGCGGCCGTCATGGTCTCGGTGATGTCGATCTGCAGGAACTCGGTGACGTGCGGCGCCGTGAACGCGCTCGCCACCATCGCCGCGGCGGTGTGCTTGCGCACACCCCGGATCGGCAGCCGCTCCTCTCGCTCGCCGGCCGCAAGGGTCCCGCCCAACCGCGCAAGACCCAGGGCGGGAACGGGGCCGCCGGTGCCGACCGCCGCAGCCCGCTCCACGTCGTCCCTGGTTATCGAGCCGTTTGGTCCGGACCCGGCCAGTCCGGACAGGTCGATGCCGAGATCCCTGGCCATCTTCCGCACCGGCGGCTTGGCCAGCGCCTTCACGGCAGAGCCGTTCGAGCGATCGGCCGGCTGCGGCTCGCCGACTGGCCCTGTGCCGACCTCCGGAGCGGGCGCGAGGCCCCGGACGGGCGGCGCAGCCGGCTCAGCGGGCCGCGGTGTCTTGCGCGCCCGCCTGGTGGTCCGGCCCAGCTTCACGCCGTACCCGACGAGCACGGCCTGCCGCTCAGCCTTAGGCGCCGGGCTGCCGATGATCCCCGGCTCTACGGCGCCCTCGACTGGCGGCGCGGGCACGAGGTCCTCGGTCTCGCTGACCCGCTCTGGCAGCGCGGCGGGGGCCGGCGCACCGGGACCGGTGTTCACCGTGATGATCGGAGTGCCGACATCGGCGGTCTCGCCCTCGGGAACCAGCAGGCTGGCGACAGTGCCGGCGTACGGGCTCGGCAGCTCCACGACAGCCTTGGCGGTCTCGATCTCCACGATGATCTGGTTGACCTCGACCTGGTCACCAGGCCTGACGTGCCACCTGACGATGTCAGCCTCGGTCAGGCCCTCGCCGACGTCAGGGAGCCGGAACTCCTTGATATCTGCCATGCCAGGCCTTTCAGTAGCCGAACGTACGGTCGACGGCATCCAGGACCCGGTCCAGGTCGGGCAGGTAGTACTCCTCGACCCTGGACGGTGGGTACGGGGTGGTCGGCGCGCCGACGCGCAGGACCGGCGCCTCCAGGCTGTAGAAGCACTCCTCGCTGATCCTCGCCGCGATCTCCGCGCCGATGCCGCCGGCCACAACGGCCTCGTGCACGACCACGCACCG
>JASHOE010000162.1 GCA_030041275.1 Streptosporangiaceae bacterium
TTCTGCTTTTCCAGCAGCTTGCGCTTACGGGTGATGTCACCGCCGTAGCACTTGGCGAGCACGTCCTTGCGCAGCGCGCGGATGTTCTCGCGGGCGATAATCCTGGCCCCGATGGCTGCCTGGATCGGGACCTCGAACTGCTGACGAGGAATCAGCTGTCTGAGCCGCGCCGTCATCGAGATCCCGTACTCGCGCGCCTTGTCGGCGTGCACAATCTGGCTGAACGCGTCCACCGGAACGCCCTGCAGCAGGATGTCCACCTTGACCAGGTCCGCCTCTTGCTCCCCGGCGCGCTCGTAGTCGAGCGAAGCGTAGCCGCGGGTGCGTGACTTGAGCTGGTCGAAAAAGTCGAAGATGATCTCACCGAGCGGCATCGTGTACCGGATCTCGACGCGGTCGGCAGAAAGGTATTCCATGCCAAGCAGGACGCCGCGTCGGCCCTGGCAGAGTTCCATGATCGCGCCGACGTAGTCGGCGGGCGCCAGCACCGTCGCCCGCACGATCGGCTCGAAGACCTGACCGATCTTGCCCTCGGGGAACTCGCTCGGGTTGGTGACGATCGACTCTTCGCCGGCCTCGGTGACCACCCGGTAGACCACGTTGGGCGCGGTGGAGATCAGCACTAGGTCGAACTCCCGCTCCAGCCGCTCGCGGACGATCTCCATGTGCAGCAAGCCCAGGAAGCCGCAGCGGAAGCCGAACCCGAGGGCGGTCGACGTCTCCGGCTCAAAGACCAGCGATGCGTCGTTCAGCCGCAGCTTGTCGAGGGCGTCTCGCAGCTCGGGGTAGTCGTCGCCGTCCACCGGATACAGGCCTGAGAACACCATCGGCTTGGGGTCGGCGTAGCCGGGCAGCGCCTCCTTCGCCGGCGCGGAGGCGTTGGTGAGCGTGTCGCCGACGCGGGCCTGCCGGACGTCCTTGACGCCCGTGATGAGGTACCCGACCTCGCCGGCCGCGAGGCCGTCGGACGGCACCGGGTCCGGTGAGATCACCCCGATCTCGAGCGTCTCGTGCACCGCCTTGGTGGACAGCATGAGTGTCCGCTCACGCCGACTCAGCCGCCCGTCCATGACCCGCACGTAGGTGACCACGCCGCGGTAGGTGTCGTAGACCGAGTCGAAGATCAGGGCCCTGGCCGGTGCTTGCAGCTCACCCGACGGCGGTGGCACCTGCTCGACCACGGCGGTCAGCAGGGCCTCCACGCCCTCACCGGTCTTGGCCGAGACCCGAAGGACGTCATCGGGGTCGCATCCGATGATGTTCGCGAGTTCGGCCGCGTACTTGTCGGGCTGGGCGGCAGGCAGGTCGATCTTGTTAAGCACCGGGATGAGCTGTAGGTCGGCGTCCAGCGCCAGGTACAGATTCGCCAGCGTCTGCGCCTCGATGCCCTGGGCGGCGTCGACCAGCAGGATCGCGCCCTCGCAGGCCGCGAGCGACCTGGACACCTCGTAGGTGAAGTCCACGTGTCCAGGGGTGTCGATCAGGTTGAGCACGTACTGGGTGCCGTCCTGGCCACGCCACGGCAGCCGGACCGCCTGGCTCTTGATCGTGATGCCGCGTTCGCGCTCGATATCCATTCGGTCGAGGTACTGGGCCCGCATCTGACGGGCGTCGACCACGCCTGTGAGCTGGAGCATCCGGTCGGCCAGGGTGGACTTGCCATGGTCGATGTGCGCGATGATGCAGAAATTGCGGATTACAGCCTGGGGAGTCGCAGCCGGCTGCGGCCCGGTTAGCTGCTCTGTCGAGGGGCGCACGCCGTCTATGGTCGCATGTCGCCGACGTCACCTGGACCAACGGCCAGCCGGGTCCCTAGCCCGACACGGCCCGTACCTGAGTCCTGGTCGGCGCTCATACCGGCGCCGTCACGGACGTATCACTGGCGCGATGCGAGCGGTCCCATGATTCGGGTTGCGCGTTTTGCCCGACTGGCGGGCGCCGGGCGACGACAATCCGTGTCGGGTCCGCCTTCGGCGCTGCTCAAGCCCAGCGAACCGCGCAGCGGCCCCGAGACCTCTGACGGCCGGAATGGCCGAGAAGGAGGGCGCGGATGCAGAGTCATCGCCCGCCTACCCGGCCGCTCCGGCCACTCGCGCGACTCGCCTGCGGAACCGCCGCAGCTGCCTTGCTGGTCGCCAGCACAGGCGCAGCGCAAGCCAGCGCCGCCGCCAAGCCCGCCGAGGCGCCACCTGGCGGATCCTGGACCGTCTACCACGGCGATCCGGCGGGAGATGGGGTCGCGAGGACGGCGGGCTCCGTCGACACCTCGACTCGGGCGTGGACCTCGCCGATTCTGGACGGTCAGCTCTATGGCGAGCCACTGGTCTTCGACGGACGTGTCTACGTGGCTACCGAGAACGACACGGTCTACGCGCTATCGGCAGTCACGGGCATCGTGGCCTGGTCAGCGCACCTCGGCACACCGGTGCCGGCCGGACAGCTTCCTTGCGGCGACATAACGCCCACCGTCGGCATCACCGGCACACCCGTCATCGACCCGGCCAGGGACGAGATCTTCGTCGTAGCGGACGAGCTGCGGAACGGCGCGCCGGCGCACCTCCTCATCGGGCTCGCCGCGGCGAGCGGCAAGCGTGAGCTGTCCGAGGACGTAGACCCAGCGGGCGCGGATACCGCCGCGCTGCTGCAGCGCACCGGCCTGACGATCGACGCCGGCCGGGTGATCTTCGGTTTCGGCGGCAACTACGGGGACTGCGCGAGCTACCGTGGCCGGCTGGTCGCGGTCCCGGTGTCGGGCGGGCGGCCGACCTACTTCACCGTCGACGCTGGCAGCGGCGAGTCACAGGGAGCGATCTGGATGGGCGGCGGCGCCCCCGCGGTCGGCCCGACGGGCGTCTGGGCCGCCACCGGCAACGGCTCGGTCTACTCCAGCAAGCACGCCTACGACGACGGCGACGGGCTACTCGAGCTGACTCCGTCCATGCAGCTGCTGCAGTACTTCGCTCCCGCCAGCTGGGCCACGAACAACTCGCAGGATCTCGACATGTCCATCGAGCCAGCGCTCCTGCCCGATGGCAAGGTCGTCCTCGCTGGTAAGTCAGCCATCGTCTACCTGCTGAACGGCAGCCATCTGGGCGGAATCGGTGGCCAGCAGGCTCAGCTGGGACCCGTGTGCAGCAACAACATCGACGGCGGCGTCGCGGTGTCAGGCATGACCGTGTACCTGCCCTGCATCACCGGCATCATCGCCGTTCAGGCGACAGCGTCACCGCCGTCATTGCACCTGGTCTGGAGTTCAGGGGTGGGCGGAGGTCCGCCGATCCTGGCCGCCGGACTGGTATGGACGATGGGGCAGAACGGCATGCTCTACGGACTCGACCCCGCCACCGGGAAGGTCCGTCAGGAGGCGGTCGTCGGCACGCCTGCCAACCACTTCCCCACCCCGGCGGTCGGTGATGGCCTCCTGCTTGCCGCGTGTTCGACCAATGTCGTGGCCTTCAAGGTGGCCGCGGCGACTAAGGCGGCCTCGGCGGCGAACGCGGCCGTGGCCCTCGCCGCCACCACCTCGGGGAGCGCGAGCTGCCAGTATCAGGCTCCAGCGGCGCCGGTCTCGAAGCGAAGGCTGGCTGCCATCGCCGTGGCCTGCCTGGTCCTCGCCATCGGACTCGGATTGCTGGCGCGGGTCGTCTGGCGGCGTCGAGCCCGCCCGCGGCACGCGACCTGACCGTCAGCGCCTGTCAGCGGGTGCTCGCAACTGCGCATCGGAGCTGTTCGGCGCACGAGCTCCAGCCCGGTGCAACCGCCTCGAGATCGCAGGCAGGGCGAGGATAACTCCGATGCTGATCAGCACGGCTCCGGCTAGATGGCTCAGGGCGCCGAGCTGGCGGTCACCGAGCGTGATTTGAAGTGCCGCCCCTGCTCCGGCAACGATCACGGCGGCAAGCAGCTGTCGCCTCGGCCGGGCGGTGAGCAGCCTGGCTCGGAGCCGCCTGGTCTGGCCAAGAGACAGCAGCCAGTAAGCCGCACCCGCGGGGGGACACACGCACAGCAGGATGCACAACAGCCGGGTGTCCACGGCCGTGCCCCGCCGCGGCTGCGGCTGCTCGGCGAGCAGATCTGCGGTCAGGTCGCGTAGCTGGGCCCTGGTCCGCGCCGCGTACGCCGCGCTAGCCCTTTCCTCGAGCTCGGCCAGCGCAAGGCGGCCGTCGGCAAAGCTGCGCTGCAGCAGAGCGACTGTCTGCTCCCGTTCAGCGTCAGAGGCACGGACGGCCGGGCTTGCGTGTTGTGCGGTGCCGTCACTCATGCTGCGCTCCCTGGCGGCGGGTCGGCCTCGGGGCGGTCTTGCAGGTCGACCAGCGCGAGGAGCACCCCGGTCCAGGTTCCGTCGGCACCGGAGTCAGCGAAGCGGGCGGAGAGCTGGTCGACATGGCCGCGCAGCTCCGCGAGCGCTTCGTCGGTGAGGCGGATAGCACCGCGATGCAGGTCCACCTCGCGGCGGCGGCCTGCCTGCTTGGCCCGGAACGCCGCCGTGATGTCGAGGGCGGTGGCCTGCAGCATCGAGTCCAGGAACGCTGCGGTCTCCTCGGGGTCGGCGTCGTCGCCAGGCGGCTCCGTCTCGGCGGGCCTGTAGATCCGCTCGACCTTGCCGCGAGCGAGCTGCCGGTACTCGGCCACCTCGATGAGCCCCGCCTGCTCGAGCTGGCCGAGATGGTAATAGAGGCGGTCAGCCGGTAGCCCAGCGCAGTCTGCGAGCTGCCGCGCTGACCGGGGGGCTTCAGCTAGCCACTCGAATAGCCGGATCCGCAGCGGGTCAGCCAGCGCCTTGTGGATGCCATGCCAGGACGTGCGCGGGGCGCCTGTCGGGGGCACCCGTGGCTCCGCAACCTCTGCTGAACGAATCTCCATTGGTTGGAAACTATTACAGCGTTCCTGCTCCGTCAACTGCCGGACCACGGTGAGCGGGCATCGGTACTGCGTCGCAGCGGCTGGCTGATCGGCGCGCCGCCCGGCCGCTGCCTGGCCGCTGCCCGGCTTCGGGCTCGCCGCGGGCCGACCGCTTCGGGTCGCGGTGCGGGTAGCCGCCTCCGCTCGGTTTGAGCCGCCGGCGCGATCTCGGCTATCCTGTCGTGGCTGCCTGCGTGCCTGCGTCTGCGCCTGCCGTTAACTCGTGCCCTGCGCTCGCGCCGGCCCCGTCAGACCACCAAGACCCAGACCTAGCGAGGCATGTCGCGTGGCAAACATCAAGTCCCAGATCAAGCGCAACAAGCAGAACGAGAAAGCTCGGATGCGCAACAAGGCGGTCAAGTCCGAGCTGAGGACGTCCGTGCGCAAGTTCCGCGAGGCTGCAGACGCCGGCAACGCCGAGGCCGCCGAGGCCGCGATGCGGGCTGCTGGCGCCAAGCTGGACAAGGCCGTGAGCAAGGGCGTCATCCACAAGAACCAGGCTGCCAACCGCAAGTCGGCGATCGCGCGCCGCGCGGAGCAGCTGACCAAGAGCGCCTAGGTTTCACCCCAATCCGCGGCGGCCCGCCACGGCGCGGCCCATCCGCCGGATTGACGGCGCGCGGCCAGCCGGCGGGCCGGAGCCGCCGATTTCGTCACCTGGGCATAGCGCGACCGGCAGACGGGTCGCGATCTGGGAGAGCTTGATGTCCGGGCTGACTGCAGCAAATGTCAGCGTGTCTTTTGGCGGCCTCGTCGTGCTCGACGGGGTCAGCCTGAGCATCCGCGCCGGTGACCGCACCGGCATCGTCGCCGCCAACGGGGTTGGCAAGTCGACGCTACTCATGGTTCTGGCTGGCGAACTCGAGCCGGACGGCGGAACCGTGACCAGGGCACCCGCTACCACGACGGTGCTGAGACTCGCCCAGGAGCCTGACATCAGGCCTGGTGAGTCGCTGGCCGGGCACGTGGCCAGACGCACCCACGTCGCGGCCGCGCAGGCCGATCTCGACGCCTCGACCGAGGCGCTGGCTCGCGGTGCCGCGGGCGCGGACGACGCCTACGACGCGGCCCTGCAGCGCTGGCTCGCGCTGGGCGGCGCAGACCTGCCGGAGCGCACGGCCGAGGTCACGGCCAGGCTCGGGCTCGCCGAGACTCTCCTCGACCGGAAGGCATCCGAGCTGTCCGGCGGTCAGCGGGCCCGCCTCGGCCTCGCCACGCTCCTGCTGGCACAGCCCGACATCCTGCTCCTCGACGAGCCGACCAATGACCTCGACGACGCAGGCCTGGCCCTGCTCGAGACGCACCTGCGGACGACCAGTGCGGGCCTGGCGCTAGTCAGCCACGACCGGGCTCTCCTCGCCGGGGTTGCCAGCCAGATTCTGGAGATCGACGAGTTCACCCGGCACGGTGTGATGTTCGCCGGCGGCTGGGACGCCTACGTGGCTGAGCGGGACACCGCGAGGCGGCGTGCGGTCGAGGATTACGCGGCCTACGAGGCCGAGCGTGGCCGGCTCACTGAGGCGGCCCGGCGGCAGCGGCAGTGGGCGCGATCTGGTGAGCAGCGCGCCACCAGCGCGCGGCAGTATCGCGCCGACCCCGACAAGTTCAGTCGGGCTTACCACGCCGGGATGGCACAGCAAACGGGCGCAAGGGCGGCCAGCATCGACCGGGCGATCGGCCGCCTGGACTCTGACGCGCCCGACGAGGTGCGCGAGCCCTGGCAGCTCCGGCTGTCCATCGGCGAGGCCCAGCGGACTGGGGACGTCGCGGTGTCGCTGACCAGTGCGGTAGTCCGCCGAGGCGACGTGACGCTCGGGCCGGTCAGCCTCACCCTGGGGCCGACTGACCGCTTGCGCCTCACGGGTCCGAACGGGTCGGGCAAGACGACGCTCGTGGATACGCTGCTCGGCAGGGCACCGCTGATGAGTGGTCAGCGGTATGCCGGACCCAGCTCCGTGTTCGGCGAGCTTGATCAGACGCGCCGGGTATTCGCCAGTGACGCGCCCGTAGCTGACGTCGTCCGCTCGGCCGCTGGCCTGACGGAGGAGGAAGCGCGCACGCTGCTGGCGAAGTTCCGGCTGCGCGGTGATGCGGCCCTCCGACCAGCCAGGGCACTATCGCCCGGCGAGCGCACCAGGGCCTGCCTTGCCGTGCTGCAGGCCCGCGGGGTGAACGTGCTCGTGCTTGACGAGCCCACCAACCACCTCGACATCGAAGCGATCGAGCAACTCGAGCAGGCGCTCGCGAGCTATCCGAACGCGCTGATCCTGGTCACCCACGATCGTCGCCTCGCCGACGCCATCCCGGTCACCGCGACCCTCGACGTCACCTCCCTGCACGTGGCGCCGCGCTAATCCGCGCGCTGCGCAGCGCCGCGGCTCGCGACGATCGTGGTGATCGCCCGTTCGAGGGCGTACGCGGCGCTAGCGCCTTCGCCCTTGACCTGGACGTCGGCCTCGGCCACGGCGGCGTGTGCCTGCGCGAGCCCGTCAGCCGTCCAGCCGCGCAACTGCTGGCGCGCCTTGTCGATCTTCCATGGGGGCATGCCAAGGTCGGCGGCCAGGGCGTTCGGGTTGAGACCGCGGCCGACGGAGCCAACGAGGCCCAGCGTCCGCAGCCCCGACGCCAGCGCGCTCGTGATCAGGACCGGCGAAGTGCCGGTCGCGAGCGCCCAGCGAAGCTGTTCAAGCGCCTCCGCCAGATTGCCCTCGCAGGCCTTGTCGGCAACGGAGAACCCGGTGGCCTCGGCCCGGCCGTGGTAATAGCGCGCCACGACGGCCTGATTGACGACCCCGGTGGTGTCAGCGACGAGCTGGCTGCAGGCAGCCGCGAGATCGCGCAGGTCGTTGCCTACCGCGTCGAGCAGCGCGCGCAGGCCGCTCTCATCCGCCTTCCGGCCGGCGGTCCTGAACTCGGCGCGGAGGAAGTCCATCCGGTCACCGAAGCGCTTGACGGTCGGGCAGTCGACCCGGCGCGCGCCCGCGGCCACCAGATCGGCCACCAGCGCCTTGTTTTTCGCGCCGCCTGAATGTGTGACGACGAGGAACATTTCCGGCAACGGTGACCTGGCGAGCCGGGTCAGTCCGCCTGCCAGGCTGGCCGTGGCGTCCTGCGCCGACCGGATCACCACCACGCTCGCGCCGCCGAAGAGCGACGGAGTCGCCAGCGCGGCCAGCTCCCCAGCGGTCAGCCCCGCGGCCGCGATGTCGTGCACATCGGCGGTCCCGGCGGCACCGTCGCCCGCGCCGTCATCCGAGCCAGCCGCCGTGGCGGTCGCGAGGGCCACTGCTGCCGACACCGCCCGCTCGACCAGGAGTTCCTCCTCACCCACGATCACGGTCAGCAGCGAGGCAGTCGCCGGACCGTGGTCGTCGGATGCGCGCGCAGCCATGAAGGCAGCATGCCACGAAGCAGGGACCGCGCGGACCACGCAGACCACTCGGACCACGCACGCAGCCGAGCTGGCGGCTGGTCAGCTCGTGACCGGTTCGCCGCCGCGCCAGACCCGGGCCGGCCGAAGGCCATAGGACCAGGCGAACGCGCCCTCGTGGTCGACGTCCCAGGCGACGATGTCCGCCAGCTTCCCCCGCGCTATGGAGCCACGATCCGGCGTGCGCAGCGCCTGCGCGCCGCCGACGGTGGCTGCCCGCAGCGCCTCGGTGACGCTCAGCCCGTAGTTGGCGACCGCTAGGCTGATGACCAGCGGCATCGAGGTGATGCCGTTGCCGCCGGGCGAGTGATCCGAGCCGAGCGCAACGGCCACGCCGCTATCGAGCAGCGACCGGGCGGGCGGCTGCCGTCGCGAGTCGCCAGTGGTCGCCGGGCAGAGCACAGCCACGACGCCGGCCCGGGCCAGCGCCAGCACGTCGTCGTGGCCTGCCCCGAGCAGCAGGTCGGCCGACGCGCAGCCGAGCTCGGCCGCGAGCAGCGCAGCGCTGGTCCGCCCGTCACCGCAAGCGTGCAGCCGCGGCTGCAGCCCGGCGGCTCGGCCGGCGTTGAGCACCCAGCTAGCCTCGCGCACCGTGAATCGGCCCTCGTCGCAATACGCGTCGATACTGTCCGCCCCGGCTGTGGCGGCATCGGCACACCAGCTGCTGACGGCGTCGACGTAATCCGCGCGGCGACCGAAGTACTCGGGCGGCACGGTGTTGGCCGCCAGGAACGTCGCGTGCACGCGCGGCATCCCAGGCTCTCGCTCGAGCGACCGCAGCAGCCGCACGTCGGCCAGTTCGCCGTCCCTGGTGAGGTGATATCCGGTCTTCGCCTCCACCGTCGTCGTCCCGTTCAGCAGCCACGCTCGCAGCCGCTCGCGGACGCCGCTGCACAGCGTCCACGGGTCCGTGCCACGGGTGATCGTCACCGTCGACGCGACGCCGCCCCCGGCCGCGGAGATCTCTGCGGCGGACGAACCGCCCGAGCGCATGGCAAGTTCAGCCCAGCGGTTGCCGGCATAGACGGGATGACTGTGCGAGTCGATGAGGCCGGGCGTCACGAGCCCGCCGCCAAGGTTCTCAACGTGATCCACGTCGACGATGTTGTGCACGACCCCGGGAACGCTGGAGGGTAGCTCGGCGGCCGGCCCGACCCAAGCGATCCGGTCGCGATGCAGCAGCATCGCAGCGTTGCTCCAGATCTCCGAGCCGGTCCAGAGCCGACCGATGTTCGTGAGCAGTCGCACTGTCATTCCGCCCAGCCCCCCAGCTCAGCCCGCCAATCTGACACCGCGCCGCCACTGTCAGCGAAGCTGCGCGGACGTGCGGGCGTCCAACCGAGGTCCGACACCGGTCGCCCTCGCGACGCTGGGCTTCGGGTCTCGGCCGACGACGGCCTTGTGGCTGCCGCGGCCGAGTGCCGGGCCGACGACTGTGCCGACCCGGTACCCAAAGCTGGTCTGTCGCGATGGGCGAACATATCGGTTGAGTCACCGTATGGCAGAAGCCGAAAGAATGTAAAGGCCCTTTCACCACCGGCTGACTTAACGCCCGCGCGGGTTATCTTAATGGTCGCCCAAGCGCGCCATCGCAGGCCGGCGCGCCGACACAATCAGTCGCGCTCGCTACACTTCGCGCAGCCGCGCGTGCGCCCCTAGCCAACTTGCGTTCTCCCTGGCAGGCACCCTGCGGCCGGGCCGGCTTCGCGGTGTTCCGTCATTTATTGCGCGCGCACATTCCGCGTGCACGTGCGCTATGCAAATGCACGCGGAATCTGCGATACAGCGCACGGGTAAGGCCGCGGCTTAATGCGGCATATGTGCCGGGGCGAGCCGGTCGAACTCGGCCGCGAGGCCGAGCGGAACCCGGGCCGTCAGTTCGGTGCCCGCGCCGCTGTGCGCGATTGTGAGCACCTCGCCCTCGTCGTGCACCCGTGATAGCAGGTCACCCCTGCTGTACGGAACCACGACGCTCACCTCGCGATACTGCCGGGGCAGCAGCCGCTCGACGTCGGCGAGCAGCGCGTCGATGCCATCGCCGGTGCGGGCCGACACGACCACCGCCTGGGGCTCGGCCAGGCGCAGACCCTCGACATCAAGCGGGTCCGCGCTGTCCGCCTTGTTGATGACGACCAGCTCGGGTACGTCCCCGGCGCCGATCTCCGCGAGCACCTCGCGCACGGCCGTCAGCTGCGACCGCGGGTCGGCGTCCGAGCCATCGACGACGTGCAGGATGAGATCGGCGTCGGTCACCTCTTCCAGCGTCGACCGGAAAGCGTCGACCAGCTGGTGCGGGAGGTGCCGGACGAAGCCGACGGTGTCCGTCAGCGTGTAAGGCCAGCCCGAGGGCGTGCGTGCCCGTCGCACCGCCGGGTCGAGAGTGGCGAACAGCGAGTCGTCGACGAGCACCTGGGCGCCGGTCAGCCGGTTGAGCAGGCTGGACTTGCCGGCGTTGGTATAGCCGGCGATGGCGACGGACGGGATTTCGTGGCGCCGCCGCTGGCCACGCTGCACCTCGCGGCCGACCGACATCTCGCCGATCTCCCGGCGCAGCCGCGAGATCCGGGTGCGGATCCGGCGACGGTCTGTCTCGATCTTGGTCTCGCCAGGTCCGCGGGTGCCGATGCCGCCGCTGCCGCCGACGCGGCCGCCCGCCTGCCTCGACAGCGACTCGCCCCAGCCACGCAAGCGCGGCAGCAGGTACTGCAGCTGGGCGAGCTCGACCTGCGCCTTGCCCTCCTTGCTGCGGGCGTGCTGGGCAAAGATGTCCAGGATCAGGGCGGTCCGGTCGACCACCTTGACCTTGACCGTGCCCTCGAGGCTCCGCAGCTGGCCAGGCGTCAGCTCGCCGTCGCAGATCACCGTGTCGGCACCAACCGACGCGACGATCTCCGCGAGTTCCCTGGCCTTGCCGGCGCCGACGTACGTGGCAGCGTCCGGGCGGCTGCGGCGCTGCACCAGCGCATCCAGCACCACGGACCCGGCGGTCTCTGCGAGCCTGGACAACTCGCGGATGGAGTTCTCGGCCGTCTGCACCGTTCCCTCGGTCCACACGCCCATGAGGACGACCCGCTCCAGCCGCAGGGTGCGGTACTCGACCTCGGTGATGTCCTGGAGTTCAGTCGACAGGCCGGCCACCCGCCGGAGCGCGTGCCGGTCCTCGAGATCTAGCTGGCCGTCGGCGACGTCAGTGTCGGCGTCAAGGCCAGCTGCCACGGCCCAGCGCTCGTCGCTGCCGGGTCGCTCGTATGAATGTGCGGTCAATTCCACCTCGGCCGGCCCGCAGCCGGATCGGCGGCCGCGGCTCGGATATGTAGGGATTTATTTGGTTTCAGTGCCGTTGTGAGCTAGCCGCGCAGATCCGCGCCGCTCATGACGCCGATGCTGCCACGGCTCGCGTCAACTCACATCTCAATAACACCCGGCCGGGCCCAGATGTGCCCGGCCGGGGTGCCGCCGGAGGTGTGCGGCCGGGCAGCATGAGTTACCGTCTGGCGAGACGGCGGTAGCGAGTCAGGCGCCGAGCCGGCCGGAACACCGCCGGGACGGCCAGCAGACAGGAGCGTGCGAGATGAGCGGCGTGGAGATTGCCGGCCCATCGGGCGACCGGTTCGACGAGATCCTCACCCCGGACGCACTCGATCTGGTCGCGGCGTTGCACCGCGAACTGGGCGCGCGGCGGAACGAGTTGCTGGCGGCTCGCGCCCGGCGACAGGAACAGCTGTCGGCCGGCGCCACGCTGGACTTCCTCCCTGAGACCGCGGCTATTCGCGCGGACGCATCGTGGCGTGTTGCCCCGCCCGCTCCGGGCCTCGTCGACCGCAGGGTCGAGATCACCGGCCCGACCGACAAGAAGATGACGATCAACGCGCTCAACTCAGGCGCCAAAGTCTGGCTCGCTGACTTCGAGGACGCCAACACCCCGCTGTGGGAGAACATGGTCGGCGGCCAGCTGAACCTCAAGGATGCGCTCGACCGGACGATCGACTTCGTCAGCGAGGAAGGCAAGTCGTACCAGCTGCGGCCGGACGACGAGCTGGCCACTGTCGTGGTGCGGCCGCGCGGCTGGCATTTGCCGGAGAAGCACCTCCTGATCGACGGCGAGCGCGCCTCCGGCAGCCTGGTGGACTTCGCGCTGTACTTCTTCCACTGCGCGCAGCGCCAGCTCGACAAGGGCAAGGGTCCGTACTTCTACCTGGCCAAGATGGAAAGCCATCTGGAGGCCAGGCTGTGGAACGACGCGTTCGTGCTCGCCCAGGACGCGCTCGGCATCCCGCAGGGCACGATCCGCGCCACGGTGCTGATCGAGACCATCCCGGCCGCGTTCGAGATGGACGAGATCCTCTACGAGCTGCGTGATCACAGCGCCGGGCTCAACGCCGGCCGCTGGGACTATCAGTTCAGCATTATCAAGAAGTTCCGGACCCGGGGACGTGGCTTCGTGCTGCCCGACCGGAACGCGGTCACCATGACCGCCCCGTTCATGCGCGCCTACACCGAGCTGCTGGTGAAGACTTGTCACGCCCGCGGCGCCCACGCCATGGGCGGCATGGCGGCGTTCATCCCGAACCGGCGGGATCCGGAGGTGACCGAGGTGGCGCTCGCCAAGGTCCGGGACGACAAGACGCGCGAGTCGCGCGACGGCTTCGACGGCTCGTGGGTCGCCCACCCGGATCTGGTGCCGATCTGCCAGGAGGTCTTCGACGGCGTGCTCGGCGCGGAGCCGAACCAGCTCGGCAAGCTCCGTCCGGACGTGCACGTCACTGCCGCAGAGATGCTGGCCATCGGCAAGACCCCTGGCGAGATCACCGAGGCCGGGCTGCGCAACGACGTCAGCGTCGGAATGCAGTACCTCGCCAGCTGGCTCGCCGGCAACGGCGCGGTCGCGATCTTCAACCTGATGGAAGACGCGGCGACCGCGGAGATATCCCGGTCGCAGGTCTGGCAGTGGCTGCACAACGACATCGCGCTGGCCGACGGCCCGACGGTGACGAGGGAGCTCGTCGAGCGCATCATCGCCGAGGAACTGGACAAGATCCGGACGCAGCTCGGTGACGGCTTCGACGCACCGCGGTTCGAGCAGGCCAGGTCGCTGTTCGTCGAGGTAGCGCTCGCGGACGACTATGCCGAGTTCCTCACTCTGCCCGCCTACGAGCGCATGCCCTGATGTAACAAGCAACCACAATCAGGACCGGAACGAGGTCATTCCCGCCAACGCCGCCATACCTGGCCGCCGACGCGCAAGGCTTGACTCTTCCGTCGCGTCAGCTGGTTGAGTGGCTGCCATGTACGGAATCGGTCGCGTCGCGCGGCTAGCGCAGGTGTCGGCACGGACGCTGCGGCACTACGACGACCTCGGCTTGCTCAAGCCGAGTTACGTCGATCCGTTCTCCGGATATCGGTACTACTCCCCGGAGCAAGTTTTCCGATTGCACCGGATTCTCGTCCTGCGTGACCTTGGCGTGCCGCTGGCCCAGATCGGCCGTCTGATCGACGAAGACGTCACGGTCGAGCAACTGCGCGGAATCCTCCGGCTCCGTCAGTCCGAGGCACGCGCGCGGCTGGCAGCGCAGACCGAACAGCTCAGGCGGGTCGAGATCAGGCTCGCGCAACTAGCGGAGGCGCCGGTGGCTGACTATGAGGTGATTGTGAAGCGGCTCGAGCCCATGCACGTCGTCGCGATCAGCGAGGAACTGACCGGCTACGAGCAGATCGGCGCGGCGTGCGATCGGCTGTACCCGCGACTGCACGCGGCGCAGACTGAGCACGGCGTGCCGTTCGACGGCCTTTCGCTCGCGCTATACGAGGACACCGGCGACGAGAAACGGCCGCTCCGGATCACGACGGCGCTCCATGTCCCGGTCGGCGTGACGATCGAGGGCTTGGGTGTGACCACGATCGAGCTAGCCGCCGTCGGGCGCGCGGCGACGACGGTCGTGCGCGGCGACCCGGCGCAGTTCGCCGGTGCGTTCCGCGCGCTGCACGAGTGGGTCAACCAGACCGGAGCCCAGGCGACGCCGTTCGAGCGGGAGTTGTACATCGACTGTGACGGCCCGCGCGACACCTGGGTGACCGAGCTGCAGGTACTCATGGAGGTAGCGCCGACCGCCAGCGCTCCTGGTTAGGCCCTCGTGCGCGGTCCTGTCCTGACCGGCGCTGGCGACTCAGCAGTATGCCGATCGTGGTACGTGGCTGACGTCCGGCCGATGCACGATCTGGCCCTCTACTCGCCGCCCGCGAGCGCGGCTAGGCGCTCGGCCTGCTGGCTAGCGCGATCCAGTTGCCGTCGGGATCGGCGACGTACGCCCGGCGGTGCCCGGAAAAGTGATCGTGCGGCTCGACCAACACCGGCGTCCCGGCGGCCCGCAACGCGGCCACGGTGTCGTCCGTAGAGTCGCACCCGAGCACGAGTTCCAGCGGATGTCCGGTCGTCGCCTCGGGCAGGCCCTGCCGCGGCACAGCCTCGCGCCGGCTGAGAGCCACGATCATGTCGCCGAGCCGGAACTCGACGTGCTCGGGCGTCCCCTCGGCCGGGGTCGCGAAGGTCTGGCTGCCGCCGAGCAGATCGCGGTAAAAGGCGATCGCGCGCTCCATGTCGGCCGTGTACAGGTTGGGCATCACTGAGGTGACGGTCATCGTGCCTCCGATATCTACTTGGCCGCCCTGGCGCCGATGTGCCGGGCGAAGGCGTTGAGCGGCTCGCCGCCCTTCCCGTCGAGGATCCGGCGCATCCGCTCGGCCTCTGGTCCGTAGCGTTCGAGGTGCCGGTGGGTGAATTCGACCCTGGTCGCGTGCGGACCGTCCGGGGTGAAGGTGACCTCGATCTGCGAGCCGCGGCCCGGGTCCGCCTCGTAGGTCCAGCGCGGGCCCACCTGCCAGGTCAGCAGCAGCCGGTAAGGCGGCTGCCAGGCGATCACGGTGCCCCAGTCGGTCTCGGTCCCGTCGGCGGCGCGCTCGTACCATCGGCCGCCGGGGAACGGCTCGAGCACGACCTCGCTCCCGTGCGGCTCCGCGAGGTGGTGGGTGTGAACTGGCCACCACTGCTGACCGATGAAGACGTCGAAGGCGACCGCGAGCGGTGCTGTCACCAGGATGGTCTTGGCCACGACGATCTCCTGCTCGGTCGTCACATGCTGCTCCTTTGCCCGGTCCTCGGCGGCGCGCTGGTACGCCGCCAGTGACCGCTCCCAGTACCAGTCGAGGTGATCGCGCAGCCGCTGCAGCGCATCAGGCTCGAGGTGATAGAACCGGCGGTTGCCCATCGCCCGGTCAGCCACCAGGCCCGCGTCCTTCAGAATCCGCAGGTGCATCGACACCGCGGTGCGTCCGATCGGCATGCCCGCGGAAATGGCGCTGACATCGAGCGGACCAGCAGCCAGCCGGCCAATGATCCGGCGGCGGGTCGGATCCCCGAGCGCATCCAGCGCCACATCTATGTCAGCACTCATTGACCGTCAATCTAGGCTGTCATTGAGACGCGGGTCAATCGAACCGCTGCGGCGTACCGCCCGCGTCTCGGCCAGCGGCGATCTGGTCACCCTCGATGCCTGGTGGCTCGAGGAGCGACCCCTCGGCCGAGCTTGGGCTATCCGCGCCGGCCCACGCTGAGCAGCCGCGCGGCGCGCCAGCCGGACGGCGC
>JASHOE010000163.1 GCA_030041275.1 Streptosporangiaceae bacterium
GGCTGGCCTGGAGGGCGGCAGCGCGCCCGACGTCGCCGATCTCGTGGCGGCGCACCGTCGCCCGCGCCCGCACTACCCGGCCGGCCCACTGGCCGCTGCGGCCGGTGCGACCGCGATGATCGATGTCAGCGACGGGCTGGTCGCCGACCTCGGCCACGTGGCCGCGGCCAGCGGCGTGCACGTCGATCTGCGGTCGGACAGCCTCGCGGCGCCCGGCCTGGAGGCCGCAGCGAAACTGCTCGGCACGGACTGGCGCGCCTGGGCTCTCGGTGGCGGTGAAGATCACGCCCTGGCGGCCTCGTTCCCGGCTCAAGCGAGCCCGCCGCCCGGCTGGACGCTGATAGGAAACGTCCTAGCCGGGAACGGGGTGACCGTCGACGCGCGGACCTGGTCAGGCCGCGGAGGCTGGGACCACTTCGCAGCGAGCCCGGATTGAGCCGTGCAGATGCGCGATCCTCTGGTGAAGTGCCGGGCCGGCTTGATATAAACCCCCTGATGCCCCGCCATCGCATCGAGCGCGAACGACGATACAGGGCGCGTACTACTGACCGACGCGTCCAGATTCGTGCTGTCTCGTCCCGGCCGCCGGCGCACGCGAAACCGGCCGGCGGACCCGGTCCGCTGGGTGCGGCGTGGGACGCGATCGGCAGCGGCGCTTCCGGAGCGTCCGATCGGCTGCTCGCCGCTGGCGCCCGGTTCCGGCGAGATCAGCATCAGCTGCTGAGCACGACCGCTCGCGGACTCCTGGTCTCGCCGTGGTTTGCCGCTGGCGCCGGCTTCGTCGTTGCGGCCGGCGCTTTCATCTACGCGCCGCACGCCTCGCTCAGCTTCGGCGGCGCGATCGGCGTGACCCACTGCCAGGTCGCTGGCTGCAATCAGACCACCGAGCTCGGGGCTCCGCCGTTGCCCGCGGGAACGGGCGACGGCCAGGTGACCGCGGGCCCCGCGACGAAGCTCCCTGCCGCCACGCTGCCGGCAGGACTGACCTTCAGCTACACGGTGACCTGGCACGCCCATGGCATGTTCGGGTTGCTGCTCACCGTAGCCAGCAAGCACGCCATCGGGAACTGGCGACTCGCGTTCACGATCCCGGGCGCAACAAAGCTTTCCGTGTTTGGCGGCAAGTGGCAGCCGTCGGGCACGGACGGCGGCACGGCGAGCGGGACCGGCGACAACGGTTACCCGGACGCCGCGACCCAGGGCCAGACGACCGACAGGCCGAGCCCGGGCACTGCCCCGCAACCCGAGGCCGGGCACGGCGGCGGCCAGTCATTCAGCCTCTACGTGATCGTCGACAGTACCAGCGCGCCCGCGGCGCCGACGCACTGCTCCCTCAACGGCGCGGCCTGTCACTTCAGCCGGAGCTAGCCTCGTCGGGCCGAGGCGCGAAGCCGGTGATGAGCGCGCGCAGCGTGGCGGCCACGGCGTCCCTTGTCGCGGTCGGCTCCGGTGAGCTGGCGATGAGCAGGCCAGCTCTGGTGAGCGCTCCAAAAAGCAGCCTCGCCAGGGTGGGTGGATCATCGATGTGCAGCGCTCCGGAGTCATTGGCAGCCTCGAGCGCCGCGACGGTGGCCGCATAGGCGTGGCGCTCGTCTAGCTCGGTGAAGCGGGGGAGCCCGAGCACTGCCGGGGCGTCGGTGATGATGATCCGCTGCACCTCGGGCTCCAGCACCTTGTCGAGGAACGCTCCGATCCCGGCGACCAGCAGCTCGATGGCGTCGGACGCGTCGGCAGCCGCGGCAAGCGATGCGGCTCCCAGATCCTCGTGCACCTGCTCAAACACGGCCTCGAACAAGGCGGCCTTGGTCGGGAAGTGGTGGTAGAGGGCACCGGTCGTTACCCGCGCCTCCCTGGCGATGTCCTCGACCGAGGTGGCCGTGAAGCCTTTGGTCCCGAACAGCCGCCGACCAGCCGCCACCAGGGCGGCCCTGGTCTGCGCCACCTGTTCGGCGCGCAGCATGCCCTGCTCATCCGACATGTGACATGTCTAGCTCACAACGAGCCGCTTGCACACATCGCCGCTCCGTGGCAGAGTGGGAATCGGTGACATAGTGTCACTATCTTGCAGAGCATAGAAATTCACGGGAGGCATGCTATGCAGACAGCGATCGACACGGTCCGCGCCGATGGCGCCGTGCTCCTCGACATCGGCGCCGGGCTGACCGACGAGCAGTGGCAGGCTCCGTCGGGGTGTGCGGGCTGGCGGTTGCAGGACGTGGTCACGCACCTGGCGAACCTGTTCTGGATCATGGTCGACCCGGCGAAGCTGCCGCCGCTTGAGGGCGTGCCTACCGAGCAGGCCCAGGAGGCCGCGGTGCAGGCCAGGAGGGGCATGTCCGGCGCCGCGGCGCTCGCGGACTACAAGGAGGCCGCCGGGCCCGCGCTCGAGCAGCTGGCTCAGCTCGAGACTCTCGCCATGGCGCTGCCGCTCGGCGACCTCGGCACCTACCCGGCCGGGCTGCTGCCCGCCGCGTACAGCTTTGACCACTACACCCACATCAGAGCCGACTTGTTCGCGCCGCGGGGTTCGCTCCGTGGTACCCCGCCGCCGTCCGACGCTGACCGCCTCGCGCCGGTGCTGGACTGGATTGAGGCCGCGCTGCCGCAGCAGAATCCTGCCGCGGCAGCCGCATGCCGGCTCGAGCTCGAGGTGACCGGCGCGGGGGCGCGGTCCATCTCGTTCGGGTCAGGTCAGCCGACCGCCACCATTTCCTCCGACGGGCCCGCGCTGGTTCGCTGGGTTACCCAGCGCGGCAGCTGGGCCGAGGTAGGAGCGCGCGCGACGGGAGACGAGCAGGCGCTGGCCGCGGCCCGGACCCTCAAGGTGTTCTAGATTGGGTCTCATGTCCGCTCCGCCGCCGCGCGTCCTCGCCATCGCGGGCTCGGACTCTGGCGGCGGGGCGGGCATCCAGGCCGACCTCAAGACCATGCTGGCGCTCGGGGTGCACGGCATGACCGTCGTCTGCGCGGTGACCGCGCAGAACTCGGTCGGCGTGCAGGGCTACTGGGAACTGCCCGCCGAGGCGGTCCGCGCCCAGCTCGATTCGGTGCTGGGGGATATCGGTACCCAGGCCATCAAGACGGGGATGCTTGCCTCGGCTGTGCTCGTCGGCACGATCGCCGACGCGCTAACGGAGGTCGCGGCGCCGGTCGTGGTGGACCCGGTCGCGGTGTCAAAGCATGGCGACAGCCTGGTCTCGGCGGGCACCCTCGACGCGATGCGCGCGCGGCTGCTGCCGCTGGCGACGGTGGTGACCCCCAATCTGCTCGAGGCCGAGCTACTCACCGGCCAGCACATCGCGGACGAGGCGGGGATGCTGAGCGCGGCGCGCGCGCTGCTGACCGACGGCCCACAGTGGGTCCTGGTCAAGGGCGGTCATCTCGCCGGCAGCCCGGTCGACCTGCTCGTCAGCGCGGACGAGGTGCTGCGGTTTCCTGGTGAGCGGATCACGAGCGTGCACACCCACGGGACCGGCTGCACGCTCGCGTCAGCAATCGCCTCGCGACTCGCGATCGGGGACGACGTGCCCGGCGCGGTCAAGGCGGCGAAGGAATATGTGACGGGCGCTATCGCGGCCGGCTTCCCGCTGGGCGCCGGGATCGGGCCCGTCGATCACGCCTGGCGGCTGCGCACCGCCGCGCGCCTGCCCTGACGGCTGACTGTGCTAGCCGGGCTGACGGCTGACTGTGCTAGCCGGGCTAGCGGCTGACTTTGCCAGCCTTGATGCAGGACGTGCACACGTACATGCGGCGCGGGGTCTTGCCGACCATCGCGCGCACGTGCTGAATGTTGGGGTTCCAGCGGCGCGAAGTCCGGCGGTGTGAGAACGACACGTTCTTGCCGAAGCCCGGCCGCTTGCCGCACACATCGCAGACGGAAGCCACGGGACAACTCCTGGGATTGGGAAGACAGTCCGTGCAGAATATCACGGCCCACCTGGCCTGCTGGCCGCGCTGAGCCCGTGCTGACGGTCCGCCAGCCTATCCTGGCGACATGGCCGTGCTCGCGGACCCGCTACGCCTGGTCGTCGGCGACAAGGCAGCCAAGCGCCTCGCTGCCGCGCTCGACCTGCATACGGTGGGTGACCTGCTCGGCTACTATCCCCGCCGCTATGACAAGCGCGGCGAGCTGACCGACCTGGCCGGGCTGCGCGACGGCGACCACGTGACGGTCCAGGCCGAGGTGGCCTCCGGCTCGGTCCGCCGAATGCGCAACCGGTCCGGCTCGATCTTCGAGGCCGTCGTGACCGACGGCCACGGCAAGCTGACCCTCACCTTCTTCGGTCGCGGCGCGCAGGACTGGCGGCAGCGGGAGCTGCAGCCGGGCACCCGCGGCCTGTTCTCCGGTCAGGTCTCGAGCTTCCGCGGCAAGCGCCAGCTCACCCATCCGGACTACGAGCTGCTCGGGGAAGGCAGTTCCGGGGCGCGGGCGGCCGAGTTCGCCGCCGAGCTCATTCCGGTCTACCCGGCGACGAGTCAGCTCGCGTCCTGGAAGATCGCCGACTCGGTGCGAATCGCGCTCGACGTGCTTGACGTCCCCGACGATCCGCTGCCGGCCTCGGTCCGGGCCAGGCACGGGCTCGCTGGGTACGCGGACGCGCTGCGCGGCATTCATCGCCCGGTCGATGACACCGACTACCGCCGGGCGCGGACGAGGCTCAAGTGGGATGAAGCGTTCACGCTGCAGGTGCTGCTGGCACAGCGCCGGCTGGCGGCGGCGAAGTACAGCGCGATTCCGCGACCACCGGTGCCGGATGGGCTCGCCGCCGCGTTCGACGCCGCGCTGCCGTTCGAGCTCACCGTCGGCCAGCAACTGGCGGGCGCCACGATCGCGGACGACCTCAGGCGCGACCATCCCATGCACCGCCTGCTGCAGGGCGAGGTCGGCTCCGGCAAGACGGTGATCGCGCTGCGCGCCATGCTGCAGGTGATCGACGCCGCTGGTCAGGCCGTCCTGCTCGCGCCCACCGAAGTGCTCGCCCAGCAGCACTACCGGTCGATCGCCGCCATGCTCGGCCCGCTCGCCATGGCCGGTCAGCTCGGCGGCGTCGAGCACGCCACCCGCCTCACGCTGCTCACCGGGTCGCTCGGCGCGGCGGCCCGGCGCCGCGCGCTGCTCGAGGCGGCGTCCGGCGAGGCCGGCATCGTCGTGGGCACGCACGCGCTGCTCGAGGATCGGGTGCAGTTCGCTGATCTCGGCCTCGTGGTGATCGACGAGCAGCACCGGTTCGGCGTCGAGCAGCGCGACGCGCTGCGCGACAAGGCGGGCGACGGTCGGCCGCACATGCTCGTCATGACCGCGACGCCGATCCCGCGGACGGTGGCCATGACAGTCTTCGGCGACCTGGACGTGTCGACGCTGACCGAGCTGCCCGTCGGCCGGTCGCCGATCAGCACCCACGTCGTGCCTGTCGCCGAGCGGCCGCGGTACGTGACCAGGACGTGGGAACGGATCAGGGAGGAGGTCGCGCGCGGTCGCCAGGCCTACGTGGTCTGCCCGCGGATCGGCGGCGACGGACCTGACGAAGACGCCACCGATCTGCAGGACGGCGAGGCGCGCGCGCCGGTTGCGGTGCTTGACCTCAGCGCGGAGCTGTCTGCCGGGCCGCTCGCGGGGCTGCGGCTGAGCGTGCTGCACGGCAGGTTGCCGGCCGAGGAGAAGGAGAAGGCCATGCTGGCCTTCGCCGACGGCCTGGTGGACGTGCTCGTCACCACCACCGTCGTCGAGGTCGGCGTCGATGTCCCGAACGCGACGGTCATGGTCGTCATGGACGCCGACCGGTTTGGCGTCTCCCAGCTGCACCAGCTGCGCGGCCGGGTCGGCCGCGGCGGCGAACCCGGCTTGTGCCTGCTGGTGACCGAGGCGCCCGAGGGCGGGCCGGCTCGGGAGCGGCTGGAGGCGGTCGCCTCCATCGCGGACGGGTTCGCGCTGTCGCGGATCGACCTCGAGCAGCGCCGCGAGGGCGACGTACTCGGTACCGCGCAAGCTGGGCGCAAGTCGAGCCTGAAGCTACTGCAACTGCTGCGCGACGAGGACCTGATCGGCGCAGCCCGCGAGGAGGCGGTCGAGCTGGTACACGCTGACCCGGCGCTGGCCGGCCAGCCGGGACTGGCCGCGGCCGTGCGAGCCCTCGTCGATGCCGAGCAAACCGCGTTCCTGGAAAAGGCGTGAGCCCGCGGATCATCGCCGGCTCGGTCGGCGGGCGCCGGCTGGCGGTTGTCCCTGGCCGCGGTACGCGGCCCACCAGCGATCGCGCCCGGGAGGGCCTGTTCGCCACCGTCGAGGCGGTTGTTGGCGGGCTGGCCGGCGCCGCCGTGCTTGACCTCTATGCGGGGTCGGGCGCGGTCGGGCTGGAGGCGCTGTCCCGCGGTGCCAGCGACGTGCTGTTCGTGGAGGGTGACGGCCGGGCCGCCCAGGTCATCCGCGCCAACATCGCCGCGCTCGGGCTGACCGGGGCACGGGTGATCAACGCCGCGGTCGCGCGGGTGCTCGCCGCTGGCCCGGCGGCGGAGCGGCCGCGGGATTTCGTGTTCGCCGATCCGCCGTACCGGGTCGACGACGACGAGATCCGGGGGATGCTGACGGCGCTGCTGGCTGGCTGGCTGGTGCCGGGCGCCCTGGTCGCCCTCGAGCGCGCGACCAGATCGGGTGCGCCAACCTGGCCAGCCGGATACGAGCCAGACAGGTCCCGCAGATACGGCGAGGCGACGGTCTGGTACGGTCTCGCCGCGGGCGAACAGCCTGCTGCGATGTCCCCGACGGGAGAGTGAACCGGAGTGCGGCGCGTAGTCTGCCCAGGCTCTTTCGACCCGGTAACCAACGGCCACCTCGACATCATCAGCCGCGCCGCCCAGCTCTACGACGAGGTCGTCGTCGCGGTCGGCGCAAACGTCGCTAAATCCACCCTCTTCACTGCGACCGAGCGGGTTGAGCTCATCCGGGCTGCCACCAAGGAGCTCGGCAACGTACGGGTCGACCACTTCGACGGCCTGGTCGTCGACTTCTGCCGTCGGCACCACATCTCGGCGATCGTCAAGGGCCTGCGCGCGGTCAGCGACTTCGATTACGAGATGCAGATGGCGCAGATGAACTACAGCCAGGCGGGGGTCGAGACGCTGTTCATGACCACAAATCCCCTGTATGCATTTTTGTCATCAAGTTTGGTCAAAGAGTTCTGCCAGTACGGCGGGGACGTCAGCGGGCTCGTCCCGGCCAATGTGCTCGACCAGCTCAACGCGAGGCTGGCCCAGGCCTGACATCTCTGCTCCAGCGGCGACGGCGTTTGGGATTGCCGCAGCCCGGCCGGTAGGCTAAGCAGACACTGTGCCACGACTATTGACTGCCATGCCGCCACATTCGTCAGCCCACCACCACCGGGATGTCCGTGGCCCTCTGGTCTTCGATACCAGGGATCTCGGACCTGGCTCAGCACGCACGCTGAGTCGGCTGGTGCCGGCGCCGGAGCATCTCTGCGTCGAGCTGGCCAGGGTCCCGGCGGGCGCCGAGCTTGCGCTTGACCTGCAGCTCGAGGGTGTGGCGGAGGGCGTCCTGGTGACGGCGTCTGTCTCCGGTCCGCTGGCAGGGGAGTGCGCACGGTGCCTGGAGCCGTTCACGGCATCGCTGAAGGTCCGGTTCCAGGAGCTGTTCGTCCGGGCCGGTGAGCCGGAGGCCGACGACCCGGATGGCGCGGACAGCTATCGGCTCGAGGTCGGCGGTCTGCTGGACCTGGAGCCTGCGCTGCGGGACGCTATCGTCCTCGAACTGCCGCTCTCGCCCCGGTGCGAGGATGGCTGCCAGGGCCTGTGCGCGGAGTGCGGGGTGCGGCTGGCTGACGCCGAGCCAGGTCATGGGCATGAGCAACGCGGCGCGCTGTGGGAGGTACTGAAGGACTTCCAGGCAGCAGAGCCGGAACGTGACCGGGGCCAGGACAGGTAGTAGGAAGCAATGAGGTGCCAGCTGTTACAGCTGTTACAGCCGGAAAGGGCAGGCCGGTGACTGATGCAGGTGGCAGGCCCCCTGGGCCTGCGCCCACTCCGGCTGCCGCCGATGGCTTGCTGCGCGCGCTGCAAGTCGACGTCGGGCCGGAACTGCTCGAGCGCGCGCTCATGCACCGCTCGTACGCTTACGAGAACGGCGGGCTGCCCACCAACGAGCGGCTGGAGTTCCTGGGTGACTCGGTACTCGGCCTGATCGTCACGGACACGCTGTTCCGGTCTTATCCGGACCTGCCGGAGGGCCAGCTTGCGAAGCTTCGGGCGGCGGTGGTCAACATGCGCGCCCTGGCGGGCGTGGCGCGAGGCCTCGATCTCGGCTCCTACGTGCGGCTCGGCAAGGGCGAGGAGGGGACCGGCGGACGCGACAAGTCGTCGATCCTGGCCGACACCCTCGAGGCCGTCATCGGTGCCGTCTACCTGGATCAGGGGCTGTCGGTCGCCGACGCGCTCGTGCACCGGCTGTTCGACCCGGTGATCACCCGCTCCGCGCGGCTCGGCGCTGGCCTGGACTGGAAGACCTCCCTGCAGGAACTCACTGCGGCGGAGATGCTGGGCGTGCCCGAGTACCACGTCGAGGAGAGCGGGCCGGATCACCAGAAGTTCTTCCGGGCTTACGTCCGGATTGGCGCGCAGACCTACGGTCAGGGCGAGGGCAGGTCCAAGAAGGAAGCCGAGCAGCAGGCGGCCGAGGCAGCCTGGACCGCCATCACCGGGGGTCTCGCGGGGCGGCTCGAAGTCGACTCGCCGGAGCCCTAGGGGTGCCGGAGCTTCCCGAGGTCGAGGTAATCCGGCGCGGGCTCGAGCAGTTCGTCGTCGGCCGGCGGATCGCCGACGTCACGGTGCTGCATCCGCGTGCGGTGCGGCGGCACCAGGCCGGTCCGGCCGACTTCGCAGCCCGGCTGCGGGGCCGCGTCATCGACGGCGCCCGGCGGCGCGGCAAGTACCTGTGGCTGCCGATCGGCGACGACGCGCTGCTCGCGCACCTCGGGATGAGCGGGCAGATGCTGGTGGGCCCCGCGATCTCCGCCTTGTCGCCGCACGTGCGGGTCCGGTTCACCTTCACCGACGGCGGCACCGACCTGCGGTTCACCGACCAGCGCACGTTCGGGCACCTGCTCGTGTCCGCGGACGGTGCGCGGCTGCCAGCCGAAATCGCCCACATCGCCCCCGACCCGCTCGAGGAGGCGTTCGATCTCGACTGGCTGACCACGCGGATGCGCGCCCGCCGGACCGGCGTGAAGCGGGCGCTGCTCGACCAGTCGCTGGTCAGCGGCATCGGCAACATCTACGCCGACGAGGCGCTGTGGCGGGTCAAGCTGCACTACGCCCGCGCGACCGACCGGCTGCGCCCGCGGGAGATCGCGGGCCTGACGGCGGCGGTCACGGACGTGTTCGCGGCTGCGCTCAAGGACGGCGGCACGAGCTTCGACAGCCTCTACGTCAACGTCAACGGCGAGAGCGGGTACTTCGACCGATTGCTGAACGTCTACGGGCGGGCGGGCGAGCCGTGCCCGCGCTGTGGCACCCCGATCCGCCGGGATCCGTTTATGAACCGGTCGTCGTACACCTGCCCGCACTGCCAGCCGCGTCCCCGGCACGGCCGGTGGTAGGGGCGGGACGAGACTGCTGCCGTGGACGTGAGGCTGACGGCGTGGGTCGAGGGACGCGTCCAGGGCGTGGGATTCCGCTGGTGGGTGCGGGCCAACGCGCTCGAGCTCGGCCTGACCGGATACGCGGAGAACCTGGATGATGGGCGCGTCAAGGTCGTCGCCGAGGGCCCGGAGGACAGTTGCCGGCAACTGCTTCGCCGGCTCGAGGCCAGCGGGGCCAGCGAGTCCGGCGGCTGGCTGCGACGGCCGGGCAAGGTCAGTGCCGTCACGCACCGGTGGGCCGAGGCGGCCGGGATTCTGCCCGGATTTGCCGAGCGGTGACCGGCGCCATGGGCATGACGGAAGTGACGATCAACACTCTGACCTGCATGATCGTCAAACTTGACCTAATAGCCTTGACGGTGGGACCATAGAGGTGTTAACAAGCGCGCAGTTCCCGTGCGGATAGATCTGTGCGGATAGTTCTGCCCGGAGTGTTCTGTCTGGAGCCTGCTGCCCGGCGTCTGCGCGCAAGTGCCCACTCTGGTCACTCAGTGTGGAGGACCTCACACAATGGCAAAGGCTCTACTCGGCCACGTCGGCGGGCCGGATCCCCGCATGGTCGCAGAGATGCGCCGCCTGCAGCAACGAGTACGGGACCTGGAGGCTGAGCTTGCTCGGCTCCAGGACGAGAACGATGTGCTCGTCGCTTCGGCGGGACATGACCTGCTAGTTCCGGTTCGCGAGCCAGCGCTCACCTAACGGGTGCTGGGGCCAACAAACCGAAAGGCGAGGGACGCTTAGCGTCCCTCTTCGGTTTTCTGGCAGGTCATCGCGGGTCCGGGTTCGGTAATGGCTTCCCGGGTACTAGGGTGCGAACGTAGGCGGCCCGGGGAGGAGTCTGCAGGTGTACCTGAGGACCCTGACCTTGCGCGGCTTCAAGTCGTTCGCCACCGCGACCACGCTGCGGTTTGAGCCGGGAATCACGTGCATCGTCGGGCCGAACGGCTCGGGCAAGTCCAACGTCGTCGACGCATTCGCCTGGGTCATGGGTGAGCAGGGCGTCAAGCCGCTGCGCGGCGGCAAGATGGAGGACGTCGTCTTCGCGGGCACGGCGGGGCGGCCGCCGCTTGGCCGCGCCGAGGTGGCGCTCACCATCGACAACAGTGATGGCGCGCTGCCCATCGACTACTCCGAAGTCACCATCAGCCGGCTGCTGTTCCGGTCCGGGCAGAGCGAGTACGCCATCAACGGCGACCAGTGCCGGCTACTCGACGTCGCCGAGTTGCTGTCCGACACCGGGCTCGGCCGCGAGATGCACGTCATCGTCAGCCAGGGACAGCTCGATGAGGTGCTCAACGCGGGGCCGGAGGCGCGCCGCGCCCTCATCGAGGAAGCGGCGGGTGTGCTGAAGCACCGGCGGCGCAAGGAAAAGGCAGTCCGCAAGCTCGACGCCATGCAGGCGAATTTGACCAGGCTGGTTGACCTCACCGGCGAGCTCGGCCGCCGTCTCAAGCCACTCGGGCGGCAGGCCGAGATCGCCAAGAAGGCCGCGGTCATCCAGGCCGAGCTGCGCGACGCCCGGCTTCGCCTGCTCGCCGACGAGTACGTAACCCTCGCCGCCGAGTTGCAGCGGGACCAGGCGGACGAGGCGGCCGCGGCACAGCTGCGGTCGGCGCTGGAGGCGGCGCTCGCACAGGCGCGGGCGGACGAGACCGCGCTGGAGGCCGCCGACCAGCAGCACGCCCCGCTCCTCTCGGCTGCGCAGGATGCGTTCTTCGCGCTTTCCGGGCTGGCCGAGCGGATGCGCGGTGTACTCGGGCTCGCGGCCGAACGGCAGCGTTACCTGTCGGTGCCCGAGCCGCAGCGCGTCGGCCGGGATCCCGACGAGCTGGATCAGGAGGCCGCGCAGCTACGTGCGACCGAACGCGAGCTGTCGGAGCGGCTCGCCCGTGCGCGTGAGCAGCTCACCGCGACCGTCGGGCAGCGGCAGCGGGCCGAGGCCGCGCTGGCCGAGAACGAACGGCGGCTCGCGGCTGGCGCGAAGGCCGCGGCGCAGCGCGCTGATCGGCTCGCC
>JASHOE010000164.1 GCA_030041275.1 Streptosporangiaceae bacterium
ATCTCGATCGGGTTGCCTTCGGCGTCGTTCACCTTGGCGATCGGAGTTTCGTGATTGCGCACCCGCACCGACACCTTCCGCCGCCGCGTGAACGGATTCACCCACCGCAGCCCCGGACTGCGCACAGTACCCCGGTAAGCACCAAACAGCTGCAGCACCCGCGCCTCACCCGGCACAACCGGAGTCAGCCCGTGGAAACAGAGGTCAGCGGGCCCGAAGAGCAAGACTCCGACGATGCCCCCCGCCGGGCTGCGAGCAATGACGCCGTAAATCACCAGTCCGATGGCCGCCGCCAGCAGCACGATGCCAAGGATCAGCACCGGAATGCCAGCGGCCGAGTAGGCCGGCCTCTCGGTGATCCCGGTCGCGCTCTGCGCTACGCCATCCGGCGCGGACTCTCGCGCCGCACTCTCCAGAACGTCCGAAGCCAACTTAGCCACCTCCACATGACGCCCTCTACGTCATATGCTAGCATAATGATATCACTTTACCTCACCACGCCCCCGATGGCCAGCATCAACAGGGTCTCAGTCATCGGGTCGGTTAGCTAGCACTGGCGCGTGGTGGCGTCGCAGCACCCGGTAGCCGCAGCCGGTCACCGGTCACGGCGGCTCTGATAGACATGAGTCATGACCGGGAACGAGGAGGCCGCGGCGGGTGCCCGCCCCAAGGCGCGTGAACTGAACGAGCTCATCCGCTACACCATGTGGTCAGTCTTCAAAGTGACCTCGCCCGGGGCGCTGGAGGCGGCGGCGGCGCAGACCAAGAGCGGTCGGCCAGGTCTGGCCGCCGAGATCAGCGAGCTTTGCCAGCACGCGGCGGGCAAGGACGTGGTCACTCGCGGTTGCTATGACGTGCAGGGCTTGCGCGCCGATGCCGACTACCTTTTCTGGTGGATCGCGCCAACCGCCGATGATCTGCAGGAAATGTATGCGAGGTTCCGGCGCACGGGGCTCGGCCGGGCTAGCGAGCCGGTCTGGTCCGTGATGGCGCTGCACCGGCCAGCCGAGTTCAACAAGAGCCACGTCCCGGCGTTTCTGGCGGGCGAGGAGCCGAAGAACTACGTGAGCGTGTACCCGTTCGTCCGCTCCTATGAGTGGTACCTGCTCGACGATGCCGAGCGTCGTGAGCTGCTCGCGGAGCACGGCCGGATGGCTCGCGATTACCCCGACGTCCGGGCCAACACGGTCGCTAGCTTCTCGCTCAATGACTACGAGTGGATTCTCGCTTTCGAGGCTGACGAGCTGCACCGCATTGTGGATCTGATGCGCTACCTGCGCGGGGCGCGCGCACGGCGGCACACCAGGGTGGAGATCCCCTTCTATGCCGGCCGCCGCAAGCCGGTCGACGAACTGCTCGCGGCGCTGCCCTAACGGCTGGTTCGTCCGGCTACCCACGGCCCGCATCGTTCGGCAAATGCCACATCTGGCTACAGACAGTCGTCAGTCATGTCGTGTCTGTAGCCAACCGGCCGCTGACGTGCTTGGCTAAGGAGAAGCTGGCGGGGGCCAGCCGGGATGTGGGGAAGCGTCATGGCCGCTCGCAGCGAATCGCATCTGACCCCGGAGGTGGCGCGCCGCCTTGCGGCGGATCTCGCGCCGCACCTGCTCGCGATGCGCGCCGTCACCGCCGGCACTCGATACGCCGACGCCGGCACGCCCGGCGCTGAGACGGACCCGGCCGTATCACCGGCTACCAAGATCTTCATTGCCGGCATGCTCGACCGCATCTCGGCATAGCTGGGCCGAAGCGGGCGATCTGGCGGCGGCGCCGCGAGAGGCAGGAAACATGGCTGTTACCACGAGTGCGCTTGGCTTACTCGGGCGGCGACGCCCAGGTCAGGGACCGCCGACAATGTGCCGGACCTGCCCGGACTGCGGCCGGTCGATCCGGGACCGGGAGGCCGCAAGGCTCGGGTTCTGCGACCGATGCCGGGAGTTCACCGGCATGTGCGGAGCCGGTCGCAAGATCGTGTGTCCGGACATGATGTCGATCACGTCGTGGCACACGCCGTGTACCCACCTTGGCGGGACGGCATGGGAGATCACCATGGGCACCGGTCAGCGCCACACGTTGCTGTGCGAGACGCACGACGCGCAGATGAGGTCGGGCCGCCTGCCGTGGGTCAAGCTAGCCGTACCGCAACGCCGCTAACCGTCGCGCGCACGGCAGGCACACCAGCTACTCCCGCTTGCGCAGAAACTGCCTGAGGCGTGGCAGCGGCCAGGCGGTGATCACATCGTCGGCCGTCAGCCAGCCGCGCTGCGCGGTCGCGACGCCGTATTGCATGTTGTCCAGCTCCGCCGTCGCGTGCGCGTCGCTGTCGATCGCAAACTTCACCCCCGCGTCCCGGGCGGCCCGCAGGTGCGCCGACGGCAGGTCAAGCCTGGCGGGGTGCGCGTTGATCTCCAGCGCCGTGCCGGTGCGCGCGCAGGCCCGGAACAGCTCAGGCAGATCCACGTCGACCGGAGGGCGCCGGCCGATTTTCCGGGTCAGCGGGTGGCCGATGACGTTGACATAAGGGTTCTCGCAAGCCGCGAGGAAGCGCCGGGTCATCTCGCGCCGCGGCAGGTCAAAGTGCGAGTGCACCGACGCGACACAGACGTCGAAGCCAGCCAGGAAGTCAGGCGGCCAGTCGACGCTGCCGTCGGGCGCAATGTTCAGCTCGGTGCCGTGCAGCAGCACCATGGGCCGCGCTGCGGGCGAGGCGACCGCGGTCGCCGTGGCGTTCGGTTCCGACGCAATCAGCGTGGCGAGTTCTCGCACCTGGTCACGCTGCATCAGCATCTTCTCGTCGGTCATCCGCTGCATGACCAGATTCGGCGCGTGGTCTGTGATCGCGTAGTACTCGTAGCCGCGGGCGCTGGCGGCGGCGACCATTTCCGTCAGGGATGCCGCGCCGTCAGTCAGATTCGTGTGGGTGTGCAGGTCGCCACGGATGTCGGTCTCCTCGACCAGCACCGGCAGCTCGCCGCGCCGGGCAGCCTCGACCTCGCCCGTGTCCTCGCGTAGCACCGGCGGGATCCAGGCGAGCCCTAGCCGGGCGTACACCGCTTCTTCGGTGCGCGACACAATCCTCTCGCCCGACTCGACCTCGAACAGGCCATACTCGGACAGCTTGAGCCGCTGCCGGACGGCAAGCTCGCGGATCCGTACGTTGTGCTGCTGTGAGCCGGTGAAGTACTGCAACGCTGCGCCCCAGCAGTCCAGCGGTACGACCCGCAGGTCGACTTGCAGGCCGGTGCCGGTCCTGACCGACGTCTTGGTGGGCCCGGCTGCGATGACGTCGGCGGCCTCAGGCATCGCGGTCAGCGCCGCCATGAGCGGCGCCGAATCCGCCGCGGCGGCCAGCACGTCGACGTCGCCGACCGACTCGGCCGCTCGACGCAGCGAGCCCGCGGGTGCTATTCGCAGACAGCCAGTCGCCGCGCCGACCGCCGCGATGACGGTCCCCGCGGTCTGCGCGGCCACGTTCAGCAGCACCCGGCCGCCAGCGCTGGCCAGCAGGTCCAGACCGCGCAGCAGCTTTTCCGCGCTCTTGGCGCCGAAGCCGCGCAGGTTGTCGAGGTGGCCGGCCTCGATCGCCGCGCCCAGCTGCTCTGGCGAGCTGATGCCGAGCTCGCGGTACAACTGCAGCGCGCGACGCGGGCCGAGGGCCGGGATCCGGGTGAGCTGCCGCACGCCATCGGGAATGTCGGCGCGCAGCTCGTCCAGCTCAGCGAAGCTGCCGCTCACGGTGATCTCCGCGAGCTTGGCCGCGATTGACTTGCCGACGCCCGGAATCTGCTGCAGCGCCGTCGGCGTCAGCTCGGACACATCCCGCGGATAACCGGCGACCGCCTTGGCGGCCCTCGTGTAGACGCGGGCACGGAACGGATCGCCGCCGGTCATCACCGTGAGGTCGGCGTACTCGTCCAGCAGCGCAGCGGCCCGGTCATTCGCCTGAGGCATGCCGTCATTGTGCCTGTCGTCGGCCCGCCTTTTCTGGGCGCGGCGCCGGCTACGCCAGAGTCAGGCTCCAGATGTTCGGGGAGCTGTCGCTGACCTGGGCCACGAGGTTGAGTCGCTCCTAGAGATTTGGTCCTACTTCTCCACTATGTCCAGCGCAGCACGGTCGAGTCGGCGTCCATCACGAGCTGCCGCATGGAGCGCCGCTGAGCTGCTCAGCCCGGCCGTTCAGGGCTGGCGGCGGTCGCGTCGACGAAGTCGCGTGACAGCATGTGTGGGCGCGCGGCCATGTAGCTGATGCCGCCAGGACCGGGACGGGATGCCAGTGAGTCAGCAGCTCGAGAGCTATCAGGACGAGATCTACCTGACCGGGCTCACTGGCGCCGTGCCGGACCTGCCCACTGACGTGCACCGGCTGGAAGAGGCGGCGCACGCGGTCATGACGCCGCGGGCATTCGACTACGTGGCGGGCGGGGCCGGGTCAGGGGAGACCGCTCGGGAAAATCTGGCCGCTTTCGGGCGCTGGCGGATCGTGCCGCGGATGCTGACTGACGTGAGCACGCCGTCGTACGGCGCGCACCTGCTCGGCACCGACCTGACGGTGCCTTTCCTGCTGGCCCCGGTCGGCGTGCTCAGTATCGCGCACCCAGACGGCGAGCTGGCGGTGGCGAGAGCGGCCGCGGGCGTAGGTGTGCCCATGATCCTGAGCACGGCGTCCGCCGCACCGCTGGAAGCCGTCGCGGCGGAGAACGTTGGCGGGCAGCGCTGGTACCAGCTGTACTGGCCCAAGGACCGGGCGGTCGCAGCCAGCTTGCTCGGCCGGGCGCAGGCGGCCGGTTACAGCGTCCTCGTCGTGACGCTGGACACGCGAACCCTTGGCTGGCGACCTCGCGACCTGGACAACGGCTACCTGCCTTTCCTGCAGGGCGTCGGCATCCAGAACTACCTGTCCGACCCTGCCTTCCAGGCAGGACAGCCAACCGCTGTGGACGACGACCTGCAGACGGCTGTGCTCCGGTATGTCCAGATGTTCGGGGACCTGTCGCTGACCTGGGACGACATTCCGTTCCTCCAGGACCACTGGAACGGGCCGATCGTGTTGAAGGGCATCCTGTCGGTCGCCGACGCGGAACGGGCGGGGCAAGCCGGAGTGCAGGGCATCGTCGTTTCCAACCACGGCGGCCGGCAGGTCGACGGCGCGATCGCCGCGCTGGACGCACTGCCCGCCATCGCCCAGGCGATCGGCTCCAGGATGGCCGTCTTGTTCGACAGCGGCGTCCGCGGCGGCGCCGACATGCTGAAGGCGCTCGCGCTCGGGGCGCAGGCAATCCTGCTCGGCCGCCCGTACGTGTACGGTCTGGCCCTCGGGGGCGAAGCCGGGGTCCGGCACGTGCTGCGCTCGCTGCGGACCGACTTCGAGCTGACCATGCGGCTGTCCGGCCTGGCCACGCTGGCCGAGCTCGGTCCCGACTGCCTGCAGCGGCGGCCGTAGGCCCGGCTCGCGAGCGTCGGCACCAGGAGGCAACGGGGGCGCGTCCTAGAGGCGGTCGACGTTGACGACGATCGCTTCCTGCGTCGAGCGGGCAATCACCACCACAGCGGCTTCGTCGGGTGAGGGATTCTCCTCGCGGTGCGGCACCCACGGGGGCACCCAGATGTAGTCGCCCGGACGGGCTTCTAGCCTGATGAGCTCGCCGCTCGCGGGGTCGCGGTAGCTGAACACCGGCGTACCGGACACAACGTAGATTCCGGTCTCCGAGGCGCCGTGGTGGTGGTCGCCCGAGGTCACGCCGGTGGGCAGCTCCGTGCGCCCCATCCACAGCGCGTTCGCGCCGGTCAGGTCGCCAGAAATCGCAGCAGACCGGATCATGCCGCCGGTCTGGGCGGTCGCGCCGGATAGCTGGTCTGGCTTGATCAGCCGCAGGGAGCCACCGGGCCCTGGGTTGGCCCCGGTGCTCACTCTTCCTCGAGCGTCAGCGACACCGAGTTGATGCACCAGCGCTGGTCGGTCGGCACGTCGTAACCCTCGCCCTCGAAGACGTGGCCTAGGTGGCTATTGCACGCCGCGCAGCGGACCTCGGTGCGGGCCCTGCCGAGCGAGCGGTCCTGGAGAAGGATCACCGCGTCGTCTTCGGTCGGCTGGTAGAAGCTGGGCCAGCCGCAGCCGGAATGAAACTTCGTACTCGAGGAGAACAGCTCGGCGCCGCACGCACGACAGCGATAGACGCCCTTGGTCTCGGTGTCGGTGTACTCGCCGACGAACGGGGCCTCAGTGCCCGCCTCGCGCAGTACGTGGTATTCCTCGGGCGACAGTCTGGCGCGCCACTCGTCTTCTGACCGCTGCACCTTGTCCATGCTGGCGAGACTACCTGGCGCGCGTGCCCAGCCCGAAGCACCACTACCCGGACCACCGGTCGGACACGCAGAACTCGTTCCCGTCCGGGTCAGCCAGGGTGGTCCAGTCCTCGTACTCGGCCAGCACGCGCGCTCCGAGGCTGGTGAGCCTGGCGACTTCGGCTGCCCGGTCGTCGGCGGCCAGGTCGAGGTGCACGCGGTTCTTGACCACCTTCGGCTCCGGCACCAGCTGAAAAAGGAGCCTGGGCGGCCCGCCGTCCGCCGGTTCCACCACGACACCCGGGTCGTCCTCGACGTCGTCGATGCCGAGTCCGCGAAGCCGCTCCAGCTCTGCGTCGTCGTAGGGCGCGACGTCGTAGCCGTCCAGGGCGGCTGCCCAGAACCTGGCGATCGACGCCGGGTGCGGTGAATCGAAAGTCACGTCGCGGATTCTGGCCACCAGCCGATTGTGGCCGGCAGGCTGCGAACCGCGCGTGTCATCGAGCGCGTTTCTGGCTACAGCACCACCACGAAGTCCGGCTCGGCAGCGCCGTCCGCAGGTCTCAGCGTGACCTCCGCGACCTTGCCTGCAGCGCGCACGTCGTCGGCAGCGGCCGCCAGGGCGTCCAGCATGCTCGTGTCGGCCGTCAGGATCAACGCCGCAGCGGGCTGCCGCATCGAAACGCCCGCCCCCGACTTCGCTTTCCTGATGGCCCCGATCGCTGCCGCTGCCGCCGTGAGCACCACGTCCTCGCCTGAACCGGCGATCTCGCGGAGCTCGGCTGCGTCCGGCCAGGCCGCGCGGTGCACGGAGCCGTCCTGCCACCACGACCACGCCTCCTCGGTCACGAACGGGAGCATCGGAGCGAACAGCCGCACCAGCACCGAAAGGCCCGTCTGCAGCGCCGCCCGGGCGGACTTCGCGCCGGCCTCGCCGTGCTCGCCATACGCTCGCGCCTTGACGAGCTCGAGGTAGTCGTCGCAGAAGAACCAGAAGAATCGCTCCGCCTGCTCCAGCGCCGCCGCGTGGTCGTAGCCTTCGAGCGCCGCCGTGCACCCCGCGACGACGTCGGCGAGCCGACGCAGCATCGCCCGGTCGATGTGCTCGGTGATCTCAGCGGCGCCTTCCTCCCGCGCCGCGCTGATGCCGAGCACGAACCGGGTGGCATTGAGGATCTTGATCGCCAGCCGTCGGCCGATCTTGATCTGCCCCACGTCAAACGCGGTGTCTGCGCCGAGCCGTGCGCTGGCCGCCCAGTAGCGGACCGCGTCAGCGCCGTGCTCGCGCAGCAGGTCCATGGGCGTCACCGCGTTGCCCTTGGACTTGGACATCTTCTTGCGGTCCGGGTCCAGGATCCAGCCGGAGATGGCCGCGTGCTGCCACGGGAGCACTCCGGCTTCTGTCTGCGAGCGCAGCACCGTGTAGAACAGCCAGGTCCTGATGATCTCGTGCGCCTGTGGCCGCAGGTCCATGGGGAACACGCGCTGCATCAGATCGGCATCGGCGGGCCAGCCACCGGCGAGTTGCGGCGTCAGCGACGACGTCGCCCACGTGTCCATCACGTCCGGGTCGGCGGCGAAGCCGCCCGGCTGGCCGCGCTGCTCGGGCCGATAGCCAGGCGGCGTGTCGGCGGCCGGATCCACGGGCAGGCTCGCCGGTGCGGGCAGGATCGGGTTCTCCTCGTCGATCCGTCCCGCCGCGTCCACCCGGTACCACACCGGGATCGGCACGCCGTTGTAGCGCTGGCGGCTGATAAGCCAGTCGCCGGTCAGGCCCCGGGCCCAGTGCTCGTACCTCGCGCGCATGTACTCCGGATGCCACTGCAGCTCGCGGCCGCGTGCGAGCAGCGTCGCCGCGAGTTCTGCCGACCGGCTGCCGTTGGCCACGTACCACTGCCGGGTCGTGATGATCTCGAGCGGCACCTGGCCGTACTCGTAGAACTTCACCGCGTGCCGGATGTGCTCAGGCTCGCCTCGGATGGCATCGGCCTGGTCGAGCAGCGCCGTGACCTGCCGGCGCGCCGCGGCGGCAGGCAGCCCCGCGATCTGCTCGTACGCGACCGCGCCAGTGGCGCTCGTGAGCCACGCCAGGGGACCGGGCAGCAGCCGACCATCGGCGCCGATGACGGGCCTCGTTCCCAGCTGAAGGTCACGCCACCAGGTCACATCCGTCATGTCGCCGAACGTGCACACCATGACGAGGCCGGTGCCCTTGTCCGGGTCGGCGAGCCGGTGCGCCAGGATCGGCACAGGCGCGCCGAACAGCGGTGTCACCGCTGTCGCGCCGATGAGTGCCGCGTACCGGGGGTCGTCGGGATGCGCCACCAGCGCGACGCACGCGGGCAGCAGCTCCGGCCGGGTCGTCGCGATGATCACCTCGGCGG
>JASHOE010000165.1 GCA_030041275.1 Streptosporangiaceae bacterium
CGGCCTGCGCGGCCGCGGCCGGCTCCGCTGCAGGCGGCGGCCCGGGGCGGGGCGGCCGGGGTGAAGCACCGCCGGCCCGGCCAGCATCCCGCCCGTGTGAGTGGTCGACCGGCTCCAGTGAAATGATCACCCCGCGGCCGTTGCAGTGCTCGCACGGCACCGAGAACGCCTCAAGCAGGCCCGAGCCGACGCGCTTACGCGTCATCTGCACCAGGCCGAGTGAGGTCACCTCGGCCACCTGGTGCTTGGTCCGGTCGCGCGCCAGGCACTCGAGCAGACGGCGCAGCACCAGCTCCCGGTTGCTCTCCAGCACCATGTCGATGAAGTCGATCACGATGATGCCGCCGAGGTCGCGCAGCCGCAGCTGACGGACGATCTCCTCGGCCGCCTCGAGGTTGTTCCTGGTGACCGTCTGCTCGAGGTTGCCACCCTGACCGGTGAACTTTCCCGTGTTGACGTCGATGACCGTCATGGCCTCGGTGTGGTCAATCACGAGCGAGCCGCCGGATGGCAGCCAGACCTTGCGCTCGAGCGCCTTGGCGATCTGCTCATCAATCCGGTATGAGCCGAACACGTCGTCGCCGCCGTCCCAGCGCTGCAGCCGGTCGGCTAGGTGCGGGGCGACGTAGCGGACATACTCGTCCACCAGGTCCCACTCGTCGTCACCGGCCACGATCAGGTTCTTGAAGTCCTCGTTGAAGATATCCCTGACCACCCGCAGCGTCAGGTCGGGCTCGCTGTACAGCAAGTCGGGTGCGCTAGCGGTCTTGGCTTTCTTCTCGATGGCATCCCACTGCGCGGCCAGCCGGGCCACGTCGCGCGACAGCTCATCCGCCGAGGCGCCCTCGGCAGCGGTCCGGACGATGACGCCCGCGTTCTCCGGCATGACCTGCTTGAGAATCTGCTTGAGGCGACTGCGCTCGGTGTCGGGGAGCTTACGGCTGATCCCGGTCATGTTCGCGCCGGGGACGTACACAAGGTAGCGGCCCGGCAGGCTCACCTGGCTGGTCAGCCGGGCGCCCTTGTGGCCGATCGGGTCCTTGGTGACCTGGACCAGGATGGACTGGCCGGACTTGAGCGCGGACTCGATCCGCTTGGATTCGCCCTCCAGACCACTGGCGTCGAAGTTGACCTCGCCCGCGTACAGGACGGCGTTGCGGCCTTTGCCAATGTCGACGAAGGCGGCCTCCATCGAGGGCAGGACGTTCTGCACTTTGCCCAGGTACACATTGCCGACGTAGGACTGGTGGCTCGCCTTGTCCACGTAATGCTCGACCAGGGTGCCGTCCTCGAGCACGGCGATCTGCGTCCGGTCGGCTCGCTGGCGCACCACCATCGTGCGGTCGACCGCCTCACGCCTGGCCAGGAACTCTGACTCGGTGATGATGGGCGGCCGCCGACGGCCGGATTCCCGGCCCTCCCGGCGACGCTGACGCTTGGCCTCCAACCGGGTCGAGCCCTTGATCGCCTTGACGTCCCCGACGTCGGCGACCTTGTCTCTCGGGGCGCGGACATGCACCACCGTGTTCGGCGGGTCGTCGGCCGAGCCCGTCGCTGCTGCTGTGTCCTCGCCGCCCGAGGTGCGCCGCCGACGCCGCCGTCGGCGCCCGGTGCCTGCGGCGCCCGTCGCGGTGTCCTCGCCCTCGTCTGCGGGCTCGGCGCTGTCTGTCTCCTGCTCTTCGGCCGTGGCGGCAGCGGTCGCCTGCTGCACGCCGCCGGCCGCGGCTCCTTCCCTGCCTTTACCGCGGCCGCGACCACCGCGCCGGCGACGCCGGGAGCTGCCACCCGAGGCACCCTCGGCGCGGTCCTCATCGGCCTCTTCGTCGCTAGCTTCCGGGCCGGACTGCCGCTCCGGCCGGGGAGCGGCCGGGGCGTGCGTGAGTTCGGGTGCCTGGAAGATGACCAGCGGGGGCTGGAATGGCACTGGGTTCACCGGCCCGGCCGAGCCGGTCCAGTCAGGACCGGCGGCGTGCTGGCCAGGCGCGGCCGGCGCGCTCCCAGCGGGCTGGCTCGTCTCGCGGCCGGCCGTTGTCGCGGCGGCCTCGCTCGCGTCGTCCGCCGGTGCCGCATCACCCGCAGGCGCCGCGGTGCCAGACGACTCACCGCTCGCCGCCCGGGACCGTGCCGACCGGCGTCGACCCTGGCGTTGTGCCTGGTCAGCGCCGCGCTGGTCGGTGCTCGACTGGTCATCGCGTGCCGAGATGGCCGCCTCCTCACCGTCCGCTGCCGCAGAAGGTGCCTCGGCTGCTCGCGACGGCGCCTCGGCCGCCGGAGGCTGGGCCTTCGGGCCCGAACGCCGTGTCCTGGCAGCCGACGACTGTGTCTTGGCGGGTGTCTTGGCGGCCGACGGGCGGGCATCCGCGCCGTCCTGCTGAGCCTCGGCGCCGTCCTGCTGAGCCTCCGCGCTGGGCGGCTCAACCGCCGCGGCCTGCCGCCGAACCGCAGCGGTCTGCCGCTGAACCTCCGCGCCGTGCGGCTGAGCCTCCGCACTGGGCGGCTGAACCTCCGCAGCCTGCGGCTGAACCGCCGCGCCGTGCGGCTGAACCTCGGCGCCGCGTGGCTGAGCCTCCGCCGACCGAGCCGGATCGGCGGTGGCGTCGTGCGGAACCTGAGGCGGCTCTGCTACCGGCGGACCGGCGGGCCTGGTTACCGCCCGGCGGGCCCGGCGAAGCAGTCCGCGACTCGGTGCCGACGCAGTCTCGGCCGGTCCGGCTGACTCTGCCAGACCGTGCGTTCCGTTGTCGCCAGCCGACGCGTCAGCTGGCTCTCTGTTCTCTCGCTCGATCTCGAGCATGCGGGCGATCTCTCCCGTCGCGCTCCCGGGCACAGCCGGCCTCATCGGGCCGTGCCGCGCCACGCGGAAGCTGTCCGTACGCGCTCTCCGGAGCGGTGCTCGCCAAACCGGCGGTCTCCGCATCCGGGCACGTTGCCAATACTTGTCCCCGTTCGGTGCCCCGCCCGTCAGGCCGGGGTACCGCCGCCGTAGCCGTGGTCCGGACCGGGTCCGGGCCGATCGCAGTGCCCAGCGGGCCCTGCGCTGGCGAGCTCTGTGCCAGCGGGCGCTGAGCCAGCCGCGTAACTATCGGCGGTGACAACGGTTCCAGGCCCGACATGCGGCGAAGCGCTACCAGAATGTCCTCGGGTCGCACGGCCGGTGTCAAGTGCCGAACAACCATTCGAAGTATCACACATTCCTGGTCCCCGACCCCGGTGGCGCGCTCGAGCGCTAGTGATACCACCGCGGCCCGGGTGTCGAGTCGACGGACTCCGTTGCTGGTCAGGCGCTCCACCACCGCTTCCGCGGCGGCGAGAAACACCTCCGCCGCCGAGGTCGCCTCTGCTAGCGCGACACCCGGCAGCACGACTTTCCATTCCGAGGCCTCGAGCTGTGGCGCCGGTGCCACGGCCAGATCTACGACCTCAATCACGTCAATCCCGTCCGGCAGGGCTGCGTCCAGGCGGTCCCGGACGGCTCCGGGATCCAGGCCCTCGGTGAGGGAGATCTCCAGGTACTCGGCTTCGCTCGCAGCGCCTGTGGGCGCGCCGCCTGAGTAGGAAATCTTGGGGTGCGGCGAGAATCCTGCGGAGTGCGCGACCGGCAGACCAGCCCGTCGAACGCCCCGCTCCACCGCACGCGCGATATCCCTATGACTCGCGAATCGCATCCTGCCACGCTTAGCGTACCTGACCGCCAGTCGCTGAACTGCAGGCAACGGCGCCGGTCCCGGTGGCTGTCGCTGCTGGCGCGCCATTAGCCTGCTCCGGCGGTTGATGACGCACGGCCGCCGGCCGCTGGTACCTCGTTCCCGACAACGCTCAGCGGCAGCAGTCGCTTCCCCGTGGGCCCGACCTCGGTCTCAGTGCCCATGGATGGGCACACGCCGCACTCGAAGCAGGGCGTCCACCGGCAATCCTCGACCTCGTTGGCTCCCGCCGGGTCGATGGCGGCCAGCCAGTCCTGCCACAGCCAGTCACGCTCCAGCCCCGCGTCCAGGTGATCCCAAGGCAGGATCTCGTCGTAGCCGCGCTCTCTGGTGGTGTACCAGGCCAGGTCCACCCCATCGCCTTCGAGCGCGGTGGCAGCGCATCGCTCCCAGCGCTCGAAGGAGAACGTCTCGCTCCAGCCGTCGAACCGGGCACCGTCCTGCCAGGCAGCCCTGATCACCTTCGCCACCCGGCGGTCACCGCGCGACAGCAGCCCCTCGACGATCGACGGCTTGCCGTCGTGGTACCGGAAGCCGATCGCCTTCCCGTACCGCCGGTCGGCGCGCATGGCAGCGCCGAGCGCCTTGAGGCGTGCGTCCACCGTCTCGTGCGAGCACTGCGCCGCCCACTGGAACGGCGTGTGCGGCTTGGGCACGAACCCGCCGATGGACACCGTGCAGCGGATGTCGTGCCGGCCGGTCACGGTGCGCCCGGTTTCGATGACCCGTCGCGCCAGCGCGGCGATGGCCAGCACGTCCTCGTCGGTCTCGGTCGGCAGCCCGCACATGAAATAGAGCTTGACCTGGCGCCAGCCGTTCGCATAGGCGGTGGTGACGGTCTTGATCAGGTCATCTTCGGTGACCATCTTGTTGATCACCTTGCGGATCCGCTCGGAGCCGCCCTCCGGCGCGAAGGTGAGCCCGGACCGGCGACCCCCCCGGCTCAGCTCGTTGGCGAGCGTGACGTTGAAGGCATCCACCCTGGTCGAAGGCAGGGACAGGCCGGTCGCCGAGCCCTCGTAGCGGTCGGCCAGGTCGACCGCGATCTCGTTGATCTCGCTGTGATCAGCGGACGACAGCGACAGGAGGCCGACCTCGCTAAACCCGCTCGCGGCCAGGCCTGCCTCGACCATCGACCCGATGGTCGTGATCGACCGCTCTCGGACCGGCCGGGTGATCATGCCGGCCTGACAGAACCGGCAGCCGCGGGTGCAGCCGCGGAAGATCTCCACGCTGTACCGCTCGTGCACGGTCTCCGCCAGCGGGACGAGGGGGTTGCGGGGATACTGCCAGTTGTCCAGATCCATCACCGTGTGCTTGGCGACTGACCGGGGAACCCCGGCACGATTGGGCGTCACCGCGCTGATGGTGCCGTCGGATTTGTACGACACGTCGTAGAAGCGCGGCACGTAGACACCGCTGGCTGAAAGCCGCAGCAGCAGGCCATCCCGGCCACCCGGCTGGCCCTCCTGCTTCCAGGCCCGTACCAGCCCGCTGATGGCGAGCACAGCCTCTTCGCCGTCGCCGAGCACCGCGCCGTCGATGAACTCGGCGACCGGTTCCGGGTTGAACGCGGCATGACCACCCGCGAGCACGATGGGATCGCCGGGACCGCGGTCCGCAGCGGATAGGGGCAACCGCGCCAGGTCGAGCGCGGTCAGCAGGTTGGTATACCCGAGCTCGGTCGCGAAGCTGACCCCGAGCAGGTCGAAATCGGCGACCGAGCGGTGCGCGTCGACGGTGAACTGCGGCACGCCGTGCTCGCGCATGAGCGCCTCAAGGTCGGACCAGACGCTGTACGTGCGCTCCGCCAGCACGCCGGCCTGCTCGTTGAGCACCTCGTAGAGGATCTGCAGGCCCTGGTTGGGCAGGCCTACCTCGTAGGCGTCCGGGTACATCAGTGCCCAGCGGACGTCGCAGGCGTCCCAGTCCTTCACGACAGAGTTCAGCTCGCCGCCAACGTACTGGACGGGCTTGCGAACCAGCGGAAGCAGCGGCTCGAGCAGGGGGTACACCGACTGCACAGGCACCGTTACAGGGTACCGAGGCCAGGTGCCCACCATGGTCGCCGGTGCTGCCAGGCCTGATCCTGCACCTGAGATGCCGGCTATCCCGGCCGATCCGGTTGGTATGGTGGGCAGGCCCGCAACCCCACTCGCGACCGACGCACGGCTGTCCAGCCATGCGGTCACCTGGAGGTGTTCAGGTGCACGTCGACCCCTACATCGTGCTTGGCAGCGCAGTCGTCGGCTTGCTCGTCGGCATGACGGGCGCCGGGGGTGGCGCGCTCATGACGCCGATGCTCATCCTGCTGTTCGGGGTGAAGGCACCGGCCGCGATCTCCAGCGATCTGGTCGCCGCCGTCTTCATGCGGCCGGTCGGCGCGGCCGTCCACATGCACAAGGGGACGGTCAATTACAAACTGGTCGGCTGGCTGGCGCTCGGCTCGGTGCCGATGGCCTTTCTCGGGGCCTACCTGCTGCATCTGCTGGGCAAGAGCTCGAGTACGCACGTCGAGCAGGCGCTCGGCGCGGCCCTGCTGACGGGCGCCGCAGCGATGGTGATCCGTTACGTCATGGATTTGCGGGCCGGCCAGGACCGCACCGCCGCGCTGCGAGACCTCGTGGTCCGGCCGCTGCCGACGGTGGCGATCGGCATGATCGGCGGCGTCATCGTCGGCGTCACCTCGGTGGGCTCGGGCTCGCTGATGATCGTGCTCTTGCTCTTCCTGTACCCCATGATCAGCGCCAACCGGCTGGTTGGCACCGACCTGACGCAGGCGGTGCCGCTGACGCTCGCGGCGGCGGCCGGCGCCCTGATCTTCGGCCACGTCGAATTCGGCGTCACGCTCTCGATCATTATCGGCAGCGTGCCCGCCGTGCTGATCGGCTCGCTGTTCTCCTCGCGTGCCCCGGATAAGTATGTCCGTCCGGTCATCGCCTTCGTGATCTTCGCCTCAGGCCTGAAGTACGCGGGTCTGGGCACGACCGCACTGGGCTGGACACTCGCCGCGGTACTAGTCGCCGGTGCGGCCGTCTGGGTGACCGTCCTGCTGCGGCGGCGCACCGCGACGCCCGCCGCGGCAGCAGAGGACCAGGCCACGGCCAGGCCGCATGACCACGTCAGATCTCGATAAGGCCACGGCCAGGGCGGCGCATGAACACGTCCGGACAAGATAACTGCCGGAGCCATTCCGGGACCGTTTCAGGCGGGCCCGTTCTACGCCTTGCCGGGCGCCACACCGTGGAGTTTTGGCAGGGATAAAGCAGCGCAATACCGGCAGGATCTTGGTCGAAGCTTACACAAAGGCTGCCGGAACCCCCACAAGGTTCGTCGCCCGGGCGATGTTACCGGTGGCCGAAGACCGATCGGTGCCGGTGCACGCAGTGCAGCGCGCCAATCGCGATCATGTCGGCGAAGACGGCCGACCCGCCGTAAGAAACGAACGGCAAGGGCAAACCGGTCACCGGCATGATCCCGATCGTCATGCCGATGTTGATGAACGACTGCACGCCGAACCAGATCGCGATCCCGGACGCAACGAGCATGCCGAATTGATCGTCGGCCCGCGCGGCGATGTGCAACGCGCGCAGCAGCAGCAGCGCGAGTAGCACGATGATGACCAGCTCACCGACGAACCCGATCTCCTCGCCGGCCACCGCGAAGATGAAGTCGGTGTGCTGCTCGGGCACAAAGCCGCCCGCCACCAGCTGGCCGTGGAACAGCCCTTGGCCGGTCAGCCCGCCAGAACCAATGGTGATCTTGGACTGGTAGGCACTATAGCCAGTGCCGCGCGGGTCCTGACTCGGGTGCAGGAACGAGGTGAGCCTGCTGACCTGGTAACTCTTGAGCAGGTGCAGGTTGACAACGGCCAACACGCCCACCACGGCGCCGGCCGTGAGCAACACGATCCATCGCAACCGGACGCCCGACAGAACGACGAGGCCGGCGATGAGCGCTAGCAGCAAGATGACCACGCCGAGGTCTGGCTGGGCCACGACGAGGACCAGCGGGATCAGCGACAGGCCGACGGCCTTGGCGATCGCGCGCGGTCCGGGCCTGGACTCACCGGCCTTCAGCTCCCCGAGGATCATCGCGCAGACAAAGATGACGGCGATCTTTGCGTACTCGGAGGGCTCGATCTGGAAGCCGCCAGGCAGGCTGATCCACGATTTGGCGCCGTTCACCACCACTCCGAGCGGCGACAGCACCGCAAGCAGCCCCAGGCACGACAAGACCAGCACAATCGGCGCGTACAGCCGCAGCTGCCGATAGTCCAGCATGCTCACCGCAGCCATGAGGACAAGGCCGATGGCGATGTTGATGCCCTGCCGGATCAGGTACGGATCGTGATACGTCAGCCCCGACGTGGCCGTCGCGGCCCACACGAGCAGCGTGCCGAGCGCCAGCAGGGCCAGCACGATGGCGAGAAGCAACCAGTCGAGGTCGCGCAGCGGCGAGCCGGTACCGAAGAGCTGCGTCAGCACCCTGCGGATCCGATGCCGACGGCCACCGGGGCCGAGGCCTGGCGCGTAGCCGCCCCGGAGCGCACTGCCACCGTCGAGCTTGACTGGCGCGAGGCCGCGGTAGCTCGCCGAGCCAGGCACGGGCGATGAGGCTCGCCGGCTGGTCAGATCTGAACCGCTCCACTTGCTCATCCGGGCCTGCCAAGCGGCCGCCCGCCCGGTTCGGTATCGGCCGGCATACCGAGCGCGCCAGCCAGGTCAGCCAGGCCCGTATCCGGCTGCTGGCTGCCCACCTTTGTGGCCGCGGTCGGCACGATGACCCCTCCGCTGGTGATGTGCGGCGCCGGCGGGAGCTGGCCGTTCTGCAGGGCCGGCGGCTGGCCCTCCAGTCCGTAGATCGCATCCCAGATCTGCCGAATCGCCGGGGCCGACACGTCCGCGCCATAGCCGGAGTTGGGGATCATCATGACGACGACGTACTGGGGGTTGTTGCACGGCGCGAACGACGCGAAGTTCGACGTGGCCATGTTGCCCGCGACCTGCGCCGTGCCGGTCTTGCCAGCGACGCACACCTTGTTCAGCGGGAAGCCGCCGAACGCGCCGGCCGCGGTGCCCTGCGTGACGACACCCTGGAGCGCGTTCCTGATGTAGGCGAGCGTGGCCGCCGAGGCGGGCAGGTGACCGTCCACCGGTGGTGTGATCTGCTGCACGACCTGGCCAGTGGGGCTGAGCAGCTCTTCGCCGATCCGCGGGCTGTACAGCGTTCCTCCGTTGGCCAGCGCCGCGTACGCGGTAGCGAGCTGCAGGGGCGTCACGGCAACGTAGCCCTGCCCGATGGACGCGAGCACCGCCTGGCCTGGCGTCCACACATTCCCGCTGACGCAGTCCTGGTACTCGATCTGCTGGACGTAGCTGCCGTTAGCGTTGCCGTTCTTGCACCAGTTCTCGCCGGTGTGCGCGTTGTCCTTCCACAGGTAGTAGAGCCACTCCCTGGTGGGCACCGTGCCGCTCGCCTCGCCGGGCAGGTCGATGCCGGTCGGCTTGCCGAAGCCCCAGTCGAGCTCCGTCTGCATCTCTTCCTGCACCGGGAAAGTCGGGCTGGTGACGTCGTCGTACTGGCGGTTGTCCTTGAGCCAGATGTCGTACCCGAAGTTGTAGAAGATGGTGTCGCACGACAGCACCAGCGCCGTGTGCAGCGACATCGACCCGCCATTGCCGAAGTCGTTGTTGAAGGTATGGCCGCCGATGTTCACCGACGCAGGGCAGTCGTATTGGCCGTTGAGGGGGTAGCCCGCGTTGATCGCCGCGGTAGTGGTGGTCACCTTCCACGTCGAGCCGGGGAAGTACTCGCCCTGCGTCGCCCGCTCCAGGATCGGCTCGCCGCCACCGGTGCCGAACAGCTGGTTGAACTGCTGCTCACTGATCCCGCCGCTCCAGATGGCCGGGTCATACGTGGGATAGCTGGCCATCGCCACGATCCGGCCGGTCGTCGTCATGACCACTGCGGCGCCGCTGGTGGCTGCTGTGTTGCCCTCCGCCTCGGTCCGCAGGATCGCGTTCTTCAGGGCGTTCTCAGTTGCCAGCTGGACATTGGCATTGATGCTGGTGACCAGGTCGTCACCGGGCTTGGGCTTGATGTCCTTGATCGTCGAGGTCACCTGGCCGCCGGCGTTGACGGCCACCTCGTCCATTCCCGTGGTCCCGCGCAGCTCCTTGTCGTACTCGGCCTCTAGTCCCGACTGGCCGACCAGGTCGTCGCCCGCGAACCCGGTAACCGGCACGTGCATCTGCTTGATCTCCTGAGCGGTGATCGGCTGCAGGTAGCCGAGGATCTGCGCTGCCGCAGTCGCGATCGGCTCGTCGTACTGGATGATCGGCTGGATGCTCGCGGTCACGCCGGGGAACGCCGCCTTGTCCTCGAGCACCTCGAGCGCAATCTGCTGCGACACGTTCTGCGCCACCGGGATCGGCTGGTACGGCGAGCCAGGCCAGCATGGCTGGTGCACTCCGCGGGTGCACAACCGGACGCGCTGCTGCATGACCGTGTCGCTGATGCCGACCAGCTGGGCAAGCCGCGCCAGTTCCGCTTTCCCGCCGTCGGACTCCTGCCCCAGCGTCGACACGTTGACGGACACTGTCAGTGAGGACTGATTTTGCACCATCGGCTGGCCGGTGTCGTCGAGGATCTCCCCGCGCACCGACGGCGTCACGATGTTCCTGATCCGATCCTGGCTGGCGAGCGCCAGGTAAGTCCCGCGCGTCTGCACCTGCAGGTACCACAGCCGGAAGCCGAGCACCCCCAGCAGGCCCACCATGATCACCGCGACGCCTGCCAGTCGCCACCTCGACGCCGGGATCATCGCGTCGCTCCTGGCCGCCGGCCAACCAGCCACACTCCTGAGCGACTGCCAGCGCGCCAGCGCGCCAGCCACCGGCCGCCAACGCGACGGCTGACCCGATGGCCGGCCAGCACCGACAGCGGCGACCGCTTACCGTAGCTGAACCTGGGCTGCTTGCCAGTGCGACTCCGCGGCCTGGGCAGCCCCAGCCCGCGGCCGGTACCGCCCAGCATCCCGGTCGCACTGCCGGACAGCCGCAATCGCCGCGTAGCTGGTCGATGCGTCCCGGCTCCGGTCGCCGACTCCGTCAGCGCACCGCCAGGCAGGACGCCCGACGACATCCTCGTCGACCGCCGCAGCGCGCTCTTGCGCGTGAATCGGGGCACCGCGGCGTTGCGCCGGGATACCGGAACGGGCCGACTGGCGAAACTGATGCTGGGAACCGCGCCGGTCGCGCCTATCGGGATCGCAGATCGGTCGGCACCCATCCGCAGCCACCCCCGCGACGACGCCGGGCTGCGCTGTCCGAACCTGATCGCTGGCTGCCGCCGACGGCTCGCCACCCCTGGCCGAGTTGACGGATGGCTGAGCGTCTGCCCGAACGACCCGTCTCCGCGGTGCCCGGCGAACCTGATAGCCGACTGCCGCCGACGGCTCGCGACCCCTGGCCGGGTCGGCGGATGGCTGAGCGTCTGCCCGAACGACCCGTCTCCGCGGTGCCCGGCGAATCGCATGCCGGTTGGCCTCTGCAGCGCCGCCCTGGCCGCTGGGTTGTGCGAGCCGCTGGCTGACCCGCCGGGTTCGGCCCGGTGCGGCCGGAACGGCCTGCTGCCGCCCGCGAGCTGGCCGGGGTGGCGGCCGAGCTGACCTCGTCTCAGCCCGGCTCCGGCGACGCCGCCGCTGCCAATGACGCCGTCCCCACGTCGCCCGCCGGCCAGCCGGAGGTGCACCGGCG
>JASHOE010000166.1 GCA_030041275.1 Streptosporangiaceae bacterium
GCGTACCCGCGGTACTCGGCTTCCTTGACCTGATCCAGCACCTCGGTGGCCTGCTCCGGCGAGAGCTCGAGACCGAGCTCGGTGGCCTTGGCCAGCACGTTGCTGCGCCCGGCCAGCTCGCTGACCAGGACCTGCTGCTGGTTGCCGACCGCACCGGGGTCGACGTGCGCGTACGCGTCCGGGCGCCGGGCGATCGCCGAGGCATGCAGGCCGGCCTTGGTGGTGAACGCCGACGAGCCGACATAGGGCTGCCGCGGGGCCAGCGGAAGGTTGGCGAACTCGGCGATGGTCCGTGCGGTCGACGCCAGCTCGGCCAGGCGTCCCGGCGGCAGCAACTCGTGGCCCCGCTTGAGCTCCAGGCCCGCGATGATCGCGAACAGGTCGGCGTTGCCGCAGCGCTCGCCGTACCCGTTCGCGGCGCCCTGCACGTGCAGCGCGCCGCCGGAGACGGCCAGCACCGAGTTGGCCACCGCGCACGCCGAGTCGTTGTGGAAGTGCACGCCGATCCGGCGCCCGGGCCTGACCGACGCCGCGACCTCGGCGACCACGCGGGCAGCGTCGTCGGGCAGCGTGCCGCCGTTGGTGTCGCACAGCGCAAGCGTGTCGGCGCCGGCTTCGATCGCCGCATCGAGCACCGCGAGCGCGTAGCCGGGATCGGCCCGGTAACCGTCGAAGAAGTGCTCGGCATCGAACACCACGCGCCGCCCGGCGGCCGCCATGTACGCCACGGAGTCGGCCACCATGGCCAGGTTTTCCTCCCTGGTCGTGCGCAGCGCCTCATCGACGTGCAGCGTCCAGGCCTTGCCAACCAGGGTGACGATCGGGGTGTTCGCGGCCAGGAGGGCGGCGAGGTTCGCGTCGTCGTCCACGCCGCGGCGCGGCAGCCGGGTGGCGCCGAAGGCGGCGAGCTGGGCGTTCTTCAGGTCGAGCTCACCCACCCGGGCGAAGAACTCGGCGTCCTTGGGGTTGGATCCCGGCCACCCGCCCTCGATTACGTCGACGCCCAGTCCGTCGAGCGCCGCGGCGACCCGCAGTTTGTCGGCCACGGTGAGGTCGAGCCCGACCTGCTGTGAGCCGTCGCGCAGCGTGGTGTCGTAGATCTCTACCTTGGCTAGCGGTTCGGCGCTCACCGGGCACCTGCCTTCGCGTCGAGCGCCTCACGCAGCGCGTCCTCCCAGCCTGACGTGGTCGCCGGGGCGCCGGCGCCCAGCACCTCGGACACCGCGGCGTCCAGGTCGGCGGCGGCCTCGGCCTCGCCGAGGTGGTCCAGCATCAGCGCCGCCGAGAGCACCGCGCCCGCCGGGTTGGCGCGCCCGGTGCCCGCGATGTCCGGTGCCGAGCCGTGCACCGGCTCGAAGACCGACGGCCCGGTCCGGTCGGGGTTGAGGTTCCCGCTCGGCGCCACCCCGAGGCCGCCGGTCAGCGCGGCGCCCAGGTCGGACAGGATGTCGCCGAACAGGTTGTCGGTGACGATCACGTCGAACCGCTTGGGGTCGTCGACCAGGTACAGGCAGGCCGCGTCCACATGGGCGTAGTCCAGCGGGAGCCCGGCCTCGGCCGCCACCTCGCCGGCCACCCGGCGCCACAGGTCGCCGGCGTGCGTGAGCACGTTGGTCTTGTGCACCAGCGTCAGCCGCCCGCGGCGGCGGGCGGCGAGGCCGGCGGCGTACCGCACGCACCGCTCTACCCCGGCCCTGGTGTTCAGTGACTCCTCGGTCGCGGTCTCGAACGCCGTGCCGCGGTGCACGGTTCCCCCGGCGCCCGCGTACAGGCCCTCGGTGTTCTCCCGCACGATCACGAAGTCGAGGTCGGCGGGCTGGTGCCGGCCGACGGCACCGGCCACACCGGGCCGCAGCTTGGACGGCCGCAGGTTCACGTACAGGTCGAGCTCGGCCCGCAGCCGCAGCAGCAGCCCGCGCTCCAGCACCCCTGGCGGCACCTCCGGGCTGCCGACGGCGCCGAGCAGGATCGCGTCGGCCTTGCGCAGCTCGTCGAGCACGGTGTCCGGCAGCACCTCGCCGGTGGCCAGGAAGTGCCTGGCACCGAGCGGGTAGCCGCGCCACTCAACGACGAACCCTTGGCTGACCGCGACCGCGTCCACGCAGTCCCTGGCCACCTCGGTGACCTCCGGGCCGACCCCGTCGCCGGGCAGGTGCGCGATCGCATAAGCCCGGGTGCCCGCTACGTCATCGGGAGTCGTCATACCTCCTCCCGGTCCGTTGGCGCGTCGAGCCAGCTCATCATCTGGCGCAGCGGGCGGCCGACGGTCTCGACCGTGCTGCTCGCCGCCGCCGCGCGCAGCCGCTCGAAGTTGGGCCTGCCCGCGTCGTCCTCGGCGATCCACTCCCGCGCGAACTCGCCGGACTGGATGTCGGCGAGGAGCTTGGCCATGGCCTCCCGGGTCGTGTCCCCGATCACCCGCGGCCCGCGGGTCAGGTCGCCGTACTCGGCGGTGTCGCTGACCGAGTACCGCATCCACCGCATGCCGCCCTCGTACATCAGGTCGACGATCAGCTTCAGCTCGTGCAGGCACTCGAAGTAGGCGACCTCGGGCTGGTAGCCGGCCGCGACGAGGGTCTCGAACCCGGCGTTGACCAGGGCGGTCACACCGCCGCAGAGCACCGCCTGCTCGCCGAACAGGTCGCTCTCGGTCTCCTCCTTGAACGTGGTGACCAGCGCCCCGGCCTTGGTGCCGCCGATCCCGGCGGCGTACGAGCGGGCCAGGTCCCAGGCCTTGCCGGTCGCGTCCTGGGCCACGGCGACGAGCACCGGCGTGCCCTGGCCGGCCTCGAACTGGCGCCGCACCAGGTGGCCGGGGGCCTTCGGCGCGACCATGGCGACGTCGATCTCGGGCGGCGCGGTGATGTAGCCGAAGTGGATGTTGAAGCCGTGCGCGAAGAACAGCGCATCGCCCGGCCGCAGGTTCGGCTCGATCGCCTCCGCGTACAGCGTGCGCTGGGTGGTGTCGGGCGTCAGCACCATGATCAGGTCGGCCCACGAGCTGGCCTGCTCCGGCGTGCTCACCTCCAGCCCGGCCGCCTTGGCGCGCTTGCGGGACCGGGAGCCCTCGGGCAGCCCGACGCGCACGTCGCAGCCGGAGTCGCGCAGGCTCAGGGCGTGCGCGTGGCCCTGCGAGCCGTAGCCGAGCACGGCGATCTTGCGGGACTGGATGAGACCGAGGTCTGCGTCGGAGTCGTAGTAGACGGTGGCCATGGCGGCGAAATCCTCTCAGTGAAAGATCGAAATCGTTGGTCAGGGGAACGGGGTTTCAGGCGGCACTCACGGCTGGTCGGGCCGCGGTCGTGTCGAGTCCGGGCACCGCGGGCTCATCGGTGATCACGCTGGCGCCGCGCGCCAGCCCGATCCGGCCGGTTCTGACCAGCTCGCAGGTGCCGTAGCTGTCGAGCATGGCCAGCAGCGCGTCCAGCTTGGCGGGACTCGCGACGGCCTCGAGCACCAGCGTCGCGGGGCTCATGTCGACGACGTTCGCGCTGAACACGCCCGCCACCTCGAGCAGCTGGCCGCGCAGGGCCGGCTCCACGCGCACCTTGATCAGGGCCAGCTCACGCTCGATCGCGTCGTCGTCGGCGAGCTCGACGACCTTGAGCACCCGGATCAGCTTCTCCAGCTGCACCCTGACCTGGTCGACGGAAGTGGACGCGCCGTCGACCACGATGGTCATCCGGCTTACCCGCTCGTCGTGCGTCGGCCCGACCGCCAGCGAGGCGATGTTGAAGGCGCGCCGGGAGAACAGCCCCGCGACGTGCGCGAGCACGCCCGGCTTGTTCTCCACCAGCACCGACAGCGTGTGCGTGGTCATCACAGCTCCATTTCCCTGCGCGTCGCGGCGCGCTGCTCATCGGCGCTGAACTCCGGGCCCAGCACGATCTCGTCGTTCGGCCGGCCGGCGGCGACCATCGGGAACACGCCCTCCCGGTCGTGGGTGCGAAAGTCGACCACCACCGGCACGTCGCTCGGCGCGAGCGCCTTGTCCAGCACCGCGTCCACCTCGTCCGCTCGGTCGCAGCGCAGCCCGACGCAGCCGTAGGCCTCGGCCAGCTTCACGTAGTCGGGGATGTCGGTGCCGAGTTCCACCGAGGAGTACCGCTCGTCGTAGAACAGCTCCTGCCACTGCCTGACCATGCCGAGGAAGCCGTTGTTGAAGATCAGCACCTTGATGGGGATCTTCTCGATCGCGCAGGTGGCCAGCTCCTGTGCGGTCATCTGGAAGCAGCCGTCGCCGTCGATCGCGACGACGGTCTCGCCGGGCCGACCCACCTGGGCGCCCATCGCGGCCGGCACCGCGAACCCCATCGTGCCTGCCCCGCCGGAGTTGATCCAGCTGCGCGGCCTGGTGAAGGCGTAGTGCTGAGCGGCGTGCATCTGGTGCTGGCCCACCCCGGCCACGATGATCGCGTTGCCGCCGGTCAGCGCCGACAGCCGCTCCGTGACGAACTGGGGCTTGAGTGGGCCGCCGGAGTGCTGGGTGTAACGGAGCGGGAACTGGCGCTTCCAGCCGTCGAGCACCGCGCGCCAGTCCGCGGTATCCGCCGCGGCGCCGCTGGTCGTAGCGGCGCTGACCGCGTCGGCGAGGCTGGCCATGGTGAGCCGCAGGTCGCCGACGATGGCCACGTCCGCGGCCCGGTTCTTGCCGATCTCGGCCGGGTCGATGTCGGCGTGCACGATCTTGGCGCGCGGCGCGAAGTCGGCCAGCTTACCGGTCACCCGGTCATCGAACCGCGCCCCGAGTGCCACGATGAGGTCGGCCTCCTGCAGGGCCGCGACGGCAGGATACGTGCCGTGCATGCCCGGCATGCCGAGCGCCAGCGGGTGGCTGTCCGGGATGGCGCCGCGGGCCATCAGCGTGGTCGTGACCGGCGCCTGCGCGAGCTCGGCCAGCCGCAGCAGGTCGGCGTGCGAGTCCGACTTGATCACGCCGCCGCCGACGTAGAGCACCGGCCGACGGGCCTCGAGCAGCAGCCGGGCCGCAGCCTGGATGGCTTCCGGGCTGGGCGGCGCAGGCAACCGGTAGCCGGGCAGTTCCATGGCGGGCGGCCAGTCGGTCACCCGCCACGGCGCGGTCGCCTGCTGCACGTCCTTCGGCACGTCGACCAGGACCGGGCCGGGCCGACCCGTGGTGGCGATATGGAAGGCCTCGGCGATGGCGGCGGGGATCCGCTCCGGGTCGGTCACCAGCTCGTTGTGCTTGGTGATCGGCAGCGTAATGCCCGTGATGTCGGCTTCCTGGAAGGCATCGGTGCCGATGAGGCTGCGCCCGACCTGGCCGGTGATGGCGACCATCGGCACCGAGTCCATGTAGGCGTCCGAGAGGGCGGTGACCAGATTCGTCGCGCCGGGCCCGCTGGTGGCCATGCACACGCCCGGCTTGCCCGTCGCCCAGGCGTATCCCTCCGCCGCGTGCCCGGCGCCTTGCTCGTGCCGGACGAGCACGTGCCTGAGCCGGGAAGACAGCAGCGGGTCGTAGGTCGGCAGGATCGTGCCGCCAGGGAGCCCGAAAACTACCTCGACGCCCTGCTCTTCGAGGCTACGCACGAGTGCCTGGGCGCCGGTGAGCTCTTCCACGGATCTTGCTCCTTGTCTGGATCTGGTGTGCTGCCGTCCCAACAAAAAACCTCCCTGCCGGACCGGCAAAGAGGTGGTAGCGCGAGCCCTGCAGCGGGTTCGCGCTACGTGATAATAAGTACGAGGTGCCGACGAAGGCTCACGCCTGAAGTCCCTACGGTGTCTGCTGCGGTGCAGTAGCTGCACTGCGATGATCTTGTCTGCTCAGCGTATACGGTACACGACGGTCCGCTGTGCTCGGGGTTACTCTAGGCCAGAGCGGGCAGATATTGAGGTCGCTGCCGCTCATATGCCGCGATCTCGTCCTCGTGCCGCAACGTGAGCGCGACGTCGTCCAGTCCCTCCAGCAGCCGCCACTGGGCGTAGTCCGCCAGCTGGAAGGGCTCTGCGATAGCCCCCGCTGACACCGTCCGGGCCGCCACGTCCACGACCACCTCGGTGTCGGGCGCGTCCGCCAGCACGGCGGCGAGCCGCGCGGCGGCGTCCTCCGTCACCTGCGCCGGGACCAGCCCAGCGCTGATCGAGTTGCCCCGGAAGATGTCGGCGAAGCTTGGCGCCACGACAACCTGGAAGCCGAAGTCCTGCAGGGCCCAGACCGCGTGCTCGCGGGACGACCCGCAGCCAAAGTTCGAGCCGGAGATCAGGACCGTGGCTCGGTCGGCACCGGGCTGGTTGAGCGCGAACTGCGGGTCCTTGCGCCACGCCTCGAACAAGCCGGCGCCGAAGCCCGTGCGCTCGACCTTCTTCAGCCAGGCCGCCGGGATGATCTGGTCGGTGTCGACGTCACTGCGCATGACCACGACGGCCCGGCCAGCGATCCGCTTCACGCCGCTCATCTTGTTTCTCCCTCGTTCCGTTGCGGCGCTATGGCCGGTGGCTTACAGATCCGCCGGGGCCGCGAAGTGGCCCGCGACCGCGGTGGCGGCGGCCACGGCCGGCGACACCAGGTGGGTGCGTCCGCCAGGACCCTGCCGGCCCTCGAAGTTCCGGTTGCTCGTCGAGGCCGACCGCTCGCCCGGCGCCAGGATGTCGCCGTTCATGCCGAGGCACATCGAGCAGCCCGCTGACCGCCACTCGAACCCGGCGTCGGTGAAGTACTGGTCCAGTCCTTCCTCCTCGGCCTGGGCCTTGACCAGGGCAGAACCGGGCACAACGAGGGCGCGCACGCCGGCCGCGACCTTGCGACCGCGGATCACGTCAGCCGCCGCGCGGAGGTCTTCGAGCCGCCCGTTCGTGCACGACCCGATGAAGACGGCGTCCACCGGGATGTCCCTGATCGCGGTGCCGGGCTTGAGGTTCTGGTAGGCCAGCGCCCGCTCGGCCGCCTGCCGTGCGGCCGGGGTCGCCGCGACGTCAGGGTCGGGGACGACGTCGTCGATGAACACCGACTGCGCTGGGTTGGTGCCCCAGGTGACCGCGGGCCGCAACGCGCTGGCGTCGACGTGGATCTCCTTGTCGAACTCGGCACCGGGGTCGGTGAGGAGCGAGCGCCAGTCGTCAAGGGCGCGTTCCCACGCGGCCCCCTTCGGGGCGTACTGGCGGCCCTCGAGGTAACCGAACGTGGTGTCATCCGGCGCGATCATGCCCGCCCGGGCGCCGCCCTCGATAGTCATGTTGCAGACCGTCATCCGGCCTTCCATGGACAGCGCCCGGATTGCTGGCCCGCGGTACTCGATCACCGACCCGGCTCCGCCACCGACGCCGAGCGCCCTGATGATCCCGAGCACCAGGTCCTTGGCCGTGCAGCCAAACGGCAGCTCGCCGTCCACGGTGACGGCCATCGCCTGCGGCTTGCCCTGGCTGAGGGTCTGGGTGGCCAGCACGTGTTCGACCTCGCTCGTGCCGATGCCGAACGCCAGCGCCCCGAACGCGCCGTGGGTAGACGTGTGGCTGTCGCCGCACACCACGGTCATGCCGGGCTGGGTGAGGCCGAGCTGCGGGCCAATCACGTGCACGATGCCCTGCTGGAGGCTGCCGAGCGCATGGAGGGTGATGCCGTAGTCGGCGCAGTTGGCCCGCAGCCGAGCTATCTGCTCGGCCGCCAGCGGATCAGCGATGGGCTTGTCGAGCCCGATCGTCGGCACGTCGTGGTCCATCGTCGCGATCGTCAGGTCTGGACGGCGAACCTTGCGGCCGGTCAGCGCGAGCGCCTCGAACGCCTGGGGCGAGGTGACTTCGTGGACCAGGTGCAGGTCGATGTAGAGCAGCGGCGGCTCGCCCTCCGGGCTGGCTACCACGTGCCGGTCCCACACCTTGTCGAACAGGCGTGCCGCCATCTCCGCCTCGCTTCCTCGCGCCGCTAGCCGCGCCCACCGGGACGTGTCCGCAGTGGCATCTGTCTCAGATAGTGAGATAGCATGTTCAGAATATGGACAGCATACAGGACCCTCGAAGCCGCGTGACCCGAACCACCGGAGTCGGGGTGCTCGACCGCTGCGTCGGGCTGCTCGACCTGCTCGCCGACGGCCCGCGGTCGCTGCGCTCCCTGGCGGACGCTAGCCGGCTGCCGCGGCCGACCGCGCACCGGCTGCTCGTGGCGCTGGAGGCGCACCGGCTTGTGGCGAGAGACGCCACGGGCGCGTTCCGCCTCGGACCGCGGCTGACCGAGCTGGCCGCGGTCGCGGGCCCCGAGCTCGATCTCGCCAGCCTGGCCGGGCCCGTGCTCGACCGGCTGCACCGGACGACCGGCGAGAGCGTCCAGCTGTACGTGCGCTCCGACGACCACCGGCTGTGCATCGCCGCCAGGGACGCGGGCACCGGACTGCGAGACAGCGTGCCGGTCGGCGCCCTGCTGCCGCTGGCGGCCGGGTCGGGGGGCAAAGTGCTGCTGGCCTGGTCTAGCCGAGATCGTGACGCCGAGTTGGACGCGGACCCGGCGGGCGTCTCGGCGGACGATCTGGCCGCGGTTCGGGCTCGCGGCTGGGCGGCGAGCGTCGCCGAGCGCGAGCCCGGTGTCGCGAGCGTGAGCGCGCCGGTCTTCAGGAACGACACGCTGCTCGCGGCCGTGTGCGTCTCGGGCCCGGTGAGCCGGCTCGGCCAGGCCCCTGCGCGCAAGCTCAGCGGACCGGTGACCGCAGCCGCGGCAGACCTGTCGGCTCTGCTCACTGATCCCATGGACGAGCCGCAGCCCAGCCCCGCCCCGAGCGCATAACCCTCGCCGCCAGCGCACACCCGCCCGCCGCCAGCGCGTAACGCCGCCGCATGCTCCCCGCCGTCCCGCAGCGCACCACCCGCCCCCGCAGCGCACGACCCCCGCCGCCAGCGCAGGACGCGCCGCATGCTCCCCGCCGTCCCGCAGCGCCTACCCCCTGCCGCCCTGCAGCGCAGGGTGCCGACGGAACGGTGCCGCGTTCAGCGGCTGGCTAGCCCGGCTGCGATGCCAGCAATGGTCGCCGCGATCGGCTCGGCCCTGGTCACGATGTCGAGGTGACCGCCGGGCAGCCGGACCATTGGCCAGCCGCGCGCCGCCGCAGCCGCCGCCTGATCGCCATACGCCTCGTCGCTGAGCAGCACGTACCCGCAGCGAGTGCCAGCCCAGCCCGCTGGGATCTGGACGCGCGCCTCGAAGTACGACACCGGCAGCCGCGGCAGTTCGGCTGATACCACCTGCCGCCGCTCCGGGTTGGGCACGAGGTCATCCATGACCTGCGGCCCGAACCACTCCGACCACGGCGGGAGCAGGCCACCTACCGCCATGGCACGAAGCTCGCCGAGAATCTCGCCCGGCATGAGGCTTGCCTCGCCAGCATCTGGCGGGATATCGGCGTCCACGAAGATCAGCGATCCGCCGCCGACCCGCGCGCCGATCTGCGGCAGCAGCGGCCCGGCACCGCTGTGTCCGACCAGCACCGCTTGCTCACCTGCCGCGACCTGGCTGGCTACGGAGTCGACGAACTCCTGCCAGGTGCGGGCAGCGGGCACGGCCGGCACCGACACGCGGTGACCGCGCGCGGCGAGCTCGGCCGCGACCCACCGCCAGGTACTAGGCCCGGTCACCGGGCTGTGCACAAGGACGAAAGCCGTCACTGCCCCATCATGCTGGCCGCGACCAGGGCCGCCAATCATCGTGTGGGATTCTCAGTAACTATCGCTGAGAGTCCCACACGATGATTTCCACACCCGCTGAGCAGACCCGCGTGTGATTGTCGCCGCAGTCGCAGTCTGTGTCCTGTGTCGAAAGCCGAGTCGGAAAAGCTCCGCGCGCTCGTGGATTGGCAGTGCGGTGTGATCTCGCGGCATCAGGCGGAAGCAGCCGGACTGGCTGCAACATTGATCGACAATCGGCTGCGCAGCGGTCGGTGGCAGCGACTTCAGCAGGGTGTTTACGTCACATTCAGTGGCGCACCGAGCCGTGAAGCTGTCCTATGGTCGGGGCTGCTCCGAGCAGGGCAATCCGCAGCCCTGAGCCACCAGACCGCGGCCGAACTGAACGGCCTGGCCGACAAGCGATCGTCGCTCACCCACATCACCGTGGCCGCTACGCAGGCGGTAACGCCCATCCCCGGAGTGCGACTGCACAGGTCGCGGCTGCTCCACGACACCGTGCACCCGATTGGTTCGCCGCCACGGACCCGAGTCGAGGACACCGTGCTGGATCTCGCTCAGTCGGCCGTGACCTTCGACGATGCTTTCGGCTGGCTCAGCCGAGCCGTGGGCCGACGGCTGACCACGGCCAGCCGGCTACTCAATGCGCTGGAGTCGCGGTCTCGGGTTCGCTGGCGCCGCGAGCTGTCCGTCGGGCTCGGCGACATCAGCCTCGGTGTGCACTCACCACTGGAACGCCGCTACGTGACGAGCGTCGAGCGTGCTCACGGTTTGCCGGCAGCTCGTCGGCAGGCTCTCGTCGTCATCGGCGGACACCGGCGCTACGTCGACAATCTCTACGAGGATGCCGGGCTCGTGGTCGAACTCGACGGCTTGGCTGCCCACCCGCCCGAGCAGCGCTGGGCCGACAGCCACCGGGACAACGAACTCGCCGGCGTCGGCCTCGCGACCCTGCACTACAACTGGCACGACGTCAATGAAGGCTCGTGCGGGACCGCCGCCGAGGTCGCCAGCGTGCTCCTCATGCGCGGAACCCTCGTGCAGCTGCGGCGCTGCGGTCCTGGCTGTACCGCGGTTGCCCACGTCGGAAGCACGCCCCGCAGCTAGCTGCGGCTCCCGCTGTTACTCGCGCTGGTTGTCAAGGCGGTCCGGTCTCCCCGGGAAGCGTGAGCTGGCTGATCAGGCTCGACCCCGCGACCTCACGCTCGAACGCAGTCCGGCCACCAGCGCGTGTCAGCGGCTCACGTGTGCAGATCGGGGTTGAGGCCAGTGAACGTGCTCGACTTCCATGGCACGACTTCGACGTTTCCGCGCACGCTGTTGCGACGGAACAAAACACCCGACTGACCGCTCAGCTCGATTGCCTTGACGACCGCTCCGTCAGGCAGCGTGACCAGGGTCCCCCTCGTGATGTAAAGGCCGGCCTCGACCGCGCTGTCGTCACCGAGCGAGATGCCGGTGCCGGCGTTCGCACCGAGCAGGCAGCGCTTGCCGATCCGCGTTACGTGGGTTCCCCCGCCGGACAGGGTTCCCATGATCGACGAGCCACCGCCGATGTCGGAGTCGGCGTCGACCACACTGCCGGCGGTGATCCGGCCCTCGACCATGCACGGGCCGAGTGTCCCGGCGTTGTAGTTGACGAACCCCTCGTGCATGACGACCGTGCCCTCGGCCAGGTAGGCGCCGAGCCGGACCCGGCTGGCATCGGCAATCCGAACGCCGGATGGTGTGACGAAGTCCATCATCCGCGGGAACTTGTCGATGCCGTTGACCGTCAGCGGCTGGCCCGCCAGACGACGCCTCGCCCGCAGCCCGTCGAGATCCGCCGGGTGGACGGCGCCGAGCTCGGTCCACGCGACGAGTGCCAGCTGGCCGAAGATGCCGTCGACGTTCAGCTCCCGCGGCCGCACCAGCCGCGCTGACAGCAGGTGCAACCGCAGGTAAGCGTCTGCCGCGCCGTCCGGCGGTACCTCCAGGTCGATATGGGTCTCGACGATCTCGAACCGGACGCCACGCTCGGCGTCGCGGTCCGCCCGCGGGGCGATCGACTCCGCGGGCAGCTCACCGACCGCGAGGCCGGCGTACCAGACCTCGAGCGTCGTGTCGTCCCGGCTGGCGATGGTGGCGATGCCCCGGCCTGCTGCGCGCATGTTTCGCGAGGCTAGCAGCGTCCTACGCCGGCGACGCGGCCAGTGTTGCAGGAAGGACCCCTGCAGGCTCGTCGGCAAGGTAGGGCGGAGCGGGGTCGTACTGGATGTACCGGCGGACCTGCCGCGCGTGGTCGCGACCGTGCAGCGCGCCAACCAGCCACAGCGCCATGTCAATCCCGGCCGAGACACCCTGGCTGGTCACCAGGTTGCCGTCGACCACATACCGAGCGTCGCGCACGACGGTGACGTCGCCCCTGGCCTCCAGCGCGTCCTCGAAGCCGTAGTGCGTCGCGACCCGGCGACCGCGCGCAGGACCCGCCTCATGCAGCAGCAGCGCACCGGTGCAGACGCTGGTCGTCCACGCGGCCGTGGATGACACAGCCCTAATCCAGTCGATGACTGCCGGATTGTTGACCTCGCGGCGGGTGCCCATGCCCCCGGGAACCAGTACCACGTCGAGCGGCGGGTGACTGGAGAGCGTGTGGTCGGACATCACCCGCAGGCCTTTGGCGCATCGCACCGGCTCGAGTTGCTCGGCTACGAGCACCGTCAGGTCGGCATCTCCGCGCATGTTCCGTGACGTCGTGAACACCTCCCACGGCCCGACGAAGTCCAGTTCCTCGGCCCCGTCGAAGACGAGGAGTCCATACGATGTCATGCGATCTCCCTGGTTGATCGGAACCTGTCCCGGTAGTCGGATGGTGCAATCCGAGCGTGCCGGTGGAAGGCGCGGCGGAGTGTCTCTGCGGTGCCGAAGCCGCAGCGGCGCGCGATCACTTCGACGGGGTCATCCCCGGCGGTCAGCGCACGCTGCGCGGCCTCCACGCGGACCCGCTCCACGTAGGTTGTCGGCGGCATGCCTACCTCTGCGGTGAAGCGGCGCTGGAAGTGCCGCGGGCTCAGTCCAGCCCGGCTGGCGAGGTCGGCGAGCCCATGCCCGGCACCTGGGTCAGCGTGAATAGCAGAGACGACCGAGCGGATGGGGTCGGTTCCCGGCTGCCGGGACCACAGCGGCACGCTGAACTGCGACTGACTGCCGGGTCGCCGCAAGAACATGACCAGTTCTTGTGCGACCGCGTGCGCGACGTCGCGGCCCAGATCGTCCTCGACGAGAGCGAGGGCAAGATCCATACCCGCAGTCACGCCGGCCGAAGTCCAGATGTGACCATCGCGAATAAAGATCGGATCGCAGTCCACATGCAGGTCGGGGTGCTCCTGCCGCAGCTGGGCCTCGCGGGCCCAGTGCGTGGTCACCCGGCGGCCGGTGACCAGCCCGGACGCTGCGAGCAGGAACACGCCGCTGCACACGGACGTCACCCGTCGTGCGCCGACTCCCGCTGCAGCGACCCAGCTGACCAGCACCTGGTCGCGTCTCGCCAGGTCTACTCCAGCGCCGCCAGCAACTACCAGCGTGTCTACTCCGGCTGGGTCGGCACGGTCCACGCCGAGACTGGCGTGGACTGGCAGGCCGTTGCCCGACGTGACGGCCCCCGCGGTCGGCGCCACGATCTCGCATCGGTACCCGCCGGTCAGCCCCGACGCGTTCTGGAACACCTCGTACGGCCCGACCAGGTCGAGCGACTGGAAGCCCTCGAAGATCACGAAGACGATGCGTCTGGGAGCCACGTAACCACCTTCCGGCAGACGGGCCGGAGGCGTCAACGGCGGGCACCCCACGTTTCGCGCCATCACACGGTCGGCTGCATGGTCACCAGCTCCAGGCGACGAGCATGGCGACTTTCACATCGCGCTGCTCGACGAGTTGCTGCCGAGCCTGACATTCGGGGACACGACTGGCTCACACCGAACGTCTGGACCAAGGATCTGGCCGGCCGTGCCCCGGTGACGGCGTGGACTGCCCTGCGGCTGGCGAGCGTGCCGGGGTGCGATCCGCCAGCCGACGAGGGCAGGCACCCGTTGCGGCAGACGCCCCACTGAGCGTTGCCGAACGACCGCGTACCGTGCGTGTCGTGGCGCGCTGGGATGGCAGACGCACGCCGGGCGTCGCCGGCGACAACCGAGCCAGGCCGTCCGGGCTGGATCCGGGTCTGGCCGCGTCCGCTGGGGGCGGCAGCACGGGCAGGCGCGAACCGAAGGGCAGACAGGAACGCCCCCGGCTCCGCCCAGGCAGGATCATCGCCGCGGCGGCGCGGGCGGGCGGGCGCGAACCGAAGAGCGCCGAGCAGGAGAGCTCTCGGCTGCTGCGCCCAGGCAGGGTCATCGCCGCGGCGGCGCGGGCTGGCGGTCGCTTCTGGTGGCAGATTCTGGCGCTGGCCATCCCGCTGTCGCTGGCCAGCTCGGGCCTAGAGATCCTCATCGACCACTATGTGGATCCTGGTGATGCGCTCCTGTCGGTTGGCGCAACACTGGGCTCGACCGGCATAAGCCTGCTCGGCACGGTGCTGCTGTCGGGCTTCGCCTGCCGGCTGGTTGGCGTGGCGGAGCATCGCCAGCTG
>JASHOE010000167.1 GCA_030041275.1 Streptosporangiaceae bacterium
GGGCGGCAGGTGGCCGGGCGGGGGGTGGCCGGCCAGGCGGTGGCCGGGCTGGCGCTGCCGGAGTTGGCGCCGCGAAACCTGGTACCGGCCGGGATCGCCAGCCGCGCGGCTCCGGTGCCACGGCAGCCGAGCTGGTGGCCGGCCGGAACGCGGTGCTAGAAGCGCTCCGGGCCGGTGTTCCCGCGACCGCGCTGCACGTCGGACCGCGGCTAGACAGTGACGAGCGCATCGGGCAGGCTGTCATGCTCGCCGCCGATGCCGGTGTCCCGGTCGTCGAGGCGGGCCGCGCTGAGCTGGACCGCATTGCCGCGGGCGCCGTTCATCAGGGAGTAGCGCTGCGGATCCGGCGCTACTCCTACGCCGACCCGGTCGACCTCGTCGACGCGGCCCGGGCCGCCGGACAGCTCCCACTCATCGTCGCGCTCGACGGCGTCACCGACCCGCGCAACCTCGGCGCTGTCGTTCGCTCCGTGGCCGCTTTTGGCGGCCACGGAGTCCTCGTGCCCACCCGCCGGTCTGCGGGCGTCACCGCTGGAGCGTGGAAGGCGTCCGCCGGTGCCCTGGCCAGGGTGCCGGTTGCCCAGACCGCAAACCTCACCAGAGCGCTTGGCACGTACGCCGACGACGGACTCTTTGTGGTGGGGCTGGACGCAGACGGACCTGCCGACGTGGCCGACCTCGAGCTCGCCGACTCACCATTGGTGATCGTCGTCGGCTCGGAGGGCAAGGGCCTGTCCCGGCTCGTCGCCCAGCGCTGCGACGAGGTCGCCCGGATTCCCATCCCCGGGCCGGCCGAGTCACTGAACGCAGGGCTGGCAGCCGGCATCGCGCTGTACGCGGTCTCGAGGCGACGCGCACAAACCAGCTGACCGCCGCTGCCGGAACGCAGGCGCTTTGCCCGCGCCTCCGCGCCTCCGCGCCTCCGCGGAACGCAGACGCCTGCCTGCGCCTCCGCACGCGCCTATGGTGGAAACCGGAGGTGGTCGCGCATGCAGCCTCGCGAGCCCACCCGGTCGGAGCATGGTGAGGTGGCCAACTCGGTCGAGTCCACCAAACCCGCTGCCGCCCTGGCTGGGCTCGACGCCGCTCGTGCCCGGATGGCCAGCGACCTTCGCGAGCACGGCCACGCGCTCAGTCCTGCGGTGCAAGACGCATTCGCCACCGTGCCGCGGCACCTGTTCGTCCCAGAGATCGGGCCTGCTGCGGCCTACCGGGACGAGGCCCTCGTCATCAAGTTCAGCCCCGACGGGCTCCCGATCAGCTCCTCGTCACAGCCAGCCATGATGGCGATCATGCTGGACCAGCTGGGCCTGCGGCCAGGCCACCGCGTGCTGGAGATCGGAACAGGCAGCGGATACAACGCCGCCGTGATGTCGGCAGTCGTCGGCCCGGATGGCGAGGTCGTGACCATCGACATAGACCCAGAGCTGGTGGCCAGGGCCCAGGCCAGCTTGCGGGCGGTCGGCGCCGACGCCGTGACCGTGCACTGCGCGGACGGCGGTTATGGTGACCCGGCAGGCGCCCCATTCGACCGCATCATCGTGACGGCCGGCGCGTGGGACATCGCGCCAGCGTGGCTAGATCAGCTCGTCCCCGGCGGTTGCCTGGTCCTGCCGCTGTCGATCCGCGGCATCCAGCTCTCCGTTTGCCTCGAACGACTCGGCCGCGGCTGGCTGAGCACGTCCGCATGCCGGTGCGGCTTCGTGCGGATGCTCGGCGCATTCGCTGGTCCGGAGGACGTGATGCGGCTCGATGAGCCGTCCGCCCTCGTCTTTCAGCTTTCCGACGGCAGCCCTGTAGACGCCGACGCGCTCGCGACGGCGCTGGCGAGTGAGGCGTGTGACGAGCCGGTCCCGACCACGCTGGCCAGTCTCGCGGAGCTCGCCGACCTCGATCTGTGGCTGACGATGACGGCGGGCAGGCTCGACCGGCTTACGGTCCTCGCCGCGCCAGGCGGCTGGCTGAGCCTCGCACCGCTGCCGCCATTCGGTGCGCTCGTCAGCAACGCCACCGACGCTCATCGGCTCGGCATCGGCATGCTCTTGCCGGTCGGTTTCGGTCAGCCAGCCGACGATGCCCCGGCCGAGCCGGAGCCCGAAGGCGGACCCGGGGCGGCACACGGGCCCGCGTCCGGGACTTTGGCTGGGCCCGGCGGGCCCTGGACGACCGCGGCTGTCCGCGGTCTTGGTCCGGGCGGTCGCGCGCTTGCCGGCCGGCTGGCCGCGCAGAGCGACCGCTGGGCCGAGCTAGGACGGCCTGCATCGAGCGAGATGCGTGTCGTGGTCTGGCAGGCGGGCGACGCGCCGAACCGGCCTGGGCCCGACTGGCTCATGCTCAGGCGGCCTAGCGTCACAATCGCCGCCGGCTGGTCCGGCGCCTCGGTATAGGGCAGCCAGCCCGCCCGCGGTATCGGCCTTCGCCGGCTCGCGGAGAGCCGTTCGTTGGCGCGCGGAGACCTGGGCCGTCCGTGGCTCGGGCCGCTCGCCGGCTCGCGGAGAGCCGTTCGTTAGCTCGCGGAGACCAGGGCCGTCCGTGGCCAGGGGCGCTCGCTGGTCTCCCGCAGCAGCGGCGCCGGCCCGACGATGAGCGGGTCGGGCCGGGCGACGAGATCGTCATCGCGGCCCTCGTAGCGGAACTGCGAGAGCACGTACCGCATCGCTTCGAGGCGCGCCCGCCGCTTGTCGTTGCTCTTCACCACCGTCCATGGTGCATCGGCGACGTCGGTGAAGAAGAACATGGCCTCCTTGGCCTCGGTGTACGCGTCCCACTTATCGAGTGAGGCAAGGTCGATGTGGCTAAGCTTCCACTTCTTGACGGGGTCAAGCTGCCGCCGGACAAACCGGTTGAGCTGTTCTGCGCGAGACACAGAGAACCAGAACTTGATGAGCACCATCCCGTCCCTGGCGAGCATCCGCTCGAACTCCGGTGCCTCGCGCAGGAATTCCTGGCACTCGTCTTGCTCGCAGAAGCCCATCACTCGCTCGACTCCGGCCCGGTTGTACCAGGACCGGTCGAACAGGACGATCTCCCCAGCAGCGGGCAGGTGCGCGACGTAGCGCTGTAGATACCACTCACTCTGCTCACGGTCGGTTGGCCGTTCGAGCGCGACCACCCGGGCGCCACGGGGGTTGAGGTTCTCCGTGAAGCGCTTAATCGTGCCGCCCTTGCCAGCCGCATCCCGGCCCTCGAAGACGATCACGAGTCGGCCGCCTGAGCTTTTGATATGGCGCTGCAGCTTGAGCAGCTCGATCTGCAGACCACGCTTGGCGCGCTCGTACTTCTTCCGGCTCAGCAGCTCGTTGTAGGGAAACTCGCCGCGCCACGTCTCGGCGATCTTGCCGTCGCGCTGGACGAGCACCGGGCCGTTCTTATCTGGCCTGATCCGATAGCCCAGCTGCTCGGCTAGATCATCGAGCAGCTCCGCCACCTGCGAGTCGGCTTGCTGGCCGAGGCGCTCGCCGGGTGCGTCGGCGCCGACTTCGATGGGCTGGCCGGCCGATGGGCCGGCGTCGGCAGCAGATGTCTCCGCTCGCGCTGCCCGGTAACCGGTCGGCAGCGCTCGAGCCGCTGCGGCGCTTGCCTTTGCGGCGGTTATCTGGGCGGAGCTATCGATGGCACCTCCGGGCCCGGCCTGCTGGCCCAGGCCGCGCTCCGCAGTCCTTACCTTCGTGCCGCGATTCACCGCTGCCTGCCCCCGTTCCTGCGTTCGCATCACCGCCAGGCAACTGTCGCGATCAACGCGTAGATACCCATGCCGCACAGCCACACACACCCCGGCCTGCAGGGCTGCCGGTCGGCCGCTGTCACTTGATCCCGAATCTGATCGGGATCAACTCGTGATCATTGGCCAGACAACCAGCGGTTAGGCTGAAACGTCTAGAAATCCGTACAGTCCTTCTCTGCCGGGCTCGCCGTTCTCCGAATGGCGTTCGGTATGGCGCTAGCGGCGGCTGCCGACGAGGAGCGAATATGAGATTTCCGGTCCGGTGGTGGCTACTCAGCGCCGGGTCCGCCGCCGTAGTCGGCGTGTCCCTCTGCGGCCAGGGCGGGGTCGCGAGCGCGACGACGGTGGCTTATGGTGGCCGGCTGGTCGCTGCGGGCACGCAGGCGGCCGCCGCCTACGTACCACCCAGCCAGAACATCTACTACGGGGCTTCCGGTCCGGCCGTGACCAGCGTGCAGAAGCGCCTGGCGCAGCTTGGCTACTACGTGGGTCCCATCGACGGGCAATACGGAGCCGATACGCAGCAGGCCGTCTGGGCCTTCAAGGCGGTCCAGGGGCTCTCGGTGGCCGGCGGCAACTCGGTGATGGGGCCCTATTTCCGGCACGACCTCATTAACCCCAAGGCGCCGCCGGACCTGGTCCCGAATGGCGGGCCGAACCGTATCGAGATCGACCAGAGCCTTCAGACACTGGTGATCTACCGCGCCAACCGGCCGTACCTGGTTCTGCACGTCTCCACCGGTGGCCGCTACTACTACTGCAGCACCGGCGGCTGCGGCTATGCGATCACGCCGGACGGGAACTACAAGGCGCTGTCGTACCTGGCGGGGATGATCACGGTGCCGCTCGGGTTCATGGAGAACCCGGTGTTCTTCATCGGCCGGGCCTACGCCATCCACGGCGGCGACCCGGTGCCCTGGTATCCCGCGTCACACGGCTGCGTGCGCATCTACGCCGACGCTGTGAACTGGTTCCACAACGACGTCACAATTGGCGTGACCAACATCTACATTCGCGGGACCGCACCCTAACCGCGCAAGCCGACCCCGCTCGTGTGCGGCGCCGGGCGGCCGTGGCAGCGCCGCTGCGCAACGGCTGCCTCGTGATCCGGCGCCGCCAGCACGCGCCGCAGGAAAGCTGCCGGTCACGGGCGCCTACTCGGGCGAGCAGCAGGCGGTCTATGTGAAAAAGCTGCCGTGCTGGGCAGATCTCGCGCATGACAGGGAACTCCGGCCCATGCCATAGCATCGGGCGGATGAGGCAGTCACGATGACGCGAACGGCGTCGCGTGGCCTGACCGGGAGGTCAGGTTCGCGGCGTGCCAGGGGGTGGATCATCACCCTGGTCGTTATCGTCGCCATCCTGGTCGGGCTCGATTTCGCCGCCAGGGCCGTGGCTGAGAGCGTCATGGCCAGCAAGATCGAGCAGCAGGGCCTGAACACCAAGCCGGACGTCTCCATTCATGGCTTCCCGTTCCTCACGCAGGTCGCGAGCAAGGACTTCCGGCAGGTCACGATCACGGCCAGGAACGTGTCCGACGGGCCGGTCACCATCACGACCGTCGACGCGCTGGCAACCGGGATCCGGCTGAACTCCTACGCATTCTCGAGCGGCACCATCGGCAGCCTGTCCGGCACCGCGCTCATCAGCTTCGCCTCGCTGGCCAGCACGCTGGAGAGCCAGTTCGGTGCCCTCGGCTCGCTGTTGCACGGGGCCGGGCTGAAGCTGACCGACGCCGGACCCGATGAGGTGCGCGCGACGGTCAATCTGGTGGTGACATCCGGGTCGGCTACGTGGCGCGTGAGCCGGCTGAGCGCCAGCGCGCTGAGCATCCACCTGGTTGGCAGCAGCGGCCTGCCGGCTTCCCTGCTCGGATCCATCCAGAACCTCACGCTGCAGCTCCCGAAGCTGCCGCTCGGGCTGACGATCGGTAGCGTCGCGGTGACTCCGAGCGGCGTGGTCGGCAACGTCAGCGGGCGTGAGGTTCCGTTCGGGAGCTGAGGCCACGGCGCTCGCGCCCAGCAAACTGCTGGCTTGAGTTGTTCAGAGCGCATTAACCAACCAATCGCCGCCTAATACCATTTCGGTATCCAACCGCTGCCCCGTCCGCGGACGAGCTTTGCCGAGGCTGGCCATGGTGCAGATAAACGAAACGACGAGCGAGGGCAGCCCCGAACCGTCTCCCGCGACAGGCCTGCTGCATGTTTCCGCTTCCTGGCCGGTTCGGCTCGGGAAGATTCCGCCGCTGGCCGACCGGTTCACGGGCAGGCCGGAGAGCGGCGCCGACCTGAACCTCGGGCTGCAGCGCGGACCGGTCGTCGCGCTGACACCGAGGTCGAGCCGGGTGGGCGCGGGCTCGTCTCACGACTTGCTGAGGTGCACGGGCAAAACTCAGCTGGCCGTGTACCACGCGGAGTCGATGTGGCAGTCGCGCGCTCTCGACCTACTGGTGTGGATCGACGCGAGTAGCAGAGCGTCGATTCTGGCGGGGTATGTCGACGCGGCCGGCGAGCTGGCGGCAACCCGCCCCCCCGCGGCTGCCGAAGACACCGCGACGAGTTTCTTGCGCTGGCTGGGCAGCACCGATCTGCGCTGGCTGATGGTGCTGGACGACGTGCCCGATGCCGAGATTCTCCAGGGACTCTGGCCGCGTGGACCAGCAGGCCGGGTCATCATCACCACGGCCAACTCCCAGGCGGTGGATGGTCTGCGGGATGTTCAGGTGCTGGAAGTCGGCGCGTTCAGCCCGCGGGAAGCCATGACCTATCTCGTCAGCCGGCTCTCGAAGGACCCCGACCAGCGGCGCGGCGCCATTGACCTCATCCAGGATGTCGGCTGCCAGCCACTTGCGCTCGCTCAGGCGACGGCGGTCATCGGCAGCTCGTGGCTGAATTGCGTGGATTACCGGGAGCAGTTCTACCGCCGGATGACAGTGTTCAACTCACCCGGCGGGGGCGCTGTGCCCGCGGCCGCGGTCACGTGGACGCTGTCCGTCGATCATGCCGGCCAGCTAGCGCCTGGCGATTCGGCGCAAGCCTGCCTCGCGCTGGCAGCCTTGCTGGACGGTCACGGGATACCAGCGTCGGTATTCGACACCGAGGCGGCCCGTGCGTACATGGCGGGCGGGTCGCCCACCGAGCGCGCGAGCGAGACCGTCCGCGCCGCGCTGACCGCGCTCGAGCAAGCGGGCCTGCTGACGACAGACCAACTGGCGAGCGAGCCCGTGGTGCGCATGCATCCGGCGTTGCAGCGCGCAGTGCAGCTGGCCATGCTGCCCGCGCTGCTCGAGGAGGCGGGACGTGCGGGTGCGGCCGCTCTTCTCGAGGCGTGGCCAGCCGCGAGCGATCGGGCCGGGACAACTCAGGAGCTACGAGCGAGCGTGACCTGCCTGCTCCGCTCGACGGGCGGCCTGTTGTGGTCTGACGGATGTCATCCGGTGCTGCTGCGCGCCGGTCAGAGCCTTGACGACGTCGGCATGCCCGCCACCGCTGCCGCGTTCTGGCGTGAGCTCAGTGCTGCCAGCGACCGCACCCTGGGTACTGGCCATCCGGACTCCCTTCAGCTTGCTGAGCGACTAGCTGCCGCGTGCTCCGCCGCCGGCCTGCTGGCCGAGGCGATCGCGTCGCGCCAGCGCATCGCGGATGAGCGGTCGCGGACCCTGGGACCACAGCACTCCCTGACGCTGGCTGCGCAGAGCAGTCTCGGCCGATCGCTGGTCAGCGCGCGCGAGTTCAGCACGGCGATCGCGGTGCTAGCCGCAGCTCTGGCAGAGAACGAGCCACAGCGGGGCCAGTCCGATCCTGAGGTTCTGGGAATCCGCGATGAACTGGCGGCCGCGTATCTGGCCGCGGGGCGTACCGCTGACGCCACCCGGATGCTGAAGGCGACGCTGGCCGAGCGCGAGCGCAGCCGAGGGCCGGCCAGTCGCGAGACCATCGCGGCCAGGCAGCGACTCGCGGAAGCTGCCCTGTCGGCGGGCCAGCTGAAGGACGCGGTGTCGCTGTACCGGCGCGCCATAACCGATTCCGAGCGGGTCAACGGGCCAGACCATCGCACGACTCTGCGTGCGAAGGCAGCGCTCGCGGGCGCATATCAGCAGGCCGGCAAGATCGGCAATGCGGTGTCGATGTACGAAGTGACCAGAGACGGCTGCGCGCGGGCGCTCGGCGCCGACGACCCGGACACCCTGGCGTCGTGCGTCAGTCTGGCCAAGATGTACTTCGCACTCGGCCATCTGGCAAATGCGACGACGCTGCTCCGCGAGACGCTGGCGCGCTGTGAACGCGCGCTGCCGCCTGGCGACCCGATTACCCGGTCGGTGGAGGAGAGCCTCGCGGCCATTGTCGGTCCTTGACCGAGCTCCACCGCAGCACACGCACGTTAGGCCGGCAATTTTTCCCCTCAAAGGTAGTTCTGGCCAATTAATTCCAGCTAGGATGTGGGCTGTTGAGCTGGCATCTGCCGTTTTTTATGCAAAATGCAGGATTGGCTTTCCCACTGACAGGCTTTAACGTCGCGAAGGCGTCGAGGTGAAGAGGCTATGGCGGAGACCACAGTAGGCACCGAGCAACTGCGCCGATATGTGGAGAGTCACCACATCGACATGATCCCCGCCGGCGCCCGGCACGGTCAGCCGTGGCAACAGTTCGCGTTCTGGTGGGGGGCCAACGGCAACGTCTTCAACCTCGTTCTCGGCGCGGTCGTCGTGGAGATCGGGCTGACGTTCTGGTGGGCGCTCATCGCCATCGGCGTGGGGACGCTCGCCGGCGCGCTGCTCATTGCTCTGCACGCAACCCAGGGGCCGAAGCTCGGAGTGCCGCAGACGATCCAGAGTCGCGGCCAGTTCGGTTTCTACGGATCGGCGTTTCTGTTCCCCTGTGTGCTCGTGCTCAATATCGGATTCATCGCAGCCCAGCTCGTTATTCAGTCGCAGAGCTTGCAGGCCGTGGTGAGCACGATCTCGATTCCGCAGTGGATCGTCATCTTCGCCGTGCCAGCCGTGGTGATCGGGGTGTTCGGTTACCGCTGGATTCACCGGGTGATGCAGGCGACCGCCCTGGTTGTCGGCGTCTCGCTCATCGTGATGCTCGTGCAGGGAATCAGGTACGGGTCGCTGCCGGCGAAGGAGACCACGCTGGCCAGCCCGACAGCGGGCCTGTTCCTAGCCGGGGTGGCGCTGCTCGTCATTGACATGCTCAGCTGGGGCCCGTTCGTGTCCGACTACACCCGCTACCTGCCGGAGTCAACGAGCGGCCGTCGGCTTTTCTGGGGCATCTACGCAGGCAATGTGCTGGCCACCTTCATCGCGTGCTCGATCGGCGCCTATCTGGCCGCGTTGCTGCCATCGCTGCAGGCGGTCGCCGCCATCGGGAAGGTGTCGGGCACGTGGGCGCTCGTCATGATGGGGCTGAGCCTCATCTGCTCCGACACGCTCAACGCGTACACCGCGACGTTCCAGGTGCTGGCATTCGGCAACATGTGGCGCCGGTTCAAGTCGGTCTCGGTCGCGGTACGGATCATCCCCTTCCTCTGCGTCATGATCGTCGGGGTGATCGTCGCGTTCTTCGGCTACAAGCACTTTGTGAACAACCTGTCGAACTTCCTCGACGTGCTGCTGGTCGTATTCATCCCGTGGTCGGCCGTCAACCTGACGGACTACTTCATCGTCCGCCGCGCCCGGTACGACGTTGGCTCTTTCTTTGTCGCAGATGGCGCATACGGCAAGTTCGCGTGGCGTGGGTTGCTCGCCTACGCGATCGGCCTCGGCGCCGAGTGGCCGTTCGTCTCGCAACCCGACTACGTCGGTCCGCTGGTGGCGAAGCTCGGCGGCGCCGATATCTCCTGGATCGTTGGCTGGTTCGTTGCGGCGGCGGTGTATCTGCTGCTGATGCGCACGGCGACCAATCCTCGCCACGCAGGTAGCCACGTCCTCTCGGCCCGGCGGGCGGCCTGACGAACCGATAACGGAGGCGGATGACCGGCCTCGATGGCGGCTGCACGATGGTGCTCGCTGGCTGTGTCTAGAGCGAGAACTGCCTGGATGGGCGCAGCCCGAAGCTGCGCGGTTACAGGACGTGATGGTGCGAGGTCAACAGTTGACGTCTGGAGTGCTCGCGGGGACGCTCGTTGTGTCTGTGCACTAATTTCGGTTTGCCAGTGGTGTGCGGGAGTGGCGGCCGACCTGACGCGCAGAGAGGGTGGGCTTTAGTGATCGCCGGGGATCGGCGTGCAAACTCCGGCCAGGTGGGCCCGGTGTTTAACGTGACAGCGGGACCCGCGGGCGCGACGGCTGCGACTCTCGCAGCCGTGGGCCAGCCGGTGCTCTACCCCTATGACCCCGACTTTCTGCACCGCTACGCGAATACCGCCGAACTGGCCCGCCAGGCTTTCGGCACCACAGAGACGCCGGTCATCCTGCAAGGAGAGGCGGTTCTCGGACTAGAGGCGGCTGCCGCGTCGCTAATCCGGCGAGACGACGTCGTGCTGAACCTGGTCTCTGGTATCTACGGCAAGGGATACGGGTGGTGGGCCCGCCGGTACGCGGCAGAGGTCATCGAGGTTGAGGTTCCGTACGACAGCGCCGTGCCAGCCGAGAGCGTGCGGGCCGCGCTGGCGGCGCGTCCCGATGTCACCGTGGTCGCGGTGGTGCATTGCGAAACCCCGTCGGGGACGATGAACGACCTGGACGCTATCGGCCCGGTGGTCGCGGACCATGACGCGCTGCTGATCGTGGACGCCGTGTCGTCCTTTGGCGCGGCCGCCTGTGACTTCACGGCCTGGGGCGCTGACCTGGTCGTGGTGGGCCCGCAGAAGTGCCTGGGCGGACCGGCAGGCCTCGCGCTGCTGCACGTCAGCGACGCGGCGTGGGAGCACATGGCGGGCAACCCGGACGCGCCGCGTGCCTCGTTCCTGTCGATTCTGGACTGGCAGGATGCCCACCGGGTGGAAAGACCGTTCCCGTTCACGCCTTCGGTCTCCGACGTCTACGCCCTGCACGCGTGCCTCGAGCAGTATCTCGCCGAAGGGCCGGCAGCCGTTCTCGCCAGGCACCAGTCTGCTGCGCGAGCGGCTCGCGCCGGTGCCGAGGCGCTCGGCCTGGAGCTGTGGGCCGCGGATAAGTCCATCTGCTCGGACGCCGTCACTGCGCTGCGGCTGCCTGCGGGGGTGGACGAGCGTGAGGTGATCGCGCGGGCCAGGGCGGAGTCCGGTGTGATGCTGTCCGGCGGACAGGGCGACCTGGCCGGAAAGGTGCTGCAGATCGGTCACATGGGCCCGAGCGCATACGCGCTGAGCCCGGTCGTGGCACTCACCGGGCTGGGCCGGGCGCTACGCACACTAGGCGCGAAGGCAGACGTTGGCGCGGCGATCGAGGCGGCGCTTACCGCCCTAGACGATGATGACCCCGTACCCAGCTCATAACCAGGAGGAATCGACAGCATGAGCAGCTTTGCCGGCCGGACTGCGATTGTCACCGGGGCGGCCCAGGGTATCGGGGCTGCGATCGCGGCGAACCTAGCCGACGCAGGCGCGACCGTCGTCGTCGCCGATATCAACGCGGACGGCGCGGCCGCTGTGGCAGGCAAGCTCGGCGAGCCAAGCTTCGCAGTGACCGCCGACGTCGGCGATCCGGAGTCGGTAGCCGGGCTGCACGCGGAGGTCACCGACCGCACCGGCCGGATCGACATCCTGGTCAACAACGCGGCCATCGTGCCGTTCATTGCGTGGGACGACGTCGACTTCGAGAGCTGGCGCCGGATTCTGCGGGTAGGCCTCGACGGTGTCTACTTGATGAGCCGCGCATCCTCGGACGTCATGCGCACCCGCGGCTACGGCCGCATCGTGAACATAGCCTCGAATACCTTCTTCGCCGGCACTCCGAACATGGCGCCGTACGTGGCTGCCAAGGGCGGTGTCATCGGCTTCACCAGGGCGCTCGCGACCGAGCTCGGCCCTTACGGCATCACGGTCAACGCGGTCAGCCCGGGGCTCACCGCGTCCGAGGGCGTCCTGTCCAGTCCGCACGCTGATGCCTTTGATTTCGTCGGCACCCTGCAGGCGCTGAAGCGGCGTGCAGCGCCTGACGACATCGCTCCCGCTGTCGCCTTCCTAGCCTCTGAGGAGGCCGGCTGGATTACCGGTTCAACCGTCAATGTCGACGGTGGTCACGTTCGCCACTAACGCAGTCTCGCGGAGGATAAGAAAGATGGCACAGACGGAAGAAACGACGGCCGGAGCACACGAACCCGAGGTAGTGACCGAGATCGAGGCCCACTCGATCGACATCATCCCCGAGAGCGAGCGGCACGGCCGGGTCAGTGGCCAGTTCCTGCTGTGGTTCGCGACCAACGCCAATGTCTTCAACTTCGTGCTTGGCGGCTTCGCGATCGCATTCGGGCTCAACGTTCTCTGGGCAATCATCGCGATGGTCGTCGGGACGCTGCTCGGCATGGCGTTCACCGCGCTGCACGCTGTGCAGGGGCCGCGCCTCGGCGTCCCGCAGATGATCCAGAGCCGGGGGCAGTTCGGGTTCTACGGTGCGATCCTGATCTTCCTGGCCTCCATCCTGCTGGACGTCGGGTATCTCGCGGCGCAGCAGGTGACGCAGGCCGACTCGCTCAACGACATCGTCGGCGGGGTATCGATCCCGTGGTGGATCATCATCGTCACGGTCCCTGCGGTGCTGCTGGCGGTGTACGGATACGACTGGATTCATCGGATCCAGCCATACCTGACAGTGATCCTCGGCGGCGTGCTGATCGCGGCCGTGATTCTCACCGCGACGAGCGGACACGCACTGGCCAAGGGCATGGGCGGCACCCACCTGTCGAGCTTCCCGATCTTCATCGCTGCCGTCGGGCTGTTCTTCATGAACATGCTTAGCTGGGCTGTGTATGTCTCGGACTACTCGCGGTATCTGCCGAAGAACGTCAGCGGGCCGAAGACATTCTGGGCGGTCTTCTCTGGCAATGCCCTGGGCACCATCCTGTACGCCGGCCTCGGCATCTACATCGTCGCCATGGTCCCCACCGGCGCGTTCGCTCCGGCCTCGCTGGCGTCCATCATCGGCAAGTGGATCCTGCCCATCTTCGCGCTGAGCCTGCTGGGCAGCGATGCGCTGAACGCCTACACCGGCATGCTGGCGGTGGAGAGCGTGCGCAGCGCCTTCCAGAAGGTGGTGGCGTCGCGCGTCGCCAGGGTGATCGGGCTGCTCCTGATGTTCGTGATCGCCACGATCCTGGCGGAAACGGGCTACAAGACGTTCCTGACCTCGTTCGAGAACTTCATCGACGTGCTCCTGTTCTTCTTCGTGCCATGGAGCGTGATCAACCTCATCGACTTCTACATCGTGAAGAAGGGCAGCTACGACGTCCGGTCGTTCTTCTCAGCGCGCGGTGCCTACGGCGGCTTCCGCTGGATCGCGATCGTCCCGTACCTGATCGCACTCGGGGCGCAGATCCCGTTCCTCGACCAGACCCTGTACGTCGGCCCGGCCGTCAGCGCACTAGGCGGCGCGGACATCTCGTGGGTCGTCGGCTGGGTCGTCGCGGGTGCTGCGTACCTGGTCGCGTGCCGGCTGTTCGGCGCGTGGACACCGGGGAGCGCCCCCGCGCCCGTGGAGTCCAGCAGCGGGACCGTATAACTCGTCGCCCTGGCGCCGGGCCGTTCCGTCCGCCGACCGTAAGGTCGGAGAACGGCCCGGCGCCAGACTCAGGGGCCCGGAGCCGGCATTGGCTTGACGCCAGCCGCATGGCGCCGCGCGAGCTGCCGGTAAATCTCAGGATTGTTGTCCACCCATTCCTTGGCGGCGCCGCTGACCTCGCGCGCGACTCTGGCGGGGGTGCCTACGGCCAGCATGCCACCGGGAACGGACATGCCCGGGGGTACAGTCGCACCCGCCGCGACGAGCGCGTGATCTCCGATGACAGCGCCGTCAAGCACGGTCGCGCCGTTGCCGATCAGCGCCTCCGTGCCGATGACGGCGCCATGCACCACGCACAGGTGCCCCACGGTCGCGCCCGCACCGACCTCAGTCACCGGCTCGGTGCCACCGTGAATGATCGAGCCATCCTGGACGTTTGCTCCGCGTCGGACCACGATCCGGCCGAAGTCGCCGCGCAGCACCGCGCCGTACCAAACCGACGCGTCGTCCTCGATGGTGACGTCGCCTACCAGCGTGGCGGTGGGGGCAATCCAGGCCGTGGGGCTGACAGCGGGCGCACGGCCCTCAAAGGAGAAAAGTGGCATCCCGCAATGATCGCAGCCTCGCGGCACCGAGTCGTCGACTGGCCTGGCCGCGGTCGGCTCGCGCACGTCCGGCTGGGCTTCGGCTACCATCAAACGTCCCGCCGGTGTAGCTCAGTAGGCAGAGCAGCCGTCTTGTAAACGGCAGGTCAGCGGTTCGATCCCGCTCACCGGCTCCAACCAACGTCATCAGGCTCCAGCTTGACACTCCGCCGTCACCCGAAGGCTCACCACCGACAGAGCGTCGGTACCCGCTGGCAGGATGTCGGCAGCCACCCGAACACCACGGGGAGGGACCCATGCCTGTCCGCTATCAGTTGGTTATCGACTGTGCCGACCCGGATTTGCTGGCTCGGTTCTGGGCCGCTGCGCTGGGTTATGAGCTCGCGCCGCCTCCGGCCGGGTTCGCTACCTGGAACGACTTCTACCGCAAGCTCGGCTTGCCTGAAGAGGATCTCGTCGACGGCGCGGACAGGATCAGCGACCCGGATGGGCAAGGGCCAAGCATCTGGTTCCACGTTGTTCAGGATGCCAAGGCCCTGAAGAACCGTCTGCACTTCGACATCCATGCCAGTGGCGAGCGGACGGACCCGATCGAGACGCGCAGGAAGCGGGTCGACGCGGAGGCAAGCCGGCTGGCAGGCCTGGGCGCGGCCATCACTGGCGCATTGCCGGCGGAGGGGCTCGACCACTACGCCGTGGGGATGAAGGATCCGGAAGGCAACGAGTTCGATATCAACTGAAGGAGCCGCGTCTCCGGAAGACCGGAATGGGACCAGCCACTCGAGTGACCGCTAGCTCAGCCTAAGGATGGTGTCGGGTTCAGGTTGTCGCTGTCCCAGGTAATGCCGTCAGCGGGGTCCGCGATGACGGCTTCCAAGCCCGGTTGAGCTACCAGGTCCCCAATACACTGGCGGGAGGCACCGACGTAGGTGCTCATCAGGTCGACTTCGGTCTCGACGCACCAGGCCCGGTCATCCGGCCACCAGAGGCTCGGGGATTGCCACCAAGGCGGCCTGCACAGCGACGCCTGGATGGCTGAAATCGGGCCGCTGAACAGCCGCAGCCGCCGGTGCGGGATGTCAAAGGCGGGTGCATCCTCGGCGTCAAACGCCAGAGATCCGTAGCCTTCCCAGACAGCAAACCAGCACCGCTCGGGCGTGGCTGTGTGCCGCGTCAGCAGGGCAGCTAGTACCGGTGCGAGCTCCTCGGGCAGCGTCCCCGTTTCGGGCGCGTGATCCCAGATCCCCGGCTGGTGGGCCACATCAAGGTAACGCCTGGAGCCCGTGATCGAGCCCCACTGCATGGCCCGGTGAGAGATCCGGCCGTTGGCCCGCGCCACCTCCTGCCACGACACGCGCCGCCGCAGGTCGGATCGCCAGGCTGGGTGCAAGAGCCTGCCGTATGCCTCGAAGCCGACAGGTACCAGCGAGAGCACGCTTTCAGCGAACCCGCGCAGGCCCTCAACGACCCAGCGGGCGGCGACGGCGTCCGGCACGCTCTCGTAGTCGCCGATCCTGACCACGCGACCATCATGCCGGGAAACCCACGCGGGGAAAGCAACGCGGCACGTGGCTGCGAGGAGCGTGCTCGCGTCGGACGCGACGGCCTACTGCGACGATTACGGCGCGGGACTGGTGGCGAACGCGCTGGCGGCGGCCTGAACCTGGGCAACGTAGGCGCGCCAGGTCTCGTCGTCGATGTCCTTCTGATCCGGGCCGCCCTTCCCGTCGATCAGCTCCCGGACGATGTCCGCATGGCCAGCGTGCTCAGCTGTTTCAGCGACCATCCGGATGAGCAGGACGCCCAGGGTGGTGTCGCGCCGGTCCGAAGGCCAGTGCGGCACCGTCGCAGGTGCATCGAGGTCGAGTGAGGCAATGACGCCATCGGCATGCGCGCAGGCGCGGCCGTAGAGACCGGTGATGTAGTCGCTGGACTCGTCGGGCCTCGCCCACATGTCGGCGCCTTGCCAGATCGAGCCGTCCGCTATCCACGACATGGTCTCAGGAGCCGGGTGGCCGAGTGACTCACCCAGATACAGGTATTCGAGCCCGGCCAGGTGCTTCACCAACCCGAGCAGATTCGTGCCGGTCGGCGTCATCGGCCGGCGGCGGTCGTACTCGCTGAGGTCCTCGAGCTTCGACACCAGCGTGGCTCGGCCGGCTTGGAGCTTGCGGTGCAACTCATCTTTCAGGTCAGGCACGGCAACTCTCACCTCTCAACCGGGTATAGACACTGCGCCTTAGCCAACCACCGGCCACCGACAATGTCTGCTTCCTGGAGATCCGGCTTGCTCGTGCGGCTGCCTGTCGACCTGGCGTGCCATGACTGCTGCCCAGTAGTCGAGCGGCTGAGACCGCCGCACCGGACGTTCCGGGCTAATCTGTGACGTGCCGCGCCGGACGACTGGGTGCTCCAGGCGCATGGTGAGGCGGGAGGCTGTGTGCAGTATCGGTTGTCCCGGCTGGTCGCCGGGCCTGTCCTGCGGCTAGTGGCGCAGGCGACGGTGACCGGCGCGGAGCACGTCCCGG
>JASHOE010000026.1 GCA_030041275.1 Streptosporangiaceae bacterium
GGCGAAGAACATCAGCGGGAACAGCACCAGCGTGGAAACTGCCTGGGCCACCTGCTCACGTGGAGCCAACGCGGTGATGAGCATCCCGATCGCGAGCATGGCTACGGCGACTAGGAGCAAGGACAGCACGAGGCCGCCGATCTGGCCTCCGACCGAGGCCCCGCACGCCACCCCGATCACCAGCATCACCACATCGACGACCACTCCCACTCCGAGGTAGATCACGGCTTGGACGCCGAGAAGTCTTGCTGGCCGCACCGGAGTCGTTGCCAGCCGGCGCAACACCCCCTTGTCGCGGTAGCTGGCGAGGGCCGACGACAGCATGATCACTCCCGATTGGAGCAATGCGAACATCATCAAGATCGGCAGGTAGGCGTCGAGGTAGCTGATCCCACCGAGCCCCTTGTCAGGGTGGCGAGTGCCGGGTACGACACCAAGCACGACGATGGCAGCCACTGGGAGCAGCGCGATGAACAGCACTGCACCGGGGTTGCGAGTCAGTAGCACCGCCTCGGTTCGCGCCATGGTCCAGAACGGTCGGCGGCGCAGGAGCGCGCGCTTGTAGTTCCCCCTAGGTGGCGCCGTGGCAGTCATCTGACGCCGTCCGTCCCGGTGTCCGGCGGCGAGGATTGGTCCTCCGAGCTCGGACCTCGCTCGGTGATGGCAAGGAAGGCGTCGTCCAGGCTGGGCTGCTCGACGCGAAGATGGAGGGCCACCAGACCGAGCCGGACGAGCACGGCGGTCACAGCAGCGAGCGCCTCGGTGTTGCCTACGACAAGGACCTCCTTACCGTGGCGGCGGACCGACTCCACCTCGGGGAGCCCAATGAGTACGCCGTCGTCGATCGGTTCGGACGGCACGAACCGAATCCGCTGCTCGACTGCGATGCGCGACGTGAGCGCGGCTGGCGAGCCTAGCGCGGCGACGCGACCGGCATCGATCACCGCCACTCGGTCGCAGAGATGTTCGGCCTCGGCCATAAGGTGAGTGACGAGTAGGATCGTCACGCCACGGTCTCGGATGGCCTCGATGAGGCCCCAGGTGTCGTGCCGCGCTGCTGGGTCGAGGCCGGTGGTGAGCTCGTCGAGGATGGCCACCTTAGGATCACCGATCAGCGCCAGGGCGATTGAGAGGCGCTGCTGCTGCCCCCCCGACAGCTTGGCGAACCGGGTCCGCAGCTGCGGGCCGAGGCGGAGCACGTCGACCAGGTAGCGCCAGTCGGCTGGACGCTCGTAGAAGGAGCTGAACAGCTCGAGCGCTTCGCCCACCCGAAGATTGGGCTGCAGCTCGCTGCGCTGGAGCTGAACACCCAAGTCGGTCCTGACCTTGTCGCGCTCGTCGATCGGGTCGTAGCCGAAGACACGCACCGAGCCCCGGTCCGGGCGGCGCAGCCCGCTGACGCACTCCACCGTTGTCGTCTTCCCTGCGCCGTTCGGCCCAAGGACGCCGAAGATCTCTCCCTCGTTCACTTCGAACGACACGTCGTCTACGGCGATCTTCTCGCCATAGACCTTGTGGAGCCGCTTCACCTCGATGACTGTCACCCGTGCCGTCCTCTCCGCGGAAACTGCTCATGTCAACGGGGGCCGGATACCGGGTCCTCCACTGGTCTAAGCGACGCGCCGTAGCTTATCTGGTATCGGGGTGATAAGCAACGCAACGTCGCTAGACTGGAAGCAATGGATCCCCATGTAGCCAGGGACGACAACGTAGCCGCCGCTCACCGCTCTCGTCGCCGGGGCGCCGAACTGGATGACGCCCTGTTGGAGGCTGCTTGGGCAGAGGTGAAAGCCGTCGGCTATACCAAGCTGACCATCGAGCGCGTCGCCGAGCGCGCTGCGGCGCACAAGACGGTGATCTACCGCCGCTGGCCCAACCGGGGCGCGCTCGTCCAGGCTGCCCTTCGACACCGCCTCGGGCTCCTCGCTGGGGATCTTCCCGATACCGGCGACCTCCGCCAAGATGTGATCGTCATCCTCTTCCGCTACCGCGACTATCTGGTCGAGATCGGCCGCGACATCATCCACGGGCTCGTCAGCGAAATGGCCGACCTTTCCCAAGACCTCTATCCCGCCATTTCCGACGCCGTCGTCATTGCACTCGAACGAGCGGCGGAACGGGGTGAGGCACGAGCTGACCGCATCACGCCCCGGATAGCCGCGCTCCCCGATACTCTGCTGCGGCACGAAGTGCTCTCGCCAAGAGGCGACACATCCGACGCCTCGATTGCCGCCATCATCGACGAGGTTTTCCTCCCGCTGGTACAAGGCGCTGCGAGTGCGCGGTAACGCGCTCGCCCTGAACCCTGTTAACGCCCGTTGCCGCTGTCCGTGTTGGTCCCGAATCGAGTACCGGCCGGCGTTTGCCGCCGCTGGTGATCGCGCGCGGCCGGCAGACGGACGAGCCGCGCCGGGAGGAGCCCGAGAATCTCAGGGCCTGACGGCAGCGCCCGCTCGTGGGCTAGCGTGCTGAGTTGGTGCTGACCCCTAACGGCTAAGGTCATGTCACTAACCGGCCGAGACGCCTCGAAAGTGTCGGGCTCCGTGGCCGCTAGCACTGGCACCGGGTGACGGCGACGGGCGAGCTAAGCGCGCTCACGTGATCGAGCGTGAGCGCGCCAGCCCGGAGGATCACCTGGGAGCACCGTCTCGTCTACCGGGTGGCCGATGGCGGGGTCGAGATCGCGATCTGCAGGTTCCATTACGGCAAGTAGAGCCGCCGGCGTCTTTCCTCATTGCCGGGCCACCACGAGCTTCACGATCTTCGAGGGCACGTCGGAGAATGAGCCGGAGCTATCTCGAGTCAAGGCGCCGCCAGATCATGGACGCCGCGAGCACCTGCTTCGCCCGGCACGGCTTCCATCAGGCGACGCTGCAGGACATCGTGGCCGAGACCGGGCTGAGCGCCAGGGCCAGCTACCGCTACTTCCGGTCCAAGGAAGACATCGTGGCGGCATTCGCGGCCGAGCATCACGCGGCCGAAGCAGCAACCCTGGCCGAGTGGCACGGCGGTAACGACGTGGCCGAGGCGCTGCGCCGGCTGGTCAGCGTATCGCTGGGACGCCTCGCAGACCCGGCAGAGCAGCTCTCGCCGGGTCACTGTCCAGGTGTGGGGAGAGGCTCTGCACAACGACCACGTGCAGGCTTACATTGACGCCGTTCTCGTCTTGGTCGACGCGCTCGCCCTGACCCCGCCGCGGCCTCGCCCGTCGCACTCGTCACGGCACAGGAGGCGATCAGCTGCGGACCCACAACGCTGTACCGCAGTCGCCTGGGCCGAACCCTGCGGCTTGCGCCATAGCTGCCGCGGCCGGGAACTCGCGGCCGGGTGTGTCGGGGTCGTGTGCGTCGCTGCCGAAGCTGATCAGCGCGCCACCTTCTTGCCGCCACCAGTCGAGCAGGTCGGGGTCCAGCGGCAGCCAGCCGCTGGTGTTGATCTCCAGCGCGCGGTTACTGCGCGCAAGCGCGCGCAGGGCGGTGCGGTACTCGCTTTCGAAGTCGGCGCTGCGGTACTCGCCATCCCGGCCTGGCCAGTACCGGGCCGCGTAGTTGATGTGCGCGAGGACGGTGAACTGCTGCGAGGTCTCGATCATCGTGGTGACTTCGGCCAGGTATTCCCGGACCACGTCCGCGTCGGGGATGTCGGCGTAGCGGTCGGCGACATCTGCATACCCGGCGTCGCGGCGGAGGGAGTGGACTGAGCCGACGATCAGATCGAATCGGGCGGCGGCCAGCCTTGCGGCTTCCTGCGGGTGCAGGTGCGGGTCGCCCAGCTCGATCCCGGCCCGGATCCTCAGGTCCGAGAATTCCTGACGGCATTCCCGGACGCAGCCCACATACCCGGCGACATCCAGCGGCGGAGGCGTGTACACCCCGTCTGCAATCTGGCCGCCAATTGCGCGGATGTAGGCGGCTGCATTCTCGGAGACCGCCAGCGTGGTGAGGTCGGCGTGATCGGTGAAGGTGATCCCAGGCAGGCCGAGTTCGGCTGCGCGGACGCATGCCTGGCGCATTGAACCATTCGGCGCGTCAGCGGACCACTGCGTGTGCACATGCTGGTCGGCGGGAAGCACCCGCACATCCTAATGAGTCATGAGTCGGTCATTGCGGCAGACTCGGGTTCGGTAGCCGCCGGCGGGTGAGCACTGGTGCTTCCCGGGCTGTGCAGGAAAGCCCTGGTGAGAGATCGTGCCCCTGCCGGTGACCGGGAGAGTTGATCGCTGCTGGGATGTCGTGCCCGCCGGGCGGCGTGAGCACTGTTTCATTAGGTCGCCGATGGTTCTCCCGCAGGCCGCTGATGCTGTCGGGTGTTGCGGACGGGAGAGGCGATGTGGCTGTTCGTCGGGGATGACTGGGCTGAGGATCATCACGACGTCGAGGTGATGAACGCGGCAGGCCGGGTGCTGGCGCGGGCACGGCTGCCGGAGGGCGTGGCGGGCATGGCCCGGCTGCATGAGCTGATCGGCCGCCAGCTCGCCGATGACGCCGAGGACGTGCAGGTGGCGGTCGGGATCGAGACCGACCGCGGCCCGTGGGTTGCCGCGCTGACCGCGGCCGGGTATGTGGTGTTCCCGGTGACTCCGCTGCAGGCATCGCGGTACCGGGGGCGGCACGGGGTGTCGGGGGCCAAAAGCGACGGCGGCGACGCGCACATGCTTGCCGATATGGTCCGCACCGACTCCCATCAGCTGCGGGCCGCAGCCGGGGACAGCGCCGACGCGCAGGCGGTCAAGGTTGTGACCCGGACACACAAGACGCTGATCTGGGAGCGCACCCGGCAGGTGCAGCGGCTGCGCCATCAGCTGCGCGAGTATTTCCCCGCCGCGCTGGAAGCATTCGAGGACCTGGACGCCCCCGATGCCCTCGAGCTGCTGGCCAGGGCACCCGACCCGGATCGCGCGGCCAGGCTCACCCGCGCGCAGGTCGCCGCGGCGCTCAAGCGCGCCCGCCGCCGGGACATCGCCGGCAAGACCGACGTCATCCTGGCGGCGCTGCGCGGCGAGCAGCTGCGCCAGCCGTCGGCCCTTACCGCCGCCTATGCGGCTACCGCCCGTGCTCTCATCGCGGTGATCGTCACCCTGAACGAGCAGGTCCAGGCGCTGCAAGGGCAGGTGGGGGAACATTTTGGCCGGCACCCGGACGCTGAGATCTACCTGTCCCAGCCCGGCATGGGCACGATCCCCGGAGCCCGGGTGCTCGGCGAATTCGGCGACGACCCGCACCGCTACGCCGACGGCAAGGCGCGCAAGAACTACGCCGCGACCAGCCCGATCACCCGCGCCTCGGGCAAGAAGAAGATCGTCGCCGCCCGGTACATCCACAACGACCGGCTCATCGACGCCCTGATGGCCCAGGCCTTCGCCGCCCTCAACGCCTCTCCCGGCGCCCGCGCCTACTACGACGACATGCGCCGCCGCGGCATGGCACACAACGACGCCCTGCGGCGGCTGGCGAACAGGCTGGTCGGCATCCTCCACGGATGCCTCACGACGCGAGCCCGCTACAACGAGGCCACAGCCTGGTCCCACCGTGGCTCCGAACTCGCCGCTTGACATTCAAACTCCTGGGATGTCTCTCACTGCGCGGCGCTGCTGCCAGGGTGGCCAGCTGCTCCTGGGGCGGGCATAGACATTGGAGCCGGTCACGGTTGCAGTGACCCGGCCGGTCCGGGACCAGTCGTAGCGGCATCGTTCCCAGTTGATTCCGACGCCAGTGGGGTGCCTTCGGTCGCGTCCGCGGTCGTCTCGCTGAGCTCATGGACGGTGAGGTGCTCGGCGCGGACGGCCGGCCACGCCAGCGGACGATCCTGGCTGAAGTCGTATGCGCCGCGCAGAACGCGTTCGGGCGGGAGCGCGCAGTCGGTGGCGATGCCGATGCTGGGCATCGTGGTCAGCTTGCGTGCAGGTGCCGGTCGAAGAAGTCGAGGGCGAGCTCGATCTTGGCGGCTGTGATGATGTGCCCGGTGCCGGGCAGGACCGCGATCTCTCCGTGGGTCAGCTGCCGGTAGGCGGTGAGCCCGTCGTCAAGCGTGCAGTACTCGTCGCGGTCGCCGACGAGGATCAGCGTAGGGGAAGTGATCTTGCCGAAGTCCTCGAAGGTGTAGCCGGGGGCTGGGTGGTGCGGGGGAACGCCAGCCGCAGGTACTCGGCCCAGTGCCCGTCGCCCTGGCCGCCGTCCTGATCGGCCTTGAGCAGCTCGAACATCGGCCGCATCTCCTCGCTGCGGGTCATCATCTGGGCGAACGCCTCGGGATCGGCCTCGGTCGCGGCGGGGCTGCCGCCGAGCGTCTGGCGCATCATCGCGGCGCTGGGCGCCTGCGGGTTGAACGCGTCGTAGCCGGCGTCGTTGACGATCGCCTCGAACCGATCCGGGTTGCGGATGCCGGCTATGGTCGCGGTTATGCCGCCTTCGCTGAAGCCGGCAATCAGCGGCTTGTAGAGATCGAGCGCGTCGGCCAGCGCGAGGACGTCGTCGGCGAGCTGGTCGAAGGTGACGACTTCGCCGTTGTGGACGGTTCTGCCACAGCCTCGCGTGTCCGGCGCGATGACCAGGTAGCGGCGCGCGAGGGTCTGCATGTGTCCCGCGTAGGACACTGGTGCGGCAGCCCAGATCGGGTTGGTCGAGACCAGGCCCCCGTGCAGCAGGACTTCTCATTCCAGGAGGTGTTCGCCATCATCACCCCCGCTGTTATCACCGCACCATCGCCGACCGGTTCCACTTCAACAGCTACCTGAAGTTCCTGGTCGCCTGGAGCCTGCTGGTCTATGTGCCGCTGGTGCACTGGATCTGGGGGCGGCGGGTTCCTTGCAAAGTAGGGCGCGCCCGACTTTGCGCCCGGATCGACGAGCGCCTCTCCTGACGCTGCCCAGGCCATGAACGCAACCATGGCCTCCTGGGCATCCTCCAGTCGGCCGCACCGCCGCCGACGCGATGGCCGAATGCTTGGTCAGGTGCTCGCCCGTGTCCGGATTGCCCGGTTGCCGCTGCCTGTGGTGGCCGGGCTGGTGAATCTGCCAATCAGCGCGATGACCGCGTCGATGTATCCGTCGATCTCCAGCCCTGGCTCCCACGCTTGCTGGAGGACCAGGCCCTGGAAGATGGCCGCGCAGACCCGGGCAGCGCTGAGCGGGTCGATCTCGGCCGGCACATCGCCGGCCTGCTGCCCGTGGCGGAGCAGCCCGGCGATGATCTCGACAGGCTCGTCCAGCCCGCTCCTGACGATTCCCATCACCCGCTCGTCGCGCAGGGCCTCTCCCCACAGTTGCACGGTGACTCGCCGCCACCGCTGTTCGGCCGGGTCAGCCAGCCTGCCCAGGGATACCCGGGCCAGGTCGCGCAGCACGTCCCCGGCCGCCGTCTCATCGCTGGCGCTGGTGAGGACGGCTGCCTCCCGGGCATGATGCTCGGCGGCTATTGCCGCGACGATGTCCTCCTTGGCCGGGAAGTACCGGTAGATCGCGCCTGCACTCAGGCCCGCCTCGGCGACGATGTCCTGCATCGTGGTGCGGTGGAATCCTTCGCGCGCGAAACATGCGATGGCGGCGTCCATGACCTGCCGGCGCCGGGCGGCCAGGTAACCTTCGTCCACCCTGGGCATGTCAGCCCTTCCTCGACTTGGCGACGTGGTAATAGGCGGGGGCTGGCGGGCACCTGCCTGCCGGGTAGAAACGGCGCGCCGCATCCGAGACCCGCTCATCAGACAGCAGCTCAAAGCCGCGCGCCGCAAGGTAGCCGGGCACGTCGGCCGGGACGAACCCGAAAGTGAACGGCTCGCCGACCCGCCGGACTGCGCGCATCGTGGTCTGCGCGCCGGCGAAGTGCGCCGACCCGTCCAGCATGCCGGCGTCGATGTAAGTGAACAGCACTAGCGACCCTGGTCCGAGCATCGAGGCCAGCAGCCCGAATGTCGCATCCACCGCGTCGCGGCCCAGGTAGTTGGTGACGCCTTCCCACAGCACCAGAGTGGGCGCTCCTGCCGTGAAGCCCGCCGCGGTCAGCGCCCGGCCCGGATCGTCCGCGCCGAACACGACCGGAACGAAGGTGACGGGGGCGGCAGACCCCCCGCGGTGGCGCAGCGCGTGCTGCTTCGCCGCCTGCGTCGCGGGGTGATCCAGCTCGAACACGCGCACCCGGTCGATGCCGGGCAGCCGCCAGGCCCGGGTGTCGAATCCCGCTCCCAGGATGACCACCTGCCCGACCTTGCCGAGTTCCCCGACGATCACCTGGTCGATCAGCCGGGTGCGGGCCACCACGCCCGGCCGGGCGCAGGGCCAGCGACGATCGATCACGGTCTCCAGCAGGCGCCGCACCGGCGGCAGCCGGGCCGCCTCGGCCAGCGCCCGGAACTCCGGGCTCAGGAACCGGACCGCCAGCGGGTCGTCGGCGATCCTGACCGAAGCAGGCCGGCGTGCTTCCAGCGCGCGGAACAGCGCATTCTGGTCAGCGGTCCGGCTGGGCTGTCCAGGACGCATCGACTTTTCCTCCTAAAAAGCGGACGTCCGTTCACTATAGCTCGGCCTGGTCATGTTGACCAGGCCGAGCGGACCGACTTGGCGGCGTCACGCCGTGGTCAGAACTCCTCGTCGAAGGCGACCGTCCCAGTCACGCCAACCTGGTAGGCGGAGACCCGGCGCTCGAAGAAGTTCGACAGTTCCTGCACGTCCTGCAATTCCATGAACTGCAGGGGGTTGGCCGAGCCGTAGAGCGGTTCCATGCCCAGGCGCGCTAGCCGCCGGTCGGCGACGTGCTCGAGGTAGCCTCGCATGTCTGCGGGAGAGAGGCCGGCCACGCCCTGGCCGAGCAGGTCGCGGGCGAACTGTGCCTCGCACTCGACTGCCTCGGCCATCATGTCGCGTACCTGCCTGGCCAGCTGCTCGTCGAAGAGCCCCGGCTCCTCGGCCAGGACGGTGTCGACCACGTCGAAGGCGAACGCCATGTGCATCGACTCATCGCGGAACACCCAGTTGGTGCCGGACGCCAGCCCGTTGAGCAGGCCGCGTGAACGCAGGAAGTACACGTAGGCGAACGCGCCGTAGAAAAACAGTCCCTCGATGCAGGCTGCGAAGCAGATCAGGTTCAGCAGGAACGCCTGCCGGTCGGCCGTGGTCCGCAGCTCGCGCAGCTCAAAGATCGAGTCGATCCAGCGGAAGCAGAACTCGGCCTTGCGGGCGATCGACAGGATGTTCTCCACGGCCGCGAAGGCACGCGCTCGCTCGGCTTCGTCTGGTACGTAGGTGTCCAGCAGGGTGAGGTAGAACTGCACGTGCACGGCTTCCTCAAACAGCTGCCGTGACAGGTACAGCCGCCCCTCCGGCGAGTTCACGTGCTGGTACAGGTTCAGGACGAGGTTGTTCGCGACGATCGTGTCACCGGTCGCGAAGAACGCCACCAGCCGGGAAACGAGGTGCCGCTCGGCCGCCGAGAGCCTGCGCAGGTCGGCCAGATCGGAGTGCAGGTCCACTTCTTCGACGGTCCAGGTGTTCTTGATCGCGTCGCGGAACCGGTCGTAGAACAGCGGGTACCGCATCGGCCGCAGCGTCAGGTCCATGCCGGGGTCGAGCAGCATGTGCCGCTCCGCGGCGGCATGCGTAGCAGGAGTGCTGGCGGTCGTGGTCACTGGCATGCCTCGCAGGTCTCGGGGTTCTCCAGGGAGCAGGTGACAGCGTCTGCCGCGCTGACCTGCAGCTGGTTGGCTGGCGCGGACTGTACGGCGACGGTGGCCTGGGCGATCCGGGTCGCAGGCCGCGACCGCAGGTAGTACGTCGTCTTCAGGCCGGACTTCCAGGCGTGCAAGTACATCGACGAAAGCTTGCCGATGGAGGGTGCGGCCAGGAACAGGTTGAGCGACTGGCTCTGGTCGATGAACGGTCCCCGGGCGGCGGCCATGTCGATCAGCGCCCGCTGCGGCAGCTCCCACGCGGTGCGGAAGAGCTCGCGGACCTCGCCCGGCAGTTCATCGATACCCTGCACCGAGCCCTCGGCTCGCTTGACCCTGTCGCGGATCTGGTCGGTCCACAGCCCGTGCGCCTTCAGCTCGGCCACCAGCGCGGTATTGACCTGCAGGAACTCGCCCGACATGGTCTCGCGCTTGAACAGGTTGGAGACCTGCGGCTCGATGCACTCATAGCATCCGGCGATCGAGGCGATGGTGGCGGTCGGTGCGATGGCGATCAGCAGCGAGTTGCGCAGGCCGGTCTTGGCGACTCGCTTGCGGAGCGCCTTCCAGCGCGCTGTCTGCGACCCGGTGACCCCCCACAGATCGTGCTGCAGCTGCCCGGCGGCGACGCGTGTCTGCCCGAACTGCGGGTGCGCGCCGTAGTGCTCGGCGAGCTCGGCCGAGGACTCCAGGGCGGTGAGGTAGATCTCCTCGGCGATCCGGGCGGACACTTCCCGCGCGGCGTCGGAGTCGAACGGAAGCCGCAGCGCGAAGAACACGTCCTGCAATCCCATGACGCCGAGGCCGACCGGCCGCCAGCGCGGGTTGGAGGCGGCCGCCTGCTCGGCCGGGTAGAAGGTCAGGTCGATGACCCGGTCGAGGAACGGCACTGCGGTGCGCACGGTCTCCCGCAGTTTCGGCCAGTCGACGGTTACCCGGCCGCCGGCTCCGGTGGTCAGGTGGCGTGCGAGGTTGACCGAGCCGAGATTGCAGACGGCGGTCTCGGTGTCCGTGGTCACTTCTGTGATCTCGGTACACAGATTGGATAGGTGCACGACTTTCCCGGCAGAGCCCGTCTGGTTGCACTTAGCGTTGGTGGCGTCCTTGAATGTCATCCAGCCGTTGCCGGTCTGCGCCAGGGTGCGCATCATCTTGGCGTACAGGTCGCGGGCGCTCACCTGCCTGACGTACCGGCCCTCGGCCTCAGCCGCGCGGTAGGCGGCGTCGAAAGCCTCGCCCCACAGGTCCGGCAGCTCCGGAGCGACGTCCGGGTCGATGAGCGACCACATCTCGTCTGTCTCAACCCGGCGCATGAACTCATCGGGGAGCCAGTTGGCCAGGTTCAGGTTGTGGGTGCGCCGGGCGTCCTCGCCGGTGTTGTCCCGCAGTTCGAGGAACTCCTCGATGTCGGGGTGCCAGGGTTCCAGGTAAACGCAGGCGGCGCCCTTGCGGCGGCCGCCCTGGTTCACCGCCGCGACGGAGGCGTCCAGGGTGCGCAGGAATGGCACGATGCCGGTGGACTGGCCGTTGGTACCGCGGATCAGCGCGCCGCGGGAGCGCACTCTGGAGAAGCCGATGCCGATCCCGCCGGAGAACTTCGACAGGCGGGCCACCTGGGCGTACCTGGCGTAGATGGAGTCCAGATCGTCGCGCGGCGAGTCGACCAGGAAGCAGGACGACATCTGCGGGTGGCTGGTACCGGAGTTGAACAGCGTCGGCGAGCTGGGCAGGTAGGCCAGCGACGACATCAGCCGGTAGAACCCGATCGCCTCCGCCGGGGTACGCGACAGCCCGCAGGCGACGCGCAGCAGGAAGTACTGCGGCGTCTCTACTACCAGCCGAGTTGACGGGTGGCGGAGCAGATACCGGTCATAGACGGTCCTGACGCCGAAGTACTCGAACTGCAGGTTAGCGTCATCATCGACAGCGAAGTCGAGCTTGCGGGCATTGTCCTTGACAAGCCCGGCGGTCTCGTCGCCGATAAGGCCCTCGGCGTGCGCGAGCGCGACGGACTGGCTGAACGACGCGATGCCCTGGCCGCGGACCTCCTTGGCGATGTACGCCGCTAGCAGTCGGGCCGCAAGACGCGAGTACTGCGGCTCTTCGCCGGTCATCTCCGCCGCGGTCTGGATCGACAGCCGGTCCAGTTCGGCCGTCGTGGCGCCGTCGTACAGCCCGCTGATGGTCTGGGTCGCGACACGAAGCGGATCGACGTCGTCCAGATCGTCGGCGCAACGTTGCACGGCCCGCACGATCTTGTTCACATCGACCGGCTCGGTGTCGCCGTTCCGCTTGCGTACCTGCATGCCGGTCCGCGGTCGTGCGCTGGACGCGGCTGTGGCTACCGTCATGGCTGGCTCTCTCCTCGCGAGCTCGTTCCCGATGGCCTGCGATCGAGCGGGACGAGGTCTGAGCCGAGGCCTGCGTGCACGTCAGGCCTTGCGCCCATCGGCCGTCCCGCGCGGCCGGAGCCGCCGCACGCAGCGCGCGCGGCGCGCTGGCAGGTCTTCGGACTCGCGGGCGCAACGCCGGGCCGGTACATCCGGCTGGCGTGTCCTACTAGCCGTCGCTTCCCAGGCCGTCAGGCCCAGTGCTGCTCCCGTCGCGCACAGTCGCGACGGGGACGGCGGTCGTTCCCGCTCACCGCTGCGGGGCAGTCCCGGACTCCCACCGGGTTCCCTCTTGCCTCCGTGAGCCTGGAATGACCCACAGAACCAGCTGCGGGCACCACCATATGTAGGAACGAGGGCGAAGCGAAGCACCACATGTCGTGTCGGCGTGTCACGCGCCCGCGGACTTCAAGAAGCCCGGCAAAACGTGGCTGCACGGAACGCGACATGGTCGTCAGCCACCTGACGTTCCTCGACCGGATGCCCCGGCCCCGGCCCCGGCGACATCGTGGCGTTCGTCGACACGGGCGACTATCAGATGGGCTTGTGCGCATCCGCGGCCCTGATGCAGCGCCAGCCAGGCAAAGCCGTCGTACGAGCCGGCGAGGCCGGGTTCACCGAGCAGGCCGACATTGCGGACATGGGGGACGAGAGGTCATCGTGCTCTACCACGACATCACCGAGCTGATCGGGAACACCCCGCTGCTGTTGCCACAGCACGCTGGAATGATCTGATTCGCAGACACGGGCTTCAGTGCACTCATAACCGGGTCGCGCTAAAAATGCGCGCGGCCGAATGCGGACCCAGTGCTCGACAACCTGGGCGAGTGGTGAGGCTCGCGTTATCGTCGGTGGCGACGGGCTTTAGTGGAGTGGGGGATAAAGTGCCTATTTTTATGGTCGAGAGACGTTTTGCCGAGGAACTGGAGGCAGCCTCTGAGGTCATCGATGGAATAAATCGGATTAATGAGGAGGAAGGAGTCCGCTGGCTGTACTCCTTCCTTTCAGCCGATCGGCGCAAGACTTACTGCCTGTACGAGGCGCCGTCGCCGGATGCGATCCGGCAGGCGGCAGCCCGGGCCGGGCTGCCCGCTGACGTCATCGTCGAGGTAACAGACAGGCTCCTGCCTGACGGCGCAATAGCGGCGATCTGACCGGCTGAGGCACTTGATGAGCCGAGTTTCGTCATGACGCCGTGGGTACCGCCGCCGCTGCCCGCGCGGCTGGCGGCGGCCCGCCAGGCGCCTCTGGTGGGTCGGCACCTGGAGCTGGAGACCATGGAGGCGCTCTGGTCCGAGGTGACCGTGGGCAGGCGCCAGGTCGTCTTCCTGGGGGGAGAGCCCGGGGCCGGCAAGACCCGGCTGATCGCGGAGATCGCCGGCGCGCTGCACGACAACGACGTCACTGTGCTCGTCGGGACCTCCGGGCTGGACACCGGCGTGTCGTATCAGCCGTTCGCGGAGATGCTCGATCACCTTTTCGGTACGGCTGCGGAGGGCACTCTGGCCGACGTGGTGGCCGACCACGGGAGCGAGCTGCGCCGCCTGTCAGCCCGTGTGTACCGGCACTGCCCGGAGCCGGTCAACGCGCCGATGGGGGCGGGCGGGGTGCGCCGGGATCTCTTCGAGGCGGTGGCCTCTCTACTCCGGGCCCTGGCCGAGGAGCGGCCGCTCGCTCTGATGGTCGATGACCTGCACTGGGCCCAGCTCCCGACGATCGCGATGCTCGAACATCTGGTTGAAGCTTGTTCGCAATCGCCGCTTCTCGTGGTGGCCGCGTTCCGGACCACCGTTCCTGACCGTTCCGACGAGATGGCGGCGCGGGTGGCGGAGCTGCACCGGTTGGAGGGCGTTCGGCGTCTCGATCTGAGCGGCCTGGACACCGAGGCCATCGCCGAGTTCCTGAGCCTGCGGGCCGGGCTGCCGCTCAGCGAGGCACGCGCGCCGGCTGCCCTGCTGCGGGACCGGACGGGCGGCAATCCGTTCTTCCTGCGGGAGCTGTGGGCTGATCTCGCGCATCGTGGTGGTATTGCCGCCTTGCGTACGGCGAACCGGGTGCCGTCCTCGGTCAGCGATACGCTGGCCGGTCGGCTGTCGGGCCTCAGCGCAGAGGTACGTGGGGTCATTGAGCTTGCCGCGGTGCTGGGCTCCGCCTTCGATTTGGCAAGCCTAGTGGCGGCGAGCGAAACCGGTCAGGCGGCGACGCTCGCCGCACTGGACGTGGCTACCGCGCACGGGATGGTCGAGTCCGATCGAACAGCCGGTGACCGGTACGCGTTCGTGCACGCCCTGGTCCGCCAGGCAGTGCTCGATGGGATGCCGCCGTCAAGGCGGATGCTCGTGCATGCCCGGGCGGCCGAGGCGCTGGAACGCCAGCCGCCCCACGCCGCGGTGATACCCCTGCTCGCCCACCACTACCTTGCGTCCCATGTCCTGGGGTTTCACGATCGTGCCCTGCGCTACAGCAGGGACGCGGGCCGGCTCGCCGAAAGGAGCCTGGCCTTCGAGGACGCCGCGGTGTGGTTCGAGCGGGCGGCACAGCTGCCCGAGTGCGACCCGGCCGAGCGCGCCGAGCTGCTGCTGGCGGCAGCGGGCGACTATGTGCGGGCCTCCCACTTCGGGCACGCCCGCGACATCTACGAGCGGCTGTATGTCATCGCCGAGCCGCCTGTTCGCCTGGCCGCTGCGATCGGCTTCGAGGACACCACGTGGAGGCCCGGGCTGGCAGGCGCCCGGGCGGCTGATCTGCTGTCGTCCGCGCTGGCTGGCTGCGGCCTCGACCAGCAGGATCCGCTCTACGTCCGCGGCCTGGGCAGCCTGGCGCGCGCCCTGGCCACGGCGGGCGAGACCGGCCCGGCCCGGCAGGTCAGCGCCCGGGCGGCCCGGCTGGCGGCTCGCCTCGGTGACGAGTCCGTGCTCGCGCACGCCCTGGCCACGGGCATGTGGCATGGGACCACACCCGATGTGGCCGCGGAGCAGCTGGAGCGCACCACGGCAGTCCGCGGGCAGGCCAGGGAGCGGCTGGACTACGAGACACTCGGCGCGGCAGCCAACTTCCTGGCCACGGTCGGCTATCTGGCCGGCCGGCCCGATTCGGTACGCCAGGCCATAGAGGACGCCCGCCGGGCTGCCGGCGCCGCCGGCCAGCCGTACTACCGCCACGTGTACTGCTACCTGGCCCAGACGCAGGCGTTCCTGCAGGGCGACTTCGACAGGGCCCGGCAGTGGGCGGAGGAAACCCTCAAGCACAATGACACCCTCGGTGACGAGATGACCGAGGGCCCGTACGGCGTGCAGATGTACATGCTCAGCCGGGAGAATGGCACCCTGGGCCGGTTTCGCCCGTACCTTGACGGCCGCGAGACGTTTGCCCGGCGGTGGGTGCCGGGTCTTCTCGGTCTGTACACCGAGCTCGGAATCGAGACCGGGGTGCACCGAGCCCTGCGCCGCCTGATGGGCAGAAACCTGGCCGCCCGGAGCAACGAGGCGCAGTGGCCGATGGAGCTTGCCTTCCTGACCGAGGGCGCACTCACCGTGCGGGACGCCGGGGTGCTGAGAGCGCTGCGGCCTCTCCTCAGCGAGTACGCGGGGATGAACCTGGTGTGCGGGACGATGATCGCTGTCTTCGGTAGCACCGAGCGCTACCTGGGCCGGGTGGCCGCCTGCCTCGGGGAGGCAGCCGAGGCTGACCGGTGCTTCGCCGCCGCGCTGGAGATGGACCGCCGCATGGGATCGGTCGTGCATGCCGGCGAGACACTGGCGCATCACGCCGTGTTCGCGGCGGAAACCGGCCGACTTGCCTTGGCGCGGGATCTGTCGGAACAGGCGCGGCAGCTGGCCGAGCCGATCGGCCATGTGCGCGTCCTGCGGCTCCTCGACACAGTCGCCCGGCCAGCGGTCCCTGACGGGCTGACCAGCCGGGAACTCGAGGTGCTCCGGCTTCTGGCCAGCGGCCTGAGCAATCAGGAGATCGCGGCCAGGCTGCACATCAGCGCGAACACCGCGGCGAACCACGTGCGGAGCATCCTCATGAAGACCGGCGCGGCCAACCGGACGCAGGCGGCCATGTACGCCGCTACTCACCAGATCGTCTGAGCGCCAGTTGCCGACATAGTCAGGTCTGACCATGCTGCAGCGCCGCGTGAAGAAGGCCTGTTCCGGTCATGACCAGCGCGCTCTCGTTCCCTACTTTGTGGGTGAGCCGCATGTGGCGTGCGCCTGCGGCCAATGAACAAGGAGGCACTCTCCATGACCGACTCGACCGCAGTATCTGAATTGTCAGAGAAGATGACTGGTGAGGTAATTCGGCCAGGAGATACGGGTTATGACGATGCACGCAGCGTGCACAACGCCATGATCGATCGCCGCCCCGCCCTAATCGCCCGCTGCGCCACGGTGGCCGACGTGCAGGCGGCGCTGGACGCCGGCCGGCGGTCGGGCCTGCCGATAGCGGTGCGCGGCGGCGGGCACAATGGCCCGGGCTTTGGCACCGTGGACGGCGGAATCGTCGTCGACCTGGCACCGATGCACTGCGTCGAGGTCGATCCGCAACGGCGCACCGTGACCGTGCAGGGAGGCGCCACCTGGGGAGTCGTGGATGCCGCCACTCATCAGCACGGCCTGGCGACGCCGTCCGGGATCATCTCATCGACTGGTGTCGGGGGCCTCACCCTGGGCGGCGGTCACGGGTACCTCTCCCGCCGGTACGGACTCGCGATCGACAACCTGCTCGAGGCCGACGTGGTCCTCGCAGACGGCACCACGGTGCGGACCTCAGAGGACCAGCATCCCGACCTGTTCTGGGCGCTGCGCGGAGGCGGAGGCAACTTCGGGATCGTCACCTCCTTCACGTTTCGCTTGCACCCGGTCAGCAACGTGATCTGCGGCCCAACAGCGTGGCCGATCTCCGCGATGGGCGATGTCCTCACGTGGTACCGGGACTTCCTCCCGGCCCAGGACGATGATCTTTACGGCTTCTTCGCGGCGATGACGGTCCCGCCGGTCGACGCCTTCCCCGAAGCGTTTCACCTCCACAAGGCATGCGCCATCGTGTGGTGTTACCTGGGTGACCCGGCCAGATCGGACGAGGCGTTCGCACCTGTGCGGGCCATGCAGCCAGCCTTCGACGGGATCGGCGAGGCCCCCTACCCTGGCCTGCAATCGGCATTCGACGGGCTGTACCCCAAGGGTCTGCAGTGGTACTGGAGAGGTGATTTCTTCCGGACCATCCCGGACGCCGCGGTCGACGCACACGTGCGCTTCAGCGAGGAGTTGCCGACGATGCACTCAACCATGCACATCTATCCGGTCGACGGCGCCGTCAACCGAGTCGCCTCCGAAGACACGGCGTGGGCCTATCGTGACGCGACCTTCTCGCAGGTGATCGTGGGCGTCGATCCCGACCCGGCCAAAGCTGCAGAACTGAGGCGGTGGACCGTGGCCTACTCGGACGCCACTCATCCCTACTCCGCTGGCGGCGCCTACGTGAACTTCATGATGGGTGATGAGGGTCAGGACCGGCTGAAAGCCACCTTCGGCCAGAACTACGACCGGCTCGCGCAGGTTAAGGCGACCTACGACCCGCATAACCTGTTCCGGATCAACCACAACAT
>JASHOE010000168.1 GCA_030041275.1 Streptosporangiaceae bacterium
GCGTCGAACTTCCTTGGCACCCGGCCGCCGCTGGCGGCGGTGCGGGCGGTGGCCGACGCGAGCGGCTATGTCCAGCCCAGCGGCGAGCGCCGCTCCCACCTGCTGGTCGACGCCGCGCAGCTGGTGCCGGGGTCGTTCGTCGACGTGCAGGCGATGGATGCCGACTACCTGGCGTTCTCGTTTCACAAGATGCTCGCGCCGTTCGGCGTAGGCGTGCTGTACGCCAAAGAGCACTTGCTCCGGTCGTCGCTGCCATTCCAGTACGGCGGCGACATGATCGCGGAGGGGCGCGTGTTCCCGGACTCGGTCGAGTACAACGCGCTGCCCTGGAAGTACGCCGCGGGTACGCCCAACATCCTCGGCTCGATCGTCTCGGCGCAGGCGCTGCGAGTCGTGCTGGACCTGGCGCTCAGTCCTCGCAGGCCGGTCTACTTCGGTACGGCCAGGCCGTTCGGTCGTGCCGTCGTCCAGGCCGCCATGGACGGCATAAGCAACTGGAACGCGCAGCTGACGAAACGGGCGCTGGACGGGCTTGACAGCATTCCGGGACTGACCGTGTATGGACCGCGGGACGCGGCACGGCGTACCTCACTCGTCGCGTTCAACGTGGCTGGTCGTGATCCCGTGACCGTCGCCGAGGCCCTCAACCAGGCCGGGGTGGAGGCGCGAGCTGGCTGTCACTGCGCCACGCTCGCCCATCACGCGCTCGGGCTGACCCCGCCCGCGAGCTGCCGCTTGAGCTTCTACCTCTACAACACCTCGGACGAGGTCGATCGGGCGGTGGCCGCAGTGGCCAGGATCGCCGGCGGACGCCGGTCCCGTCCCGCGCGGTGGTTTCAGCTCCGCCGACTCGCTCCGGGCCCACGGCCCGCGAGCCCGCCTGTCGTGGTGTCTGCGCCATGAGCAGCCGCGAAGCCGCTGCGGCTTCCGCCCGGAGGTGTGCTCGTGCTTGAGCTCACATCGTGCCCTGAGTGCGGCGTCCCGGCCGAGATCACCGACCGCTTCTGGCTGCCGAGCACGGACGGCCCCGTGCAGCACGTGGCGGTGCAGTGTGTCGCCAGGCACTTCTTCCGGCTGGCGGCCGACACTGCTCACCACCCGGCCGCAGCCGCTGGGCCCGGTAAGCCATCCGGATCGCCACGCCACATGGGGAAATACGGGGAATTGACCGGCAGCCCTGAGAGGCCGGCCCCCGGTGAACGTGAAGAAGATCCTCATGTGGGCGCTCATCGTCTACTACCTGTTCACCAATACGGACGGCGCCGCCGGGTTCGTTTCTAACGTGCTGAACGCGCTGAAATCAGCGGCTAAGTCACTGGCGACGTTCGTGAGTCACGTGTAGGCCGTGCTGCCCATCAGTGTGCCCGGCTCGCCCACGCTGTGCGCGGCCCGCGCTCTGAGGCTTCCTGAATCGCGATAACTCAGTCGTTGTCCGGTTGCCTGATCTGCTGCGCCAGGTAGTGAGGCTCACCGATCTGCTCGATGAGCGCGAGCTGGGTTTCCAGGTAGTCGATGTGGTCTTCCTCGTCGGCGAGGATCGACTCAAATAGCCGCGCGCTGGTGACATCCGAGACGCTGCGCATGTAGTCGATCCCGCGGCGCAACCGATCGACAGCCTCAGTCTCGACCGCCATGTCGGACTGGAACATCTGTGTGATCGTCTGGCCGATCCGGAGCGGGAAAAGTCGCTGGTAGTTGGGCAGCGCGTCGAGGAACAGAATCCTCTCGGTGAGGGTCTCAGCGTGCCGCATCTCGTCGAAGGACTCCGCCCTGGTGTGCTCCGCGACCTTCACCCAGCCGAAGTTCTCCTGCATCTTCGCGTGCAGGAAGTACTGGTTGATTGCGGTCAGCTCGGCGGTGAGCTGCTCGTTCAGGAAGTCGATAACCTGCCCGTCACCATGCATCCGCTCACCATAGACGGTGCGTCTGCGCGATGCCGGCGCCACTCCTGGCTGGGGCCATCCTTCCCAACCCCGGCTACCCGCGAGCGCGAGGTGCAGCCCTCACGCCACCTGACGCTGAGCAAGGGGGCATGTGCGGCAGCGCTCCATGATCAGATCTTCCAGATGATCATGACATGTGCCGCAGGTCGTACCTGCCCTGGTCGCGTCTCCGATTGCGGCTACCGTGTCCGCGCCCAGATCGATGGCGCTCATGACCTGGTCATCGGTCACTGCGTTACAGATACAGGCGAACAAGTGTGAGTCAGTTCCTCTCCGCCGGGCGGGCAACGCCTTCACTGCACCGCCCAGCCGGACGGAGTTTGGTTAGGCTAACCTAACATCCACTTTAATGGAAGTAGCAAAGTACCTCATACCGTCAGGTCAGGCGTTCGAGTCCTCGGTGGGAGATGTGCGAGCCGCGGACGGGCACAGGCATCGGCTAGGGAACGACGACGATCTTGCCCACGTGCTCGTTGCGTTGCATGGCGGCTCGTGCGTCAAGGATCTGCTCAAGCGGAAACGTCCGGTCGATCCTAGGCCGGTAACGCGCCAGCTGGTCATCGAGGTCCTCAACACAGCACCGCACTATCTCTGCGCACTCGTCCTTGCTGCGCGTGCGGAACGTGACGCCGATCAGCGAGATCCGCTTGCGGGCCAGCTCGTCGAGGTCGATCTCGGCGTGCCGTCCGCCCAGGCGACCGACCTGGACGATCCGGCCGGTGACGCGGGCCGCGGCCACGTTCTCGCCAAGCACGCTGGCGCCAACCTGGTCGATGATGAGGTGAGCGCCCTGGCCGTCGCCGGACTCGCTGCGGACAGCTGCGACGAACTCCTCGCCGACGACGTCGATCACCACGAGCGGGCATGGCAGCGGCCCGACTGCGGCGCGGATGGCCCTCGCCTTCGACCCGGTTGTCGTCACGCATACGACGGCGCCCGCGCCGAGGAGACCCGCCATCCGCGCGGCGCAGGTCCCGACGCCCGAAGAGCCCGCGTTCACGACGACGAGCTCGCCCGGGCGCAGCCTTCCGTTAGTCACCAGCGCGTCGTGAGCTGTCAGCAAGGTCACCGGCATGGAGCCGGCTTCCTCCCAGCTGAGATCGGCTGGAAGCGGCATGGCGTCCGCCTCGTTCAGCACCGCTAGCTCAGCGAACCCGCTGCCCCGGCCCATCACCCTGTCGCCCGGCCGCCAGCGGCTGACCTCTGCTCCGACCGCCTCGACCTCGCCCGCCAGCTCCAGTCCGGATATCGCCGGTCCCGCCTGCGCTGGATTCGCCCGGGCAGCCAGGTCTGCGCGGTTGAGGCCGGCTGCCCGCACCCGCACAAGCAGCTGGTCTGCCGCCGGAACTGGCGGCTCGACCTCCTGCACACTCACCGAGCCGTCCGTGCTAAGCACCGCAGCGCGCATC
>JASHOE010000169.1 GCA_030041275.1 Streptosporangiaceae bacterium
CCGCGAGTTGGCCGCAGCAGTGGCTGCTGCTGCGGCTGCTGACCTTTGACATCGGCGCGCAGCAGTGGCTGGTGCTGACCTTCGCCACCGGCGCGGAGCAGCGGCTGGTTCTGCCCACCTTCGAGGTCGCCGACGGGCTGATCCTGATAGGTCCCGGCGCTGGTCTGCCCGGCCGCCCGGCGACCCATCGCCCGGCCCGCTGCCAAGGTGCCGCCCATGGCCGCGGCGCGCAGCAGCGGTCTGCGGCGGACGAGTCCTGGTCTGCCGTACATCGTGCAGTCCTTCCGCCTGGCGTGCGTTCAGATATCGGCTTCGGTCGGCAGCTCAAGACCAAGCGCCACCATGATCTCCGGGGCGGCCGATACGACCCTGGCCATGCCGGTCTGGGGCGCCACCGCCGTCAGGACGCCCAGAATTTCCCGCGGTGTCGCGCCGACATCGAGCGCCGCCTGAACCTGGAAGAGGTAGGACGCGGGCGCGGCGTCCATCGCGACCAGCGCCGCTATCTTCACCAGCGCGAAGCACTTCGGATCGAGGCTGCTGTCGGCCCGTAGCTGTTCCCGCACATCGGCGAGCTCGCCGAGAACACCGGAATCGCCCATGGCGAGCGCAGCCAGCGTGCGGCTGGTCGCCTGATCGACCGCCCTGCCAGACCCCGGAACGCTCACGTGCTTCCCCCGTCGGTACGTCCGCTGCCCGGCTGGCGGCGGCATATTGCGAGACTGTGCCCGCGCCGGGCCTGCCGTCATCACCCGTCTGGAGTGAAGCTTCTGGTGATCGGTCGTGAGAAGGTACGCGTAACGGCGGCCGGACGGGGGACTCGGTAGACATGATTGACGCGATACTGAACGTGATCTGGCTCGTCCTCGAAGGAATCTGGATGGCGATCGCGTATATGATCGCCGGCCTCGTCTGCTTTGTTCTGATAATTACCATCCCGTTTGGCATTGCCGCGTTCCGCATCGCGGGCTACGTGCTGTGGCCGTTCGGCCGTACCGCCGAACGACGTCCCAGCGCCGGGCTGGGGTCGGTGATCGGCAATGTCCTGTGGATCATCCTGTTCGGCTGGTGGCTCGCCCTGGGCCACTTCGTCGCGGGTGTGGCGCTCTGCCTGACGATCATCGGCATCCCGCTGGGCCTGGCCAGTTTCAAGATCATCCCGGTCACGCTGGTGCCGCTCGGCACCCAGATCGTGCCGACCCGGCACAGGTACGCCTGACCACAGCCGCGCCCGGCGTGCATCCGGGCATCTTGCGGAGCCCGAGGGTGACGTGGTGGCATGACCGTCAGGCAGCAAACCTGGCGGGAGGCGGAAGCCGTCATGAGCGAGATCGCGGTACAGCGTGCGGCCATGCAGGCGGAGTGGGCAGGGATGACGCTGTGCGACGCGCTGACTCAGGCGGCAGCTGAGTACGGCGAGCTGCCGGCCCTCTCCGACCGGGACGGCGACGGACCGTGGCGGACGCTGACCTGGGCGCAGGCCCGCCAGCAAGCGCTCGAGCTTGCGGCCGGCCTCGTCGAGATCGGCCTGCAGCCGGGCGAGCATGTGGCGCTCATGCTGCCGAACCGGCTCGAGCACGTGCTGGCCGATCTGGGCGCGCTGCACGCAGGCGGTGTTCCGGTCACGTTCTACGCGACGCTCGCGCCCGAGCAGATCGCCTTCGTGGCGGCGAACTGCGATGCCACCATCGCTGTCGTCGACGGTGCCAGCGAGCTGGACCGCTGGCGGCAGGTGCTGGCGCAGCTGCCGTCGCTGCGGACCGTCATTGTCAGGGACGCGGCCGCCTGCCCGGCCGAGCCGCCGTACTTGAGCTGGGACGCTCTGGTCGCCCTCGGCGCGCGGCGACACGCTGCCAGCCCGGAGGTCGTGACTGCCCGGATCGGCGCAATCCGGCCGGACGATCCGGTCACGCTGCTGTACACCTCGGGCACCACAGCGAATCCGAAGGGCGTCCTCATCACCCACGCCAACGTGCTCTACGAGGTAGCCGCCCTGGACGTCGGCGGGGTCACGCCGATGCACGCCAGGGTGGTTTCCTACCTGCCGCTCGCGCATATCGCGGAGCGGATGCTCACGCTGTACCTCGGGGTATGCCACGCCCGGCATGTGTACTTCTGCCACGACGCGGCGAGCCAGCTCCTCGCGACGCTGACCGACGCCAAGCCGACGGCGTTCTTCGGCGTGCCGCGAATCTACGAGAAGGTCATGGCGGGCATCCAGGCGCTGCTCACGGCGGAGCCGGACGCGGGCAAGCGGGCGGCGGTGGCGCAGGCCATGGCGACCGGCCTCGAATACGTGCGGAGCTTGCAGTTCGGTGAGACCACCTCCAGCGAGCTGGCCGGAAGGTACGCCGCGGCGGACGCGCAGGTGCTCGGCCTGATCCGCTCGTTGCTCGGTCTGGGCGACGCGGTGCTGTCGAGTGGCGCGGCGCCGTTCCCCCCCGAAGTCGCGACGTTCTTCGCCGGGCTCGGCATGCAGATCCTGGACGTGTACGGGATGAGCGAGACGACCGGGGCTTTCACCGCCAATACGCCGCAGGCGTTCCGGCTCGGCACCGTAGGGCGGCCAGTGCCCGGTGTGGAAGTGCGGATCGCCGGCGACGGCGAGATCCTCACCCGCGGGCCGCTGAACACGCCCGGCTACCTGAACCTGCCCGAGCAGACCGCCGACCTCATCGACCCTGACGGCTGGCTGCATACCGGCGACGTCGGCAGCATCGACGCCGACGGCTTCGTGAGCGTTGTCGACCGGAAGAAGGAGCTGATCATCACGGCCGGCGGCGAGAACGTGTCACCGGCCGCGGTGGAAAACAACCTGGTCGCCCACCCGCTGATAGGCCAGGCGCTGGCCTACGGTGACCGCAGGCCGTATCTGGTCGCGCTGCTCACCCTCGACAGCGGGGTGGCTCCGGCGTGGGCGCGGGCTCACGGCATCGAGGCGACCTCGCTGGCTGAGCTCGCGGCGAATCCCGAGGTGCTCGCCGAGGTCGGCCGTGCAGTCGACGCGGCCAACGCCGGACTCGCCAGGGTGCAGCAGGTGAAGTACTGGGAACTGCTACCCGTCGAGTGGACAGCGGAGAGCGAGGAGCTCACGCCGACGCTCAAGCTGAAGCGGCGAGTGGTGCACGCCAAGTACGCCGATGTGATCGACGGGCTCTATCAGAGCTGACGCCGCGGGACCTCTGGCCGCCGCGTCACCGCCCAGCCGAGGGGCCGAGCGGGCGAAAGATCATGCAGGTACTCGTGGCGAACGCGAACAGCTTGCCCGCCGAGTCCGTGAGCTGCGCCTGCGCGAGCGCCGACCTGCCGCCGGCCTGCGTCACCGTGCCCTCGCAGGTCATCCGGCCCGTAGCGGACGTCACCGGCCGGAGGAACTTGATGCTCAGGTCCAGGCTCGTGTAGGAAGTCCCCGCCGGGAGGGTGCTGTGCACGGCGCAGCCGCAGGCGGAATCGCACACCGCGGCGAGGACGCCGCCGTGCACCGATCCGATCGGGTTGTAGTGGAATTCGGCCGGCGTGAATTCGAAGACCACCACGCCAGGCCGGATGCTGATCGGCGCGAAGTCGAGGGTGCGCATGAGCGGCGGGGCCGGCAGCGTGCCGTCGAGTACTGCCTGCAGGAACTCGGCGCCGTCGAGGCGCGCGGCCGCGGCCGCCGCCTCGGCCGGGTCGGTCCAGCTGTAGGCGCGCTCGCGAACGGCGTCGGCCTGGTGAGGTTCACTAGGCAGCAGATCGGTTTCCGGCATGCCGGCCTCCGTGGTGGCTGTGGCCAAGCGCGATGACGCGCGGGATGGGCCGGTAGCCGCCGGAGCACCGGATGGCTGGCCGGTACACGATGGCGTCCGGCGTGCGCTGAGCTCGCGCGTCGGGCCACCGGCGGCCGATGATGCCCCGCATCACGCTGTTGTCGGGGAGCACCTCGAGCACCAGGCTGCTGACGCCACGAAGGGCGGCACGATCAGTCAGGGCGCGGAGCAGTCGCGTGCCGATGCCCTGCTGCTGCCAGGCGTCGGCGACTACAAGCCCGATGCTGCTCTCCAGTTGCCGGCCGGCTTGCCCGTCGGCGGCCATTCCGTGGGCGATCACGGCACCGCGGTGGTCTGTGACCAGCAGTACGTCAGCGCCCGCGGTACCGCACAGGGCGCGCAGCAGGCCGGTGCTCGGCGGTGCTACGGCCGCGAAAAAACGCAAGTACTGCGAGCGAGGCGAAAGTCCGCACACGAACTCGCGGATTCCGGTCAGATCGTCCGGTCTACCCTGCCGGAGCAAAGCTACCGGGGTTCGATTCATAGACCCAGCATGGTCATTGGTTGCTAAGTCTGTCAAGCAGACTTAGCCTACGGACATGAGGCCATCGTGGGCGCTTGACTATGACACCGCCACCTGCTCCATCGCGGCGGCCCTGGCGATCGTCGGCGAGCGGTCGACGTTCCTGGTGCTCCGTGAGGCGTTCAACGGCATCCGCCGGTTCGACGACATGCAGCGCCGGACGGGCCTGCCGCGCCAGGTGCTGAGCAACCGGCTATCGCGGCTCGTCGGCGAGGGCATTCTGCGCAAGGTGCCCTACCGGGAGGAAGGTCAGCGCCCGCGGGCGGAGTACCGACTGACGGACAAGGGCATCGAACTGTTCCCGGTCCTCGTCGCGCTGATGACCTGGGGAGACAAGTACACCGCGGGGTCAGACGGGCCATCCGTCCGGCTCACGCACTCCGGATGCACAGCGCCGGTCGCGCTGGAACTTGCCTGCACCGCAGGGCACGTCCTCGCCTCGGCGCGCGAGGTCACGCCACTGCCGGGCCCGGGCGCCAGGCGAGTGGCCTGAGCCGACGGGCCGCGCGACGGGGCGGCCCGGCTGCGCTGACGGGCCACTGGTCCGCACCAGTCGCCCTGCCTGCCCAGAGCCGGGCGGCCCGTCAGGGGTAGGTCAGATGTCCGGCGGCCGGATGTTCACGGTCGTGTCCGGGATCTGACCCGTGGCCGACGGGAATCCTGCCGTCTGGGCGGTGGCGTACTCGCCGTAGTAGCCCTCGGACTCGGCCCCAAGATCACCGGCAGCCAGCATCGAGAGCCTGCCCATGGCGAGTGCGCCGAGGAAGATGGCCAGCAGGCCGACGCCGGTGAACAAGGCGAGCAGTTCGGCGTAGGCGCGCACCGATCCCGCCGTCGTGCCGGCTGACAGGATCGCGCTGCCCGAGGCGATCGACTGCTTCAGCACGACTCGGGTGAATGTCTGGCCGATGGCGAGCCAGCCGCCGCCGAGCGCAGCGAGCAGTCCGGCGCACACGCCGAGGGCGCGACTGCGAGTCACGGCCACAACCAGGCCGCCGAGAATGACGGCGGCGGCGGGGATGATCGAGAAATACAGCCGTCCAGTGTTGTAGGTCCACACCTTGTCCGGCGTATACCCGAAGTGAAAATACGGGCCCACGAATGGTGCCAGGCCAGCCCACAGGCCCACCAGGATCAGGAGCAGTCCGCAGACTCCGCCTCGCCGTCGCGGGATACGGCCATCAGGGTTCATCTCGTCACTTCCCAGGGTTATCGGTTCTTTAAAGACTTACACATCCGCCGTCCTTGGCGACGGGTTCCTTAGGCAAAGTGCTGGTAAATCGGGCTGGAAGAGGTGTTCAGCCACTGCCAGGCGGCGGTGGTCGCCAGGTATGGTCGCGCTCGTGGACGTCCGCAGGCTGCACCCCCGCACCGAGGCCGTCCCGGCCGCCTCGCGCCCCGCTGCGGCGGGTTAGCGCGGCCCGGAGTGAGTGCCATGTATGTCGTCGCCACCGCTGGCTATTCCGAGCACGGCAAGTCGGCGCTTATTCACACACTCACCGGAACAGATCTGGATCACTCGGCGGGGCGCCAGCGGAGCGCAGCTGTCGACACGGGCCCGGCCCGGCTGACGCTGCCCTCCGGCGCGCTGCTGGCGTTCGTCGACCTGCCGGGCAGCGAGCGCTTCATCTCGACCATGCTGGCCGGCGCTGGTCCGGAGCCCGCAGTTTTGTTTGTCGTGGCCGCCGACAAGGGCTGGACGGCGCAGGCGGCCGAGCAGTTGGCCGTGGTGAGTGCGCTGGGTGTCAGGCACGCCCTGCTCGTCGTCACCAGATCCGACCTGGCCGATCCGGCGCCTGCCTTGGCTGCCGCCAGCGCCCGGATCGCGGCCAGCTCGCTCGGCCCCATACCGGCTGCGGCGGTCAGCGCGGCAACCGGGGCAGGTGTGCCGGATCTGGTTGCGGCGCTCGACGAGATGTGCGCGCGGTTGCCAGCGCCCGACCCGGGTGCCGCGGTCCGGATCTGGATCGACCGCTCCGTCACTGCGAACGGCGGCGGCAGGGTCGTGACCGGCACGCTGGCGGCCGGTACCGTGCACAAGGACGACGAGCTGCTCATCACTCCGGCTATGCGGCCGGTCCGGGTGCGTGAACTAACGTCGCTCGGCAGCATCGCGGAGGCAGCAACCGGCACCACGCGCGTCGCGTTGAGCTTGCACGGCACGGCTCGCGACACGCTGCACCGTGGCATGGCGCTCGTGCAGCCCGGCCGCTGGACCCTCACCGACGTGATAGACGTGCGAATTGGGGCCGTGACACTGCCGCTCGCCGAGGACGGCGAGCAGGCCGAGAGTCAGCGCACAACGGGGACCGTGCCTGCGGGCCAGCTGGCTCGTTCAGTCACGCTGCACGTCGGCTCTGCCCGGGTCATCGCGCGGCTGCGCCCGCTCGGGCCGAATCTGGCCCGGCTCAGCCTGGCCGATCCGCTCCCGCTGCACGTCGGCGATCGCGTGCTGCTGCGTGAGCCGGTGAACCGCGGGCAAGCTTCGTGGCCGGCGGTTGCCGGCGGCGTGGTGCTGGACGTCGCGCCACCACCGCTGGTCCGGCGGGGCGCCGCGGCCGCGGCGGCACGCCGCCTTGCCACCTGGTCGGACCAGCCGACCGCTGGGGAACTGCTCGGTCGGCATGGCCTGCTCCGGGCCAGCGTGCTGGTTGCGATGGGAGTGGCGGAGCTGCCAGAGCCGGTCGCCGGCGAGTGGCTCGCCGACCCTGATCGCTGGCGCGCGCTCGGCCACCAGCTCGGTGAGGTGCTCGCGAGTCACGCCGCCGCGGAGCCGCTCGCCGCGGGGATGCCGATCGAGGCTGCTCGATCAGCCCTCGACCTGCCCGACCGCAGGCTGGTGACCGCCCTGGTCAGACCGCCGTTCCGGATCTCCTGCGGCGCGCTGCAGATCGGCCCGGCGGGGCTGACCGGGGGCCAGCAGCTGCCAGAGGCCGTACTCGCTGCGATCCAGGTGCTGCTGGCGGATCTCGCCGCCGCTCCGTTCGTGTCACCGGACGCGGGACGGCTGCGCAAGCTCGGACTCGATGGGCGCAGCATCGCTGCAGCCGTGCGCGCCGGAGAGCTGATGCGCATCAGCGATCAGGTTGTGCTGGCGCCGGGTGCCGACGCGGCGGCTGCGACGATTCTGGCGGCTTTGGAGCAGCCCTTCACGGCCGCGCAGGCGCGGCAGGCACTGGGCACGACGCGGCGCACCGCGATTCCGTTGCTGGAGTACCTTGACTCGGCGGGCATCACCGAACGGCTGGCTGATGACCGCAGGCTGGTGCGCGCGCTGTCCGCTACGCCGCCCGCGAGCGTTCCGCGAGCCACCGAGCGCACCGCGGCAACGGCGGTCGCTGGCGAGCTCTAGTGGCCGCCAAAGCGGGTCGCTGACCAGGTACGGGCATCGGCGGGCGGGTTACCAGTCTCGATCCACCTGGACAGCACCGCGGCAGTCGCCGGTGCGTTGAGAATCCCGGTGCGGAAGTGCCCTGAGGTCAGCCACGCGTTAGCCAGACCGGGCACCTTGTCGATGACGGGCCGGCGATCGGGATGCCGCGGCCGGAAGCAGCACCACTGGTAGGCGACGCCGAGTTCGCGCAGCCTCGGCAGCACGGCCGCCAGGCCGGCGGTTATCCCGTCGATGACGTCGGGTTGGACTGCCGGGGTCTCGTCGCCGACATCGAAGGTGCCACCTGCCAGCAGCTGGCCGCCCTCGATCTGGGTCGCGACCGGCGCCACGATGCCGGGCAGTCTGATGTCGGTGCGCTCGGTGACGAGCAGGTGGCCCTTGACCCGGTCTGACGGAATGTGCAGCGGGAGCCCGTCCAGCACCGGGGGCCTGCCGGTGGCGAACACCACAACGCCAGGACTGATGTCACCGCTGGACGTCGCGACGCGGACCACCCGGTCCCCGCTCATGACGACCGACGTCGCCGCTACCCCGGTCGCCACGGCTGGCAGTCGAGCGGCCAGCCTCGCCACTGCGCGGAGCGGATTTACTCTGGCCTGCCGCCGGATGAGCGCGCCTTCCATCGGACGCGCGAGGCCAGGCACCAGCTCTGCAACCTGACCCGGATTCAGCCACTGCACGTCGCGCGGCTGGTGCGCGGCGAACCCGCTGGCGTGCGGCGCCAGCCCGAGCCAGTCAAGCTCGACCAGGCCCACGCCAGCTGGCAGCGCCTGCTGCAGATCGCGCCACCGCTCCAGCGATGCCCGCTCGAGGTCAACAAACGGCTCAGGGTCGCTCCACTGGTGGGGCTCGGGTATCAGCAGTCCGGTCGCTCCTCCGGTCGCCCCAGCGCCCAGCCGTCCGGTCTCGATCAGGAGCACGTCGCCGAGTCCGCCCGTCACGCACGCGAACGCCGTGGTCACGCCCACGATGCCGCCACCGACGACCAGGACGTCGGGTCTGGCGCCGGCCACGCCGCCGTCGGCCCGGCCGAGAACGGCGCGCTCGTCCGCGGTCAGCTGGTCGCGCCAGATGGCACCGGTCACCGTCATGAGATCATCCTGAGTCAGCCGGGCGGGCCGGCCTGCTGCTGCCGAGTGCATCGTAGGCGAAGCCGTGTTTGCCAGCGCTGCGCGGCCAGGTCCAGCCGGGTGCGAACGATGGCCAATCCGAAACGTGCCGGCAATGCCGTGTTCGTTGCGGGGAAACACCGTTCCTGCAGGCTGGCCGCATGGCTGCTCATTGGCAAAACCAGGCGCGCCGCACGATTGCCCTGGTGGCGCACGACAACCGCAAGAGTGACATCGCCGAGTGGGCCAGGTTCAACCGTGCGCTGCTGGCCCAGCATGACCTGATAGCAACAGGAACGACGGGTCAGCTGCTCGCAGCCGAGCTAAGCCTCCCGGTCACGTGCCTGCTCAGCGGGCCGCTGGGCGGGGACCAGCAGATCGGCGCGCGGATCGCCGACGGCGACGTTGACATGCTCATCTTCTTCTGGGATCCGCTGGAGCCGCACCCGCACGATCCGGACGTCAAGGCGCTGCTGCGGCTGGCGGTGGCCTGGAACATCCCGGTCGCGTGCAACCGGTCGAGCGCGGACTATGTGATCTCCTCGCCCCTGTTTGCCCGCCGGTATGAGCGGCGGCAGCCCGACTTCGCCGACTATGCGAACCGGGGCTGGTCGACCCTGGTGGCGAGCGCCGACCAGGTCGCCTAGCCCAGGACGACCCCGTTCCGGTCAATAAGGGTGGAACGGGAAGCTTTCTGGCGCTGGCCTTGCTTGACCACCCGTGGCGTACGCTAATGCCCCCGGTGCGGGCGGGCCGTAAGGTGGAATGCATGGCACTCACCGATTCCTACGGACGAGTCGCGACGGACCTGCGGGTCTCGGTGACCGACCGGTGCAATCTGCGGTGTGCCTACTGCATGCCTGCCGAGGGCCTTGACTGGCTGCCGCGGCCGGAGTTGCTGACGGACGACGAGCTCGTCCGTCTGGTGGGGCTTGCCGTCACCCGTCTTGGCATCACCGAGGTGCGGTTCACCGGCGGCGAGCCGCTGCTTCGCCGCGGCCTGCCGGGGATCGTCGAGCGGGTGGCTGCGCTTGATCCGCGGCCGCAGATCTCCATGACGACCAACGGCATCGGCCTGGACAGGCTCGCGGCACCGCTGCATGCGGCGGGGCTGGACCGGATCAACGTCTCGCTGGACACGCTGTCGCCGGAGACCTTTGTGGCGCTGGCCCGCCGAGACCGCCTCGGCGACGTGCTGAAGGGCCTGGTAGCGGCCGCCGAGACCGGCCTCGCACCGGTGAAGGTCAACACCGTGCTGATGCGCGGTGTCAACGACGACGAGGCGGCCGACCTACTGCGGTTCTGTCTCGGCAGCGGTTACCAGCTACGGTTCATCGAGCAGATGCCACTGGACGCCCAGCACGGCTGGACGCGGGCGGAGATGGTCACGGCCGACGAGATCCTCGCGTCGTTGCGGCGGGAGTTCAGGCTGGTTCCCGTCGACCCGGCGGAGCGCGGGTCAGCCCCCGCCGAGACTTTCCTGGTGGACGGCGGACCGCAGACGGTCGGCATCATCGGCTCGGTGACGAGGCCGTTCTGCGGGGCGTGCGACCGGGTCCGGCTGACCGCTGACGGGCAGGTTCGCAACTGCCTGTTCGCCCGGACCGAGAGTGACCTACGCACCCCGCTGCGTGCGGGCGCCTCCGACGACGAGCTGGCCGATCGCTGGCACCGCTGCCTTGCGGCCAAGCTGCCCGGACACGGCATCAACGACCCGGGCTTCCTGCAGCCGGCCCGGCCGATGTCCGCTATCGGCGGCTGACCAGGCTCTTATCGGCGACCATCGCGGCGCGGCGACCATCGCGGCGCGGCGGCCGCATCGGCGCGCCCGCCGACGCCAGGGACACTTCGCGCCAGCCCGTCCGCACCCGGCGGGCAGGGGGGCGTCCAGCTGCCATCTGCAACCCAGTTGGGCAGCTCAGGGTGTGCATTCTCGATCCCGTCTCGCTGCGACTTGCGCCGCGATGCATATCGATATATCGTTGAGCTATCTTAGAACTACGGTGACTATCTGAGTAGTAATCAGATGGTCGTGAAGGGGGAGTAACCCATGCGTTACGAGAACGAACGAGAAGGGCGCCGCGGACCCGGCAGGTGGGAGCCTGCCGATGACGGCGAGCACCGCCGCTGGCACGGCGACGAGGGTGAGCGGCACGGTGGACGGGGCCGGTTCCGCGCCCGGCCGCACTTCGCCGGCCCGTTCGGCGGGCCGGGATTCCCGGCCGGGCCAGGCTTCGGTGGCCCCGAGATGCACGTCGGGCCCTGGATGAAGGAGATGCACCGGATGCGAGGCCCGCGAGCTCGGCGCGGCGACGTGCGGGCGGCAGCCCTCGCGCTGCTGGCTGAGCGGCCGGTGAACGGCTATCAGATCATCCAGGAGATCAGTGACCGCAGCGGCGGCGTGTGGCGGCCTAGTCCGGGCTCGGTTTACCCCGCGCTCCAGCAGCTCGAGGACGAGGGCCTCATCAGGGCTGAGGCTGGCGACGGCGGTCGGCGCGCCTACCAGCTGACCGACGAGGGTCGGCAGTACGCAGAGAGCCACGCCGACGAGCTCCGCGCGCCCTGGGACGTGGTGGCTGGCGGTGCCGGCGGTGCCGCGATGGAGATGCGCAGGCTGATCGGCCAGGTGGCCATGGCCGCCGTGCAGGTCGTCGGCGCGGGCACGGACGCTCAGGCGGCCCAGGCCAGGCAGCTGCTGACCGACACCCGCAAGGCGCTGTATCGCATCCTGGCCTCGGACGAGGACGCCAGCGGCGACAGCGAGTGAGACCGAGCCGGCGCGCGGCCATCCGGCCGACCAGCTGGCCCTGGGCCCGGGCGCGCGGCCACCGCGGCCGACGACTAGCCCCGGAGAGCATGGCGAAACTGCGGTCGCGCGCCCGGCTCGGCAAGCCCGCCGTCAACAATTGTTGACACGAACGCGCCGTCAACATATATTGACGGCGCATCGCGCCAGTGGTGGCTCACGGGCTGCGATTAGGCTCGGGCATAACTGAGCCGGGAGGCTGGAGCAGGGGTGACGCAGACGAGATCGGCAGCACACACCATGGCGGGGCCAGCCGGGGCGCTGGCCGACGGCGGTGGGCCAGAGACCGTGATCGAGGTTTCCGGTCTCACGAAACGCTACGGCGACGTGGAGGCTGTCCGGGGCATCGACTTCACCGTGCCTCGGGGCGAGACCTTCGGGTTTCTCGGACCGAACGGCGCGGGGAAGTCCACGACCATCAAGATTCTCTGCACGCTGGCAGCAGCCACGACGGGGACCGCGCTCGTCAACGGCCTCAACACCGCGACAGAGCGGGACGCCGTGCGCCGAAACATCGGGCTGGTGTTCCAGGACACCACGCTCGACACCTACCTGACCGCCGAGCAGAACTTGCGCTTCCACGCCGAGCTCTACGGCGTGCCCAAGGCCGCGGTAGCCCCGCGAATGCGCCAGGTGCTCGAGATGGTCGGCCTGTGGGATCGCAAGGACAGCCTGGTCAGCACGTATTCAGGCGGGATGCAGCGTCGGCTGGAGATCGCCAGGGGCCTGCTGCACGCGCCGCACGTGCTGTTCCTCGACGAGCCTACGGTTGGTCTGGACCCGCAGACCCGATCGTCGATCTGGGCCTATATCAATGACCTCAAGCGGCGCGAGGACATCACCATCTTCCTCACCACGCACTACATGGACGAGGCTGAGCACTGCGACCGGATCGCCATCGTCGACCACGGCCAGATCGTGGCGATCGACACTCCCGAGGCGCTCAAGGCCAGCGTCGGCAAGGACCGGGTGCAGATCCACACCGCGGACGACGCCGAGGCCATTGCCGAGCTCGGCAGCACGTTCGACATCGAGGCGGCCACGCACGAGGGCGCCGTGACGTTCTCCGTGCCGGCCGGCGAGCAGTTCGTGCCGCGCCTGTTCGCGGAGCTTTCCGTGCCGATCAGGTCGGTCAGCGTGTCGCGTCCGTCGCTCGACGACGTTTTCATGTCCTACACCGGTACCACGATCCGCGACGCCGAGGCGTCGGGCACTGACGCGATGCGCCAGATGGCCCAGCGCTTCCGCGCTGGGAGGCGATGAGCGATGGCCACTCAGACCAGGCAGGTCACCACCGCGCGCGACGCCGGGCAGCTGGCCGGCCAGATCCGGGTCGCGGTCCCCGAGCGGGGCTTGCGCCACGACCTGCGCGCGGCGAGCATCGTCTGGCGGCGCGAGCTCATCAGGTTCCGCGCCGACCGGCTGCGGGCCATCACCTCGCTGATCCAGCCGCTTCTGTTCCTGTTCGTGCTCGGCAGCGGCCTCGGCGCGCTCGCGGGCAGGAGCCTGCCGGCGGGAATCAGCTTCACGTCCTTCATCTACCCCGGCATACTGGCAATGTCGGTGCTGTTCACTGCCATTTTCTCGGCGGCATCGATCGTCTGGGACCGGGAATTCGGCTTCCTCAGAGAGATCCTGGTGGCCCCGGTCAGCCGGGGTGCGATCGTGATCGGCAAGTGCCTCGGCGGCGCCACCATCGCGACCTTCCA
>JASHOE010000170.1 GCA_030041275.1 Streptosporangiaceae bacterium
CAGGATCGCCGGCCGACAGAACGTGATCGGCGGCGCAGACTGCGGATTCGCGCAGGCAGCCGCCATCAAGCGCACCCATCCCGAGGTGATGTGGGCGAAATTCGAGTCCCTGGTGGCTGGCGCACAAATCGCATCCCAGCGATTCTGGGGTTCATGACGACGTCAAGGAGCGCGGAAAGGGTTCGACTCCTGTTCGAAGGCAGTTCGATGTCCTGTGCGGCAGGACGAAGAGGGAGATCACAATGACGGTGCAAGACGAGACCAGGGCCGCAGAGCTGCGCGACAAGGACGTGCCCGGCGTGATGTCAGGCAAGTTTCCTGGCGTCCCTGAAACACCCGAGCCGGGGCCGGGCGAGCTACGCCAGACCCCGCAGGAGATCGAGGGTCCGTATTACCGGCTCGGCACCCCGCAGCGCTCCAACCTGCTCGAGCCCGGCGACAAGCCAGAGATCGTGCTGACCGGCCGGGTCCTCAACGAGAAGGGCAGGCCGATTCCCGGCGCGGTCGTGAGCTTCTGGTCGTCGGACGCGGTCGGGAACTACGACATGATCGGCTACCGGTACAGCGGCTGGGTGCCGACCGACGCGGACGGCCAGTACGCGGTCACCACGATCATTCCCGGCTGCTATGAGCCACGGGAAGCCAAGCACATCCACGTCAAGGTTCAGGGCAACAGCAGCCCGATCACCACCCAGCTCTACATCGAAGGCGAGCCGGGCAACACCGACGACGACTTCTACCACCCTGCGCTCGTCGTGCCCTGCACGATCGATGCCGACGGGGTCAAGCATGGCCGCTTCGACTTCGTCATCAAGCAGGTCACTGAGCAGGAGAACGTCACCCCGGAGAGCTTGGCCGCCAGGGTGTAAGCCTGCGCGCAGCACTGGCGCGCACAACCGAACATCGTCCAACGAAGGGCAGGCATCGCGTGTCCCAGGTCATCGTTTTCCTGCTGCTGGGAATCGGGGCCGGCGGCCTGATCGCCGGCATCGGGATGGGCGTCGTGCTGAGTTACCGCGGCGCCGGAGTCATCAACCTCGCGACAGGCGCCGTCGCCATGCTGGCCGGCTACTTCTTCTGGTCGATCCGCTCCGGGGAGTTCGCCACGATCCCGGCGGTGCCTGCTGTCATCCTGACGCTGCTCTTCACGGTGATCATCGGGGTGCTCTTCGACCTGCTTGTGGTGCGCCCGCAGCGAACCGCCACGCCGCTGGCGAAGCTGATCGCCACCCTCGGCGCGCTGCTCATCTTGCAGTCGTTCATCGTCATCGCCTTCGGCGAGTCGGCACAACCGCAGCCGGTGATCCTCCCATCGGCGAATGCCATCCTGTTCGGCGATCCCATCCCCGTGTACAACTTCGTGATCGGCGGGGTCATGCTCGTGATCATGGTCGGCCTCATGGCGCTGTACCGATGGACGAGGTTCGGCCTCAGCACCCGCGCGGCGGCAGAGAACGAGGCGCATGCCATGTTCATGGGGCTGTCGCCAAACTGGCTCTCGCTCGCAAACACCGTGCTGATGTGCCTGCTCATGGGCGTCACCGGCCTGCTGGCGGCCTCGGTCGTCGAGCCTGACCCCACCACGCTGCCGCTGATGGTGATACCGGGGCTGGCCGTGGCGATCTTCGGCCGGTTCACCTCGTTCTGGGTCACCTGCATCTCCGGCATCTTGCTTGGCATGGCCGAGTCGCTGCTGACGTACTTCTCGAACCAGTCCTGGTTCCCGAACGATGGCGGGCCAGGCTACCCGCTGCCCGGTATCACCGATCTGCTGATTTTCCTGGTCCTCATCGTCGCGATGTATTTCCGAGCCGGGAAAATTCCTGGTCGCGGCGACGTGCTGGAACGTCGGCTACCCGCCGCACCGCCCCCCAAGCGCCCGCTGCGCAGCGCGCTCATCTGCGCCCTGATCGGGGCACTGGCGATACTGCTGCTGCCGGGCGGCTTCCGCAACACTTTCGACGTCTCGCTGGTCATGGTGGTCTTCCTGCTGTCCGTCGTGATCATCACCGGCTACCTGGGGCAGGTCTCCATCGTGCAGTTCGCCCTCGGCGGCGCGGCCGGGTTTGCCGTGTCGCACTTCGCGACGAACTTCGGCATCGGCTTCCCATGGGCACCGATCCTGGGCGTGATCATCGCGGTGCTGCTCGGGCTGTTCTGCGGGATTCCAGCGCTGCGGGTGCGCGGCGTGAGCCTCGCGGTCGTGACCCTGGCTGCCGCGGTTGCGATCGAGAACTTCGGCTTCGGCAACACCACCTGGGGCGGCGGCCTCAAGGGCTCGCCCGTGCCGGCCCCGTCGCTGTTCGGCTGGCAGTGGGGGCCGAATGCCTCAGTGCACGGGATCTTCGGTGCCGAGCCGAGCCCGCTGTTCGGCTGGTTCGTGCTGATCGTCGTGGTCATCGTCGGGCTGCTGGTGTCTAACCTGCGGCGCAGCGCGCTCGGCCAGGACATGCTCGCGGTCCGCGCGAACGAACGGGCCGCGGCGGCGGCCGGCATCAACGTCCGGCAGACCAAGCTGCTGGGCTTCGCGATCTCGGCTGGCGTGGCCGGAATTGGCGGCGTGCTGCTGGCTTATGCCTACAGTTCGATCACGCCGACGAGCTACGACACGGCGACGTCGCTAGCGCTGATCGCGTTCGCGTACATCTGCGGAATCTCGACCGTCGCAGGCGCCGTCTGGGGCGGGATGATCTTCATCGGCAGCATCTCCGCATACGCCTTGCTCGACTGGTTCGGCCTCCAGGGCGAGTGGTTCACGCTGGTAGGCGGCGCGCTGCTCATTCTCACGCTGGTGCAGCGGCCGGAGGGTATCGCGACCGCCACGTTCTATGGCGGTAAGCCCGCTATCCCGCTGCCGCCCTTCCTCCGGCGGCGTCCGGGCCCGCAGGTGAGCCCAGCGCTGGTGGAAGGCATGGACGAGGCGAAGGTGGCATCATGACCGCGGTCCTGGAAGCCAGCAAGATCAGCGTGAGCTTCGGCTCGGTCAAGGCTCTGGTGGACGTCGATCTCGAAGTGCCGCCAGGAAAGCTTGTCGGCCTCATCGGCCCGAACGGCGCCGGGAAGACGACGCTCATCGACGCCGTCACCGGCTTCGTGCCGGCCACCGGCACGGTAGTACTGAACGGTCGGGACATCTCCGCGGAGCCGCCGCACGTCCGGTCGCACCTAGGGCTGGCCAGGACATGGCAGACCCTGGAACTGTTCGATGATCTGAGCGTCCAGGAAAACTGCGTCGTCGCGTCCCGGCGGCCGAGCACGCTAGGGACGCTGGCGCAGATCGTGCTCGGCCGGCGCCAGCCGACTCAGGCCGCGGTGGAGGAGGCGATCAGGATCCTCGAGCTCGAGGAGGTCGCCGGCCGAATGCCAAGCGAGCTTCCGCAGGGCAAGCGGAAGCTGGTCGGTGTCGCCCGCGCGCTGGCCGGCCAGTCGAAGCTGATTCTGCTCGATGAGCCTGCCTCCGGCCTGGACACTAACGAAAGCTTCGATCTTGGCCGCCGCCTGCGTCGGGTCGTGGACGAGGGCGTGGCGATGCTGCTCGTCGACCACGACATGGCTCTGGTGCTCAACGTGTGCGACTACGTCTACGTGATTGACTTCGGCCGCGTGCTGGCCCACGGCGCGCCCGCCGAGGTGCGCGCCAATGAGAAGGTGCTGGCCGCCTACCTGGGTGGCGTGGCAACGGTAACGGAGGCGGCCGGGCCGGAGGCAGCCGGTAGCGAGCCTGCACCGGCCGGGCAGAGCGGAAAGGCGATCTTGTGAGCGACACGGTCCTGAGCGTCCACGACCTGTCCGCGGGCTATGCAGGCGCCGAGGTCATCAGGAACATCAGCATCACCGTGGGCACGGGCGAGGTGGTCGCGCTGTTCGGCCCTAACGGCGCGGGAAAGACCACGACGCTGCGGGTCATCTCCGGAATCATCCGCCCAACCCGCGGCACGGTCTCCTTCGCCGGCGCCGATCTCGCGAAGCAGTCGCCGACCCTGCGGGCCCGCGCTGGTATCGCGCATGTGCCGGAGGGGCGGGGGATCTTCTACGGCCTGACCGTAGCCGAGCACTTCCGGCTCGGCTACCGCGGCGAGCACATCGACCCGGCAGTCGTGTACGAGTACTTTCCGGCGCTTGAGCCGTTGCAGGACCGACGGGCCGGCCTGCTGTCCGGTGGTGAGCAGCAGATGCTCGCGGTCGGGCGCGCCCTCGGGCGGCGTCCGAAGCTGCTGCTGATGGACGAGCTCAGCCTCGGCCTTGCGCCGCTGCTCGTCGAGCGGCTGCTGCCGGTGGTGCGCACCTACGCCCAGGAGAGCGGCTGCGCGGTGCTGCTGGTCGAGCAGCACGTCCAGCTGGCGACGGAGATCGCCGACCGCTGCTACGTCTTGTCACACGGCGACATTGTCCTGCACGAGACCGGCGAGCGCTTGCTGAGGGATCCGTCCCTGCTGGTCGCGAGCTATGTCGGGCAGCACGCGCCGGACTCCGGTAAGGCCATCGCGGGGAGCGGAGCGTGAGCATTCGCGGTAAGGCCAACATTGCCGGTGCGTACGAGCACCCCGAGCGGAAGATCCCCGACAAGTCGATCGCCCAGGTCCATGCGGAAGTTGCGCTGGGCGCTCTCGCCGACGCGGGCCTGACCCTGAGCGACGTGGACGGGTTCTTCTGCGCTGGCGACTCCCCGGGCTTCGGTCCGGTATCGATGGCCGATTATCTGGGACTGACACGGCTGCGGTATGCCGACTCGAGCGAGACAGGCGGGTCGTCGTACGTGGCTCATGTCGGCCACGCGGCGGCCGCCATTGCGACCGGGAAGTGCCGGGTTGCGCTGATCACGCTGGCGGGCCTGCCGCGGTCGCAGCCGATGCAGCGGCCGTCGAGCTCCGCGGCCTCGCCGGAGGCGGGGTTTGAGCAGCCGTTCGGGCCGACGACGGTGTCGATGTACGCGCTGGCCGCGCGGCGGCACATGCACGAGTTCGGCACGACGAGCGCGCAGCTGGCGGCGATCAAGGTCGCGGCGTCGCAGCATGCCCAGCACAACCCGCACGCGATGCTGCCGAAGCCGGTCACCATCGAGGAGGTGCTGGACTCGCCGATGATCAGCGACCCGCTGCACCGGCTGGATTGCTGCGTGATCAGCGACGGCGGCGGCGCGCTGGTGGTGGTCGCGCCGGAGGTGGCTGCTGACCTTTCGCGGCAGACCGTCAAGGTGCTCGGTCACGGCGAGTCGCCGAAGCTGACCGGGGGCGGCCGCATCGACCTGACGCATACAGGTGCGGTGTGGTCAGGACCGCGCGCGTTCGATGAAGCCGGGGTGACGCCAGCGGATGTCGACTATGCCTCGATCTACGACTCGTTCACGATCACGGTGCTGCAGTCGATCGAGGATCTCGGCTTCTGCGAGAAGGGCAAGGGGGGCGCGTTCGTGGCGGACGGTGCGCTGCTGGCGCCGGACGGCCGGCTGCCGTTCAACACCGACGGCGGTGGGCTCTGCAACAACCACCCGGTGAACCGGGGTGGCATGACCAAGGTCATCGAGGCGGTCCGGCAGCTGCGCGGCGAGGCCAATAAGCCGGTGCAGGTGCGCGACTGCGAGATCGCGCTGGTCAACGGCAACGGCGGGTCGCTGGGTACCCGCTCTGTCGCGGCCACCCTCATCCTGGGCCGGGAGGACGCGTGAACGCGCCTGTTCCGCCGCTGCCCGCGCCAGCGCCGCCGGTCAACGCCGAGACGCGGGAGTTCTGGGCAGCGACCGCCGATGGCCGGCTGCTCGTGAAAAGGTGCGAAGACTGCGACAGCCTCATCTGGTATCCGCGTGCCATCTGCCCGCAATGCTCGAGCCTGCACACCGAGTGGTTCGAGGTATCCGGTCGCGGGTCCATCTACAGCTACACCGTCAACCATCGCGGTGAGGGCGCCTACCAGGGGCTGCCGCCGTTCGTGCTGGCGTACGTCGAACTCGACGAGGGTCCCCGGCTGATGACCAACATCGTCGAGGCAGGCGGCGCGGACCTGCGGGTTGGTCTGCCCGTCGAGGTCGTCTTCCAGGACACCAGCGACGGCATGGCGCTGCCCAGATTCCGACCGCTGCGTACCTAGCGGCACCACCGACGACCCCGTTCCGGAACTCTGCGCAGGAGAAGAGAAGACGACCATGACAACGACGAAGCTGAATGGCGCAGACTACCTGGCCCGAACGCTGGAGGCCTACGGGGTCACCGCGGTGTTCTTCGTGCCGACGATCCTGAGCAGGGCGCTGTATGAGATGGAGGCGCACACCGGCATCAGCCGGGTGCTCACTCACGGCGAGAAGGCCGCCGTGTACATGGCCGACGGTTACGCGCGCGCGTCCGGCCGCCCTGGCGTCTGCATGGCGCAGACCGTCGGCGCCGCCAACCTAGCGGCCGGGCTCCGGGACCCCTACCTCGGCTGCTCTCCGGTGCTCGCTCTGACCGGCGGCCCCTACAACTGGAGCCGCGGCCGGAACTACTACCAGGAGATAGAGGACTTCCCGCTGTTCAAGCCGGTGACAAAGTTCAGCGCACAGGTGACCGACTCGGGCCGGCTGCCTGACCTGCTGGCGCAAGCGTTCGCGATATCGGTCGCCGGTCAGCCCGGCCCCACCCATCTGGAGGTCTTCGGCCACTCCGGTGAGGACGTCGAGGACGGCGACGTGGACGTGCCGGTGCCTGACGCGCAGCCGTTTGTTGTGCCTGCCTACCGGACGCGCGCCCCAAACGAGTCGATCGCAGCGGCGGTGCGGCTGCTCGCAACGGCCAGCCGCCCGGTGATCGTGGCCGGCGGCGGCGTGCGTGCCTCCGGGGCAAGCGCCGAGTTGCGCGCTCTCGCCGAGAGGCTCAACATCCCAGTGGCCACCTCGCTCAACGCGAAGGACCAGCTGCCCGGCGACCATCCGCTCAACGTCGGCGTACCGGGCGTGTACGCCAGGGCGAGCGCCAACCAGGTGCTGCTCGAGGCCGACCTGGTCCTCTACGTCGGCAGCAAGACCGGGAACCAGGTGACACTGAACTGGCAGATCCCGCCGGTCAGCACCAAGGTCATCCAGCTCGACATCGACGCCAGTGAGCTCGGCAGGCACTACCCTGACACGCTCGGACTCGTCACCGACGCCAAGCTTGGGCTGGCCGACCTCGCCGCGGCCGCTGAACCGGACGGCAGCGAGCACAGGCTGGTCTGGCTGCGGCGCGCGCAGGACATCGTCCGGCGGTGGCGTGCCCAGTACGCCGAGGTGATGGCCTCAGACGCTGAGCCGATCCGGCCGGAGCGGCTGGCCGCCGAGTTCACTCGCCACCTGCCTGACGACGCGCTGCTCGTCACCGACACTGGCCATTCCGGCATGTGGACCGGCGGAATGGTCGATCTGACCAAACCCGGCCAGGGCTTCATCCGCGCGGCCGGGTCCCTCGGCTGGGGATTGCCGGCGACCCTTGGCGCGCAGGTCGCGGAGCCGGGCCGCCCGGTGGTTCTGTGGACCGGCGACGGCGGGCTCTGGTACCACATCGGCGAGCTGGAGACCGCGGCCAGATGGAAGATCCCGGCGGTCACCGTGGTGAATAACAACCGCTCCCTCAACCAGGAGATCAACGTCTACAGCCGCGCCTATGGCGGTTCTCTGCACGGTCGGCACGGCGAGCTGTGGCACTTCCGCGACACCGACTTCGCCGCGGTCGCTGAGTCCATGGGCGTGCTCGGGCTCACCGTCACCAAGGCATCGGACTTCGAGTCGGCGCTGGAGAAGGCGCTCGCGAGCAAGGGCCCGGCGCTGATCAACGTGGTCACCGAGATCGAGGCGCTGGCGCCGCGGTCCACCACCGAGCGCGCCGCGGCCAGCGAAATCGCGGCCAGCTAGCGGAAGGACATCGCCACCATGCGTGGAGACTCGACGGCACGGCAGGCCGGCGAATTCAGATATGACGTCGATTCGCAGTGGGAGCAGCTTCCCGCGGGCATCTCGCACAAGGACGTGTCCGCGGTTGACACCGATTCGCAGGATCGGGTGTACCTGCTGACCCGGTACGACTCGAACGTTCTGGTGTATGAGCGGGATGGCACGTTCCTCACTGCCTGGGGGGCGGAGCACCTCACCAATCCGCATGGGCTGACGGTCGGCCCGGATGACTCGGTCTGGACCGTCGACAACGGTGACCACTCGGTGCGGAAGTTCTCGCCGGACGGGAAGCTGCTGCTGACGCTCGGCCATCCTGGCGAGCCATCGGATACCGGTCACCGGCAGGGCGGCGGGTTCATCGTGCACAACGTGGAGACCGTGGAGCGGCCCGGTCCGCCGTTCAACGGGTGCACGAACCTGGCCATCAACTCGGCCGGGCGGATCTACGTCTCGGATGGCTACGGCAACTGCCGGGTTCACGTGTTCGCCGCCGACGGGGACCTGATCATGTCCTGGGGCGAGGTGGGGATCGGCGCCGGCCAGTTCCACCTGCCGCACGGCATCGCAGTGGACCCCGACGACCGGGTGCTCGTGTGTGACCGGGAGAACGACCGGATTCAGGTCTTCGACCCCGACGGCGGGTACCTGACGCAGTGGACGGACGTGCAGCGGCCCTGCCACGTAGCCGTGGACGCCGACGGATTCGCTTACGTTGCCGAGCTGTGGCGCCCTGAGGGCAAGGGGTCGTTCACGCACGGGTTCATGCCAGAAGACCGGCCGGGCCGGGTGACGATCTTCGACCGTCATGGCTTCATCGTGGCCCGGTGGGGCGCCAGTACGGTGAGCCGGACCGCGCCGGGCAACTTCATCGCACCGCATGGCATCGCCGTCGACTCCCACGGTGACCTGTACGTGTGCGAGGTCTCCTACACCTTCGGGGTCAGGGCCAATGGCGTGGCACCGGAGGAGGCAGCGGCCCATCAGATTCAGAAGTTCACCAGGCGTATCACCTAAACGCAGCGAGAGGACGACAGAGATGAAGCACAGCACCGGCCGGATCCGGTCGACACACGGCGGGAACCTGCCGCGGCCGGCGGCGTTCGACGCGCTGCTTCAGCAGGGCCCCGTCGTGACGGCGGAGGTTGCGGCGGAGCTGCCGGGCGCGGTGCAGTACGTGGTGGACCGCCAGCTGGATTGCGGCGTGGACGTCATCAACGACGGCGAGTATGTGAAGGCGGCCGGCGGTGGTAGCTACGCCGGCTACATCCACCAGCGCGTTACCGGCTGGGAAGTGCTGCCGATCGATCCGGCGAAGCCACCCAAGCGGGATGGCGTCGGCGGCCGGGAGAGGCGGCTGTTCCCTGGCTTTTACGAGTCAGGTCTTTGGCTGCAGGGGTCAGGCGGGCCGGTGCGACCTGGGTACTTCAAGCCGGGCCGGCCGCCGGAGCCTAAGACCGAGCGGGTGGCCACCGGTCCGGTGAGCTATGTCGGGCAGGCAGCGATCCAGGCCGACGTGGACGCACTACGCAAGGCGCTGGCTGGTAAGAGCGACGAGGTTGAGGGGTTCGTGGCGGCGCTCGGGCCGCTGAGCCTGGGCGCGGGAGCACGCAACGAGTACTACTCCTCGGAGGAGGAGTACATGATGGCGGTCGCTGAGGTGGTGCACGAGGAGTACCAGGCGGTCACCGACGCCGGGTTCATCGTGCAGATCGACGAGCCGGAGTTCGCGACGTCCTGGCAGTTCTTCCCGGACTGGACGGTCGGGCAGTACCGGGGCTACCTGGAGTCGTGCGTGGAGGTCATCAATCA
>JASHOE010000171.1 GCA_030041275.1 Streptosporangiaceae bacterium
CAAGTCCGCAGGCGTCAGCGCCACGCGCTCGAGCACCGCTGCGATCTTGCCGTCCAGGTCAGCACCCGGCCCGGCGAGACCGTGCACCCTGAACGGCCGGCTCAGGTGGTAGTGCACGTCGTGCACTGGATTCAGTGACGCGAACGGATCCTGGAGCACCATCTGCACGGCCTTGGCATAGTCGAGCCGCCGCCCCCCGGTGTGCGCCACCGGATGCCCGTCGAGCAGCAGCTCGCCAGCAGTCGGCGCGATCAGCCTGGCCAGCATCCGGGCCAGCGTGGACTTGCCCGATCCGCTCTCCCCGACCACCGCCGTCACCCGCCCGGCGCGCAACGCAAGCGACACGTCGTCGACCGCATGTACCACCGGTGCGGATCCGCGGAAGCGCCTCATCCGGGCGCCGCGCGCCGACCCGTGCACAGGGAAGTGCTTGGTGAGGCCGCGCGCTTCCAGCACGGCGGTGGTCGTGCCAGACACTGCCAGGTCGGGCGCGGTCATGCCGTACTCCCTTGCTGAACCGGCTCTTCGGGACCTGGCGTGCTCGCTGCCCACGCCGCCTCGTCTGGCTCCGGAGCTGCCACTTCAGCGGGCACGGGCTTGTCGCGGTCGTGCAGCCAGCACGCCGCAACCCGGTCCGGGCGACCACCTACGACGGCCAGCGACGGCACGTCCACCGTGCACCGGTCGAAGGCAAAACGGCAGCGCGGGTGGAACACACAGCCGGCCGGCACCGACCGCAGGTCAGGCGGCGAGCCCGGAATACCGGTCATCGGGGTCCGCGGACCGTGCAGCGGCGGGAACGAGCTCAGCAGGCCGAGCGTGTACGGGTGCCGCGGAGCGTGGAACAGCGCGTCAGCCGGCGCCCGTTCTACCAGCTTGCCGGCGTACATGACCGCGATCGAGTCCGCGATTTCGATGAGCAGCGACAGGTCGTGAGTGATGAAGATGATGGCGAACCCGAACCTGTCCCGCAGGTTCTTGAGCTCCTCGAGGATCTCCCGCTGCGTGACAACATCGAGCGCCGTAGTGGGCTCGTCCATGATGACGACCTGCGGGCGCAGGGCAAGCGCCATGGCGATCATGACACGCTGCCGCATGCCGCCCGAGAGCTCATGCGGATGGCTCGTCAGCCGGTCGCTGCTGATGCCAACCATATCCAGCAGCTCCGCAGCCCTGGCCCGGCGCTCCTGCCGGGATATCTCGCGCTCGTGCGCCGCGAGCGCGTCGGTGAGTTGCGCGCGAATCGTCATCACCGGGTTGAGGGCGTTCATCGCGCTCTGCAGCACCAGGGATACCTGCGACCAGCGCAGCACCCGCAGGACGTCGTAGTCGGCCTCGAGCAGATCGACGACCGATCCGTCCTCGAAGTACATGCGGGCCGAGCCGCCCGTGATAACACCTGGCGGCCGCAGCAGCCTGGTCGAGGCCAGGGCGAACGTGGACTTGCCGCTGCCGCTCTCGCCTGCAATGCCTAGCACCTCGCCCTTGTGCAGCGTGAGGGAAGCGGCGGTGACCGCGTGCACAGCACCGGGTCCCTGCCCGTAGTCCACGCAGAGGCCGCGAACCTCGAGAATCCGCTCGCCGTTCATGCCTGGTCACCCTCGCGAATCACTGGCGTCAGGCCGAACTGCTGGCTGCGCAGCTTGCGCCCGGCCCGCCGGGTACCGGAGCGCCGGGTGAGCCCGGCCGCCCGCAGCCGCGGGTTGATGAACTCGTCGATGCCGAAGTTCAACAGCACCAGCGCTGTGCCGAGCAGCGCTACTGCGAGCCCGGGCGGGATGTACCACCACCAGTACCCGGTAACCTCCGCGTTGTCGCCGGCGGCGTAGTACAGGATGCCGCCCCAGTTCCAGTTCGGGTTGACCAGCCCGAGGAACGTCATGGCCGTGTAGGTGCCGACCGAATACAGGACGGTAAACAGGAACGAACTGGCGACGATCGGCGTCAGGTTTGGGAGGATCTCGGTGAAGATGATCCGCGATCGCCGCTCGCCGATAGTCCGGGCGGAATCGACATAGTCCCTGCTGCGCAGCGAGAGCGTCTGCGCCCGGAGCACGCGGGCTCCCCAGGCCCAGCCCGTTACGGAAATAATGAAGCCGATAAGAAATAGATCGTTGCCGCCAGCCTTGCCGAGGAACCCGAAAAGGATCACCAGCAACGGCAGCGCGGGCATGACCAGGAAGATATTCGCAAGCATCGAAAGCAGGTCGTCGGCCAGGCCGCCGAGGTAACCGGCTGTCACGCCGATCACCACCGACAGCGCCGTGGCGATCACTCCAGCGGTGAGGGACACCAGCAGCATGTCGCCGCCACCGACCAGCATCTGGGAGAACACGTCCTGCTGCGCCTGCGTGGTGCCGAGCCAGTGCGCAGCCGACGGCGCCAGCGGAGTGGTCGCGTTCTGGAAACTCTGGTCCGGGCTGTACGGGCGGACGAACGGCCCGATGATGGCCCAGAGCACGAAGAACACCAGGATCGCCAGGCCTGTGATGATCTTCGGGGAGCGTGGAAGCCGCAGTGCATGCTGCCGCCGTCCGGGTTTGCCTGGTAGGGGGGTTCTGGGCAGTGGCCCGCTGCGCGTGACCTCGTCGGCGCCGATGCCTGCCGCCATTGCTCAGGCCTCCTGCCGGGTCCGGGGATCGAGGAAGACGTAGACGAAGTCGGCGATGAGGTTGGCCACGAGCATCGCGAGGGTGATGATCAGGAACAGGCCTTGCATCAGCGCGTAGTCGCTGTTGTCTACCGCCTGCACTAGCAGTGAGCCGAGGCCCGGATAGCTGAACACGATCTCGGTCAGCAGCGAGCCGGACACGATGAAGCCAATCGCGAGCGCGAATCCGGACACGCTCGGCAGGATGGCGTTTCGGGCCGCGTACCAGATCACCCTCGGCTTAGACAGTCCCTTGGCCGCGGCGATCAGCACATAGTCCTCGTCCATCGTCGTGAGCATCACGTTGCGCATGCCCACGATCCAGCCAGCCGCCGAGGCAAGCACGATCGTGAACGCGGGCAGTACCGCGTGGTCGAGCACGTCGCTGATATATGTCCAGGTGAACGCGGGGAAGTCGCCGAGGTTCGCGGCCCGTTCGGATGGGAACCAGCCGAGCTTGACGGCGAACAGCGCGACAACCAGGAACGCGAGGAAGAAGTACGGTGCGGCCTGGAAGAACGTGACAACCGGGAGCAGGCTGTCGAGCCTGCTCCCTCGCTTCCACGCGACGATGGCGCCGACCGCCGTGCCCAGCACGAAGCTGATCACCGTGGCCACGCCGATAAGCCCGAGCGTGTACGGCAATGCCTGCCGGATGACAGAAGTGACCGGGAAGAAGCCGTTTCCCACCGACACGCCTAGGTTGCCGTGCAGGACGTTGCTCCAGTAGTGGATGTACTGGCTCCACAGACTGCCGCTGGCTTTGATGCCGAGCTGTATCTCCATCGCGTGGATGCTGGCCGGCGAAACCTGGCCTTGCATCTTGGACAAGATCGCTTCCAGCGGGTTGCCGGGTATCAGCCGGGGTACCAGGAAATCCAGGCTGATCGCGACGACCGCTGTCACCAAATAGAAAAAGAGCCGCCGGACAATCGCACGCACTTAACCGGCCCTCTTTGCAAACGCTGCCATCTATGCGGCCCTCTCGATGCTCATCTGGGCTTGGGACTTCTGGTCGCAACCGCAGGACTCGCGTCGGATAAGCCTGGTCGGCAGCGCGATATCCCGCCCGCGGGCGTTGTCGCCGCTGTCCGGACTGCGGCCGATCATGCCGTACACGGTCTCGAAGGCGGTCGCCCCCAGGTCCTGGATCGACTGGCGCACGCTGGTGAGCTGCGGGCGCAGATGCCGCGCCACCGGGATGTCGTCGAATCCGGTCACCGCGACCTCGCCGGGAACGGAGATCCCGCGTAGTGCCAGTGCGTGCAGAACGCCGATTGCGGACTGGTCGTTCGCGCAGACGATGGCGCGCGGCAGTTCGGTGCCGGCGGCAATGAGCCGCTCGATGGCCTGCGCCCCGCCGGCCGCCTGGTAGCCGCCGCGCCACTCCTCGCCGGTCAGGAGCCGCACGCCGGCCCTGGTGACCTCCTGCGCCAGTGCCTCGCCGCGGATCATGCTGTCCGGGCTGCCCTCGTGCCCGGCCACGTAGGCGATCACCCGGTAGCTGTGATCGAAGATCAGGTGGCGTGCGAGGTCGCGCATGCCACCCTGGTTGTCGCCGTGAACGTTCGCGGTCGTCTCCGTGGGCTCGCCGGCGATGGTCACGACAGGCACCTGACGCGAGAGCAGGTCGAGTTGCTCGGGCGACAGCACCTTGTCGTGCAGGATGAGCCCGTCGCTCTTGCGCGCCAGCGCGAATATCTGCCGGCCAGCATCCGGCTCGTCGAGGTCCACCGACCTGATCAGGAGATCGAAGCCGTGCCTCTGGGCCACGATCTCCATGCCCCGGTTGATCATGTCAGGGAACTGGAGGTTCTCGTCCTCGTCAGCGAAGATGCTGGCGTCACGCCCCTGCGGCCGCCGCAGGACTACGCCTATGACCTCCTTGAGGCGGGCGCTGAGTGCCCGGGCGGCGCCGTCAGGCACAAATCCGAGCTCTTCCACGGCCAGCAGGACCCGCTGCCTGGTGTCCGCTCGCGGGTTGCCCTGCCCGTTGAGCACTCGCGATACCGAGGCGATCGACAACCCCGCGATCCTGGCAACGTCGTAGATCGTCGGCGGCTGAGTGGGCTGGATCGGGCTAGCCGACTGCACTTGCACGCTCGGCTGAGCCGACTGAGTCGGCTGGGCTGCGCCAGTAACTGTGTCCACCTGCACCGCCACTCTCGATGCTGCGCCCGTTCCGGGAAGCTCCGTAAGCGTTTACGGAAGCGCTTACCATGTTGCCCGCGCACCCCTGCCATCGCTTAGAGCCAATCCGGTAGTAAGAAATTGGGCCATTCCTAACCGGTAGCCCTCTCCCGTGAGGCGGTCGGATGGATGATGCTGCGCGTCGACCGTGCCGGATCAATCCCGCGAGGCCGGGCCTGTGGCACCCACCGGCATGGCTTGCCCGCGCATCGATAGTCCGTTTCGCGTGCTGCTAGCTGTCGTCGCCGCGAAGTGATGTCGCCGAGGGAGCACGGTTGAGTGGCTCGTGAGTCGATGAAGGCATGCGGTGGCCCTATGTCGCGTCGTGAAGCGCCTGGCAGCGGATGGCGAGGAAGACAGGTCGCATGCGATCAATGTCCGAAGACTGGGGAAGCGCAGCCGCGGTCGTCGCGCGTCCTGACGATCTGGAATACGGAGTCGCGCGGCCGTGGCGCGGCGGACCAGGCAGGGCAAGCGCGTCTCTCACGTCATCGTCGGCAGCGGCATGGCTGGGATCGCCGGCCGGCCCTGCCGAAGTCGGTCCGCTGCGCGAGGAGGAGGAACGCCCAGCGCCGCTGTCGTGGGCGTGTCGGGACAGGTGCACGGTCCGGCGGATGGCGGACCCGTTTGCGCCGCCCAGCGCAGGAATGGACCATCCTTTTTGACCCAGATTGGCTCTTGCTAACGGCCTCGGAGTTTTTTACCGTCGTTGCGGTGATAGCCGCTGATGCCAGCCCAGGCGGCACGCCCCCCACGGATCGCTTTTGCGCTGGCATCGGGTCGCTGCGGTTCCCGCTTGCCGTTACGCTCTCTCCTTGCTCGAGCTGTCCGCGAGCTGGGTGCAAGGCCGCGGCACGGTTGTCCGCATGTAGCTGGGCTGGGCAGGCGGCTGAGCGCCGGGCTGCCCAGCCCGGCGCAGTCCAGCCGGGTCAGGATGGACCCGTTGGCCCTACTCTCCAGGGCGCGTTTGAGCGCGAGGAGCGACGCACGGTGTTATCTACGGTGAGAGTCGCGCGTCCCCAACGGCGGGGCGGTCTCGGAACAAGCTGTTCAAAGAGATCGCCTGGATCGTGTCGGAGCCGTGATGGCCAGACTGCTGGTCTGCACTGCTGACGCACTCCCGCAGTTGCGCCAGGACTTGCCCGCCAGTAGCTCAGTCAGGCTGGCCTGCAACGCCGCCAGGTCGGCGGGCCGCATGGCTGGGTTCGCGCCGATGCTGCCGCGTGCCGGGTGGGACGACGGCTCTGCAGCAGCCACGGTCCAGGCGTTCGCGCCGGTGCGACACAACGGGTCGCAGCTGCTGCTTACCTTTGCGGCCATCGGCCCTCGCTTCGACACTGAGCACGCTATCCCGACGACTCTGAGGTGGGACCGTTGACCGAACTGCAGTGGAAGCCGGTGATCTATCTGCCGGTGAACCTCACCGTCAGGCTTGATGCCCCGGCGCTCACAGGCGACGATCCCAGCCAGTGGTGCGGGCAGAAGGCCGCCGAGCTGCTCGGCCCAGATACCCGCGGCAAACACGTCCGCGCGCTCGCCAAGTGCCTGGAGTTATACGTCGACTATTTCAGGAGAGGGAATCTTCCCGCCACGGCCGCGCTCTTCTTCTATCCGGACTTCACTCGCATACCGCCGCGCGCCGAGGCGCAGATCTACCTAGTGGGCGAAGATCCCGTAGTAGGCCCGATGACTCTACAACGGGCGAGGGAGATCTCCGGACCCGACGAGCGCTCCATCGGAGAGAGCGAGATGACCGAGACGGAGGTGCCGGCCGGCCCGGCACTTCGTGTACACCGGTTGCGCAAGCTCGAGCCGTCCAAACGACGAAGCCGGATCGTGGAGGAGCTGGCCTGGGTCATCTGCCCGCCGGAGTCGACGCAGGCAGTGATGATGATCACAACCTGGAGCGACATGGCGTTCACCAAGGTGGCCATCTCCATCGCCGACGACATGGCGCAGAACTTCCGGATCGAGCCAACCGGATCGGACGGCTAATGGCGGAGACCTTCTCCCAGCAGTTCTGCTCGCTCGCGCCCGCGGCAGGGCGAGAGCCGGAACGGATCATAACGGGCGAACCGAGCTACAACTGTCTGGGTCCAGGTCCGCGACCGAGAGCTGACGCTGATCAGGCCTGCGACGCTCGTGGCGAATGCGCCTCCCGAATCGGCCGCGCCGACTTCGGCTCCAAGCCACGGCGCGGCAGTCCGACCAGGTCCGTTACCAGCAAATCTGGCGGGGCTCGGAGTGGTCCAAACGCCAACCTGTCACCTTCATGGCGACTGCCCGGCACGGCACGGTCTCGTGCCCGGCCCGGAGCGCGGGGTTTGCTAGACGTTGGCAGGTGAGCGCCTGAAGCGCCGAGCGGGAGAGCCTGTGTGCGTTTCCTTATACCCGGATCGTCCGGAAGCCTTCCCGCCAGGTCGGGTAGCGGGCTGTCCAGCGAAGCTCCTTTTTCGCTTTCGCGTTCGCTGCGCCACGGGCGTGCGTGAGCATGTCCAGAGCGGATCCCATCATCAGCCGGGCGGCCCATTCGGGCACACGGCGGGGAGGCTTGGCACCCAGCGCCTCGGCCAGCGCTGGAAGCCAGTCGCGCATCGGGGCGGGCTCGTCGTCGGTGATGTTATAGACCGCCGGGCCGT
>JASHOE010000172.1 GCA_030041275.1 Streptosporangiaceae bacterium
CATCAGCAAGCGTCATGGAGATGGTGGTCGAGCCCGTCTGTGACGCCGAGAACCGCAGCTTGACTGTTTCCGCGGTGCGCGCAGGCACCGTGAGCACACCTGGCGCCACCGCCGCTACCTTCGCTCCGCCAATCGCGTCGTAGCTCAGCTGAAGCCCGACTCGCACCGCGTAGCCGAGCGTGTTGTCGACCGACACCGGCACCGAGCCACGCAGGCCGCCGAGGGTGATCCGGTTCGCGGCGACGATATGCACCTTCTGCTGCTGCTGGCCGATGAGCTTGCTCAGCGTCGCGATCATGGCAAGTGCTGAGGTCTTGAATCGGCCCTCGTACGCGGACGACTCGACAGTCGACACAGCCAGGTACAGGTCCGGGTCTGGCTGGGCCCGCAGCTGCTGTAGCTGCCTGACGTCGCGGTCGAGCGTGTTGAGCGGGCCGAGTTCGGCCTGACTGACGGTGGGCTGGCTGACGGAGGTGGGCCACTGCACGGTGGGAATGCTCTTCGCGCTTGTCAGCGATGTCAGGCTCGCCGGGCTCAGCCAGGGCGCTGACGCCGTCGTCCTGAGCAGGTTAGCGGCCAGGCCCGCAGGCAGCTGCCAGCGCTGCGGCGGTGCGACGATGATGGGCGCGGCCGGGTCCTGTTGCGCCATTATCGCCGTCTCGGCCAGGAACTCCTGAGCCACCGCGAAGCCCGAGCCCGGTGCGCTCGTCGCGGTTCCCAGCAGGCTCGTCAGCGAGTCGTTGGCGAGCAGCACGTTCAGGTAGCTGCCATTGCCGTCAAGCGTCCGCAGCACCGAGTCCTGCTCGGCAGGGAACGCCGAGCTGCTGAGCAGGACAGTCCCGATGTCATCGACCGCCGCCAGGCTCTCCAGCGTGCTGTAACTGACCTGGGGATCGGCCGACCAGGCCAGGCCGGCCGCCTGCTGCTGTGCCGTCGGCTGCGTATCAGGCGGTGCGGGGCTGAGGCTTCGGCCGAGGACCTGGCTTGCCTGCGCTCGGCCGTAGGTGAACGAGCGCTGGACGTCGGCCCCAAGGCCGGCTCCGATGAGAGTGGCAACGTCGGGGTCGCCGTACGGCGTCGCGAACGTCGCCTGTCCGGCGGTCGCTGTCTTGAGCTTGCTGAGCCACGTCGAGGCCGCCTGGGCCCAGTGCGGCTGCTTGGCGCCACACTGGGCGAGGGCGGCGACATTGGCAACGAGGGCGGGGTCGACCGCCCAGGTCACCCCGTCGTTGCTGGCGAGGCTCTCGGGTTGCTGGTCCTCGGGCGAGACCGACGTCGACGGGTGGCCAGGGTGCGACGGGACCGCCTGCGCAGCCGCCGCGGCCGTGACGGCGGCGCCGACCGGGGTGGCGGCCGCGTTGAGGAGCTGGCCCAGTCGTCCCCCGCTGGTCAGGCTCTGGGCGAGGGCGGCTGCCTGCGCGCCGCTGCACGAGTGCTGCCATGGCTCGTCAAGCAGCGGCTGGTCGATCAGGGGCCACACCCACGCGATCTTTTGCGCGGCAGGCAGCGTGCTGCCGTAGGGCCCCTTCTTGGCCGGCACGTAGGGCAGGAAGCTCTCGGTCCAGTTGAGCGGGCTGCCGAAGGAATCCTCAAGCTGAGCTCCGATCGGGTACACCCCGAAGCTGGTCATGGCCATGGCGTTGGTCGACAGCCGGATGGACCAGGTCGCGGTCGCGCCCGGCTTGAGCAGGCCAGACTCCCACGTCGCGGTAGGCAGGATCAGATTGGCCAGCGCGTAGTTGCCGGCCGCGCCCTGTTGCAGCTCAGCGACGCTGCTGACCGGGGTGGGGGAGTCGAGCAGCTGGACGATGAGACGCCGCTCCACCGGCGAACTGTTCGTCACGATGCCGCTGACAGTCACCGCCGTGCCGGGTCCGGCCCACTGCGGACTGACGCCGGTGATGGTGACGGTCGGCGACTGGCTGGCCTGTGCGGTCGCCGCCGCGGCCGGTGCGGCCAGCGCGGCCGGCAGCGCGATCGCCGGCAGCGCAAGGATGGCCGCCAGGGCGCCGAGAGCCCGTCGTGCCATCTCCACCAGCCTGTCGCGTCGCTGCCAGGGCTCCGACCCGTAGCGCGGGCCGGGGCGACCGTCTGAAGCCGCCGTTGCGGGCGTCGCGGGTGACGCCAAGCCCGGCAGCGGTCTGCCGAGAATGTTATTGCGGCGAGCCGAGTACCTAGGGAAGGCCCGCGACGGTCATCGCCGCTGGTTATGCCCGGCAGTATCCTGCCGACAGCCCCTGGGGTGCACTGCTTTCCGTTTCCCACAGGCTACGCGCAGGACCTAGTCTCAATCCCCGTGCCTGAACGAGATCCGATGACTAACCGCCAACTACAGGCCGCAGCGGCGGTGCTGGCTGCCTTGTCGCCGCGCGTCACTGAGCTGGGCGAGTTGTTTACCGCAGCCGGTCACGAGCTCGCGCTGGTAGGCGGCCCGGTCCGGGATGCCTTCCTTGGCCGCACGTCACCCGATTTCGACCTGACCACCGACGCGCGGCCAGAGCGCACCAGAGAACTGGTGACCGGCTGGGCCGACCAGGTCTGGACCATCGGCATCGAATACGGCACCGTCGGGCTCCGCAAAGGCAGCCAGCAGTTCGAGATCACCACCTATCGCGCTGAGAGCTACGACCGGAGCTCACGGAAGCCTGTCGTCGCTTACGGCAGCTCGCTCACGAGCGATCTGTCCAGGCGCGACTTCACCGTCAACGCCATGGCTGCCCGGCTACCCGGCTACCGCCTCACCGACCCCTTCGGGGGGCTGGCAGACCTGCAAGCCAAGGTGCTGCGGACACCGGGAAAGCCGGTGACGTCGTTTACCGACGATCCGCTGCGGATCATGCGGGCCGCCAGATTCACCGCGCAGCTCGGCTTCGCGGTGGCGCCCGAGGTGCGCGATGCCATGACCGAGCTGGCCGGGCTGCTAACACCGCCAAAGGTCTCGGCCGAGCGCATCGAGGGTGAGCTAACCAAGCTGATGCGCGCGCCACTGCCTAGCGGCCCAGCGGCTGGCATCGCGCTGCTCGTCGACACCGGCGTCGCAGATCAGGTGCTGCCCGAGGTTCCCGCACTGCGGCTCGAGACCGACGAGCACTTCCGGCACAAGGACGTGTACCAGCACTCGCTGGTGGTCCTGAGCCAGGCGATCGAGCTGGAGCCGCGGTATGGCCTCGAACAGGACCTGGTCCTGCGGCTGGCGGCCCTACTGCACGACATCGGCAAGCCGCGGACGAGGATACGGCTGCCGAGCGGCAAGGTCGCGTTCCACCATCACGAGATCGTGGGCGCCAAGATGGCGCGTAAGCGACTCACCCAGCTGCGCTACGGGAAGGACGTCGTCGCTGACGTCTGCCGGCTCATCGAGCTCCACCTTCGGTTTCACGGTTACGGAGAGGGCGAGTGGACCGACTCAGCGGTGCGCAGATACGTCCACGACGCCGGGCCGTTGCTGACCAGGCTGCACGCGCTCACCAGGGCAGACTGCACGACGAGGAACAAGGCGAAGGCGCAGCGGCTGGCGGCGGCGTACGACAGCCTGGAGGCGCGGATCGGTGAACTCCAGGCGCGGGAGCGACTGGACAGCATCCGGCCGGACCTCAACGGTGATCAGATCATGGCGATCCTCCGGGTCCCTCCGGGTCGGCTGGTTGGCCAGGCCTGGTCGTATCTGAAGGAACTCCGGCTCGAGCGGGGTCCGCTTGACCATGACGTCGCCGTAGCCGAACTCCTGAAGTGGGCGGAGTCGGAGGGCCTCGTGGTGCCACCACAGGACGGAGCCGGGACCGAATGACTCGCGCGGCCTAAGTTCGCACCGGGGAGCGGCGGCTGAGTGCCAGGTAGCCAGCGGCGGTGATTGCGTAGCCGATCGCGATCGCCAGCATGAGCGGTACCGATCTCGCCGTGCTCGGCATGAAAGCGGCGCTGACGCCCGCGCCGCCCACGAACAGCGCGTTGAAGAACATGTCGTAGAACGAGAACGCCCGGCCGCGGTAGTCGTCGCTGACCTGCTCCTGCAGGATCGTCGTCGCGCAGATCGCAATGCCCTGACCGGACAGCCCAAGGAAAAAACCCAGGACCAGGAACGCAGGCTGGCTGAATGGGGGGCCGAGCACGCCGACGACTACAGCGCCGGCCACGAGCAGGACGGTAATCCAGGCGCGCTTGCTCAGCCGCCTGGTCGCGACCGGCGTGACGAACGCGGCAGTCCCGTAGCCGATCGCGACGATCGCCGTCAGGACCGCGTAGTGGGACAGGGCCTTGTTCGCGCTCTCGCCGGCGTAGAAGTAGTTGCGCCAGAGCAGGATCGACATGAGGAACAAGATTCCGTAGAAGATCCGGTTACCGCCGGTAGCGGCCAGCGCCGACGCCGGGCCACGCCGGCTGAAGATGTACTTAGCCCCGGCGACCAGGCCGACCGCCACGATCGCGAGGTCCTGGCCGATGTTGCGGTGCTGCCGGTCGCGAACGGCCTGTCCGGGGCCGAGCAGGGTGCGGGCCATCGTTGCGCTGACCAGGCCAGCGGCGATGTAGCAGCAGCCCGCCGCCAGCAGGGTCGCTGCGTACTCGCCGCGGCCGCCGTGCACCGCGACGTGCACGCCGAGCCCGGCCAGGCCGCCGACCGCGGCCGCGATGCCGCCGGCGGTGGGCGACACCGAGTTGGCCATGACGAGTTTGTCCTCGGCCACCACATGCGGCAGTGCAGCGGATAGCGCGGACAAGAAGAACCTGTTCACGCCCAGTACCAGCAGCACCGCCACGTAGAGCGGCACGCCGAGCTGACCGGAGGCGACCAGGCCAGCGGTCAGCGCAACGAACACCGACCGCAGCAGCGCGGACCAGACCAGGATCTGACGCCGGGACCACCGGTCGATGAACACCCCGGCGAAGGGCCCGATCAGCGAGTACGGCAGGTAGAGGACGGCAAACGCCGCGGCGCCAGAGGCCGGGTTCGGGAAGTTCGTCGAGTTGAAAAAGACATAACCCCCGAGACCGGCGGTGAATAGGCCGTCACCGGTCTGGGAGATCAGCCGGGTCGCGAACAGCTTCCTGAAGTCATGCTCGCCCCACACGACACGCAGGTCGCCGAGGAACGAGTTGCGCCGGCCGGGTAGCTGTCCGGCGGCCGGCTGGTTGTCCTTCGGCGGCTGCGCGGTCGCCGGAGGGACGGACTCCTGCCAGGACACGCAATCAGCCTAGGGGCGGGTGGCCAGGCCTGCCAGCCCGGCCGGGCTGGCAGCGAGCTGCCGAGGCAGCGGGGCTGACCTGCGCGATCCGGAGCACGGCGGCCCGGTAGGCGTGCACCAGCACCGAACCCAGCCCGTTCCCTTGATGGTGGTGGTGTGACTCAGCGGTCGACTTCGCCGCGGATGAACTTCTCGACCGCGTCCCGGGCGTCGTCGTCGCTGTACTGCTCCGGTGGCGACTTCATGAAGTACGACGCTGGCGACAGCACAGGCCCGCCGATACCGCGGTCCTTCGCGATCTTTGCGGCCCGGACGGCGTCGATGATGATGCCGGCCGAGTTCGGCGAGTCCCACACCTCCAGCTTGTACTCCAGGTTGAGCGGGGTGTCGCCGAAGGAGCGGCCCTCGAGCCGGACGTAAGCCCACTTCCGGTCATCCAGCCACGGCACGTGGTCGGACGGGCCGATGTGCACGTCCGCCCTGGCCATCTCGTGCGGGATCTGCGAGGTCACCGACTGGGTCTTGGAGATCTTCTTGGACTGCAGGCGCTTGCGCTCCAGCATGTTCATGAAGTCCATGTTCCCGCCGAAGTTGAGCTGGTAGGTGCGCAGGAGCTCCACGCCCCGGTCCTCGAAAAGCTTGGCCAGCACCCGGTGGGTAATGGTGGCGCCGACCTGGGACTTAATGTCGTCGCCGATGATCGGGATGCCCGCCTCGGTGAACTTGGCTGCCCAGACCGGGTCAGAGGCGATGAAGACGGGAAGCGCGTTCACGAACGCTACGCCGGCGTCAATCGCGCACTGGGCGTAGAAGCGATCGGCCTGCTCAGACCCCACCGGCAGGTAGGACACGAGGACGTCGGCGCGGGCCTCGCGCAGAATGCTGACCACGTCGGCGGGCTGCTCGTCAGACTCGGTGATGATCTGCTGGTAAAACTCGCCGAGGCCATCAAACGTCGGGCCGCGCTGGACGGTCACGCCGGTCGGTGGCACGTCGCAGATCTTGATGGTGTTGTTCTCGCTGGCGACGATCGCCTCCGCGAGATCGCGGCCAACCTTCTTGGCGTCCACGTCGAACGCGGCGACGAACTCGATGTCGCGGACGTGATAAGGGCCAAACTGCACGTGCATGAGCCCCGGTACCCGGCTCGCCGGGTCGGCGTCCTTGTAGTACTCAACGCCCTGAACGAGAGAACTTGCGCAGTTCCCAACGCCCACGATGGCTACCCGTACCGAACCCATGAGGATTGCTCCTTATCTTGTGCGGCGGTCGCTCGTCAGCAATCAGCTGACGACGGTTGCGCCGCCGCCTTGTGTGGTCTGTTCTGGCTGGCCCGACTGCCGCTCCGACGCGATCAGCTCGTTGAGCCACCGGACTTCCCGCTCTACTGACTCGAGGCCGTGCCGCTGGAGCTCGAGCGTGTAGCTGTCGACTCGCTCTCTCGTCCTCGTCGCAGCGGCTCG
>JASHOE010000027.1 GCA_030041275.1 Streptosporangiaceae bacterium
GTCACGAACGCCGTCAGGTACGCGCAGGGCAAGATCGAGCTCCGGCTGGTCAAGGAGGCCGACGCGCTGTTCTGCGAGGTTCTCGACGACTCGGCCGCGCTGCCACGGCTCCGGCACCCCGACGACTCCGACGAACGCGGCCGTGGCCTGCAGGTCGTCAGTCAGCTTGCCCAGCGCTGGGGCGCGAGGCGCGCCGCTGCTGGCAAGGTCGTCTGGTGCGAGCTGCCGCTGCCCGCCGACTGAACCGCTCCCTCAGACGCGACTGCGGGCCTGCCACGCTCAGCGTGGCAGGCCCGCAGTGTGTCGTCAGACGCTCGGCTCGTCAGGCGCTCGGCGCACGCTGCCGACCTGCACCCGGTGAGCCGGCCGCCTGTGAGCGAGTGTCCTGCTTGATGGCGAGCTTGCCCTGGCGCATGATGCCGAGCCGCTGCGCGCGGCGGGCTACCGTGCTGTCGTGCGTGACGATCACCAGGGTCAGGTGCTGGTCCCGCCAGAGCCCCTCGAGCACGCCGATGATCTCGTCCCTGGTGTCCTCGTCCAGGTTGCCGGTGGGCTCGTCCGCCAGCAGCACCTTCGGGTCCTTGACGAGCGCCCTGGCGATGGCGACCCGCTGCTGCTGGCCGCCGGACAGCTCGTACGGCAGGTGCTTGGCCCGGTCGGCCAGGCCGACGCCGGCCAGGGCGGCCGCCGCGCGCTCGCGCCGCTGCTCCGCCGGGATGTGCAGCGGCACCAGCGCCGTCTCGACGTTCTCCTGCGCGGTCAGCGTCGGCACGAGGTTGAACGTCTGGAAGATGAACCCGATCGACTCGGCGCGGACCCTGGTGACCTGGCCCTCCCGTAGCTGGGCCAGGTCCTCACCGACCGATCCGTTGCTGTGGGCACCGACGCCGGCACCGAACAGGATGCTGCCCGACGTCGGCTGGTCGAGCCCACCCAGCATCTGCAGCAGGGTGGTCTTGCCGTGCCCGGTGGGACCCTGGATGGCGAGAAACTCCCCGTCCTCGATCGCCAGGTCGACGCCGCGCAGCGCGTGCACCACGCCACGGCCTTTCTGGTAGTCCTTCGTGACACCACTGAGCTTGTACATCACGACTCTTTCTGGCTGTCTGCAGGTCCGGTAGCTGGGAATCGGTCCGTTCCGATCGCCGCGCTCATTCGACTCTCGCCAGGGCCGCGGCGGGGCGAAGCTGCGCTGCCCGCCAGCCACCGATCGCGCCGGCCAGCAGGCCGCCAGCGATGGCCAGCAGCACTGCCACCACGATGACGGTGGCGGTGACCTGCGGGGTCAGGTGCACGGTTGCGGTGTGCGTGCCGGCCGAGGCCAGATCACGGAACCGGTTGGCCGCACTGCTACTTCCAGTGCCGCCGCCGGGGAAGCCGCCCCCGCCGCCGCCGCCGGGGAAGCCGCCGCCACCGCCGCCACCGCCGCCGCCGAAGAACCTCGCCCCGCCAGGGGTCGCCGACCCCGTGGTCGAGCCGAGTGACGCGGTGACCGTGTGGTAATAGTGACCGGCCAGGGCCGATCCCAGGAAGCCGAGACCGACACCGACGATGCCGCCGATGATGCCGACGGCAAGGGCCTCCCCAACCACCTGGCCGACGACCCGGCGGCTAGTCCAGCCAAGCGCCTTGAGCGTGCCGAACTCCCTGACCCGCCGCGCTACCGCCGCGGTGGTCAGCAGGCACGCCAGCAGGAAGGCAACAGCGAGCACCGCGATGGCCAGCCACTTGCCGAGGCTGTTGGCCAGGTTGGACGCGCTGGACACCGAGCCGGTGATGTCGCTCGCGAGACTCTGCGAGTTCTGGACGGTGCTGCCTGGCACCGCCTTGGAGATCGCCTTCGACACGGTGCTGATTTCGGTGGCGCTGTCGGCGGCGACGTAGATCGTGTTGACCTCATTCTTCATGCTGGCGAGCGCCTGGGCGCGGCCGAGCGGGATGTAGAAGTCGTACGAACTCGCGCTGCTCGGCACGCTGACGATGCCGACCACTTTGAAGTTGGTCTTGGCGATGTCAACCGTCGAGCCCACACCGATCTTGTTGGACTTAGCGTAGTTCGCGTCCACCAGCGCAACGTCGGACTTGCCGTCGGAGCCATCCAGCGTGCGGCCCTTGGTGAGCGTGCCCAGGCTGAGCGGGCCGAGGCCATCAGCGTTCTTAGCCAGGTCGACGCCGTCGACGCTGAAAGTCGTGGGGGTAATCGAGCCGTTGAAGAACCCGCCCCCTGGGCCGCCGCTGCTGGTGCTCGCCGGGATCGTGCCGGTGATCTTGGTGTCGGTCAGGCTCACCCCGCCTGCCGCGGCCGCCACGTTGTCCAGCTTCGCGACCGAGGCGAGATCCCCGGACGTCAGGGTGCCGAGCCCAGCGCCGCGCAGCGTGTCAATGTCGATGGAAGTCCCGGCCGCGGGACGCGACCCCGACGAGCCGAAGGAACCGCGGAACCCGAACGAGCCGGCCGCGCCGCTGCCGAATGTCGGCGTCTTGGTGACGGTGATGTCGGTGTCCTGGCCATAGAGCGAGTGCAGAACCTCGCCCTCAGCGTTCTTGACTCCGCTGGACAAGGCCGTCACCGTGATGACCAGCCCGATGCCCAGTGCTAGCCCGAGCGCGATGATGGTGGCCTGGCGGGCACGCCGGCGCAGTTCACGCCCCAGGTAAGTGAGGAACATGCGTTCTCCTTGTGACGGGATGACTGAGCGGTCCCGGCGGCGCCGGTGCAGCACCGCGCCGGCTGAGTTATGGCTCGGGCATGATCAGACCGCGACCGGTACTGATGATGTGGCACTTTTCTTGGCGGATGCTGAAGGCCGCCTGCAAGCTGGCCAGAAGCAGCGCGGCCAGCAACTCGATCCGCTGCGCCGTCATCGGTCACTCAGTGTGGCGCCTCGTCGGCGTGCACGTAGCGCCCGAGAGCGGCCAGCGGCAGCAAGACGCTGGCTACAGGTGAGCGCCCGGCATGCGGCCGAAGTCTCTCCGGGAGGCCCGCGTCGGCCGCGGCTGCCGGAGCTGGCCAGCTGCCGTCTGGCAGCTGCGCGCCGATGAGCCACGCTGCCGCCTCGTCGCCGTGCACCGCGGCATCACCACGCGCGGCCAGCAGCGCGGCCAGCGCGTGCGCGGTCCCGACAGCGTCGGAGCCGCCACGGCCAGGCCGCTCGTTGACATCGCCGGCGTGCCACCCGCCGTCGGGGTTCTGCTGCGCGACCAGCCAGCCGACCGAGCCGGTCACGGACGGCTTGTGAGCCAGCACGCCCGCCGCCCGTAGCCCGATCACCGCCACCGTGGTCGCCAGCAGGTCGGTGCCGCCCTGCCTGCCGGGCCACCCGCCGTGCGGAAGCTGCGCCCGCAGCAGCCAGGTAGTGCCGCGGCGGATAGCCCGCGCCGTCGACGTCTGCCGGAGCGGCTGGCTCGCCAGCGCCTGGACGCAGTACGCGGTCAGCATGGCGGAACCGGCCCAGCTGCCATCCCGGCCCTGCGTTCCGGCCAGCCAGCCCGCGGCCTCTTCCACGGCCCGCCATCCGCTAATGGCCCGCAGGTCGACGCCGGTCAGGGCAATGAGCACACACGCCGTGTCAGCAGGCCGCGGATAGCCGTCCGGGCAGAACGACCAGCCGCCAGGCGCCGGGCTCGCGTGTGCCGCGGGACCGGGCGCCGTGACCCGGGTCCGCCGCCGCAGCAGCCATCGGCCCGCGGCGAGCAACCCAGGACTGCCGTCCGGCAGTCCCGCCGCCGTCAGCGCCTGGGCCGCGAGAGCAGTATGCGCGACCGGCGAGAGGTCCGGGCCCCTGCCGTCGAGCCCCGTCAGATCCTCGTCAAGTCGAGCGAGCCCGGCGGCCTGGGCCGGATGACTGGGCGGGTAGCCGAGCGCATGGAGCGCCACCAGACACAACGGCCACAGCGGCCGGCCGGCCTCGGCGTCCGCCGCGTGCAGCTGCCAGTCAGCGAGCCAACCGCCGCACCGGTGCAGCCACGCCAGCCGCGTTACCGCCTTGGCCCGGCTCGGCGCCGACTGCCGCGAACGCGCGATTAGTGAGACCAGCGGCTCGCCGGTCTCCAGCTCCAGCAGGTTGGCTGGCCGCGGCCGATCCGGCCGCAGCGTGCCGATGATCGCCAGCGTGACCGCGGTCAGCCGGCTCCACGTCGCCACGTCCGGCGTCTCACGCACCAGCAGGTGCCTCACGTCCAGAGCGGGAACGGGCACGTTGTCCCACTCGGCCAACCCGAACAGCGCCAGCCAGGCCAGCCCGGAGACGCCGACGCCGCCGACGCCGCCAGCGTCCCTGATCCAGCCCGCCGCGGCGGCCATGTGAAACGCGTCCGGCGGGTCGCCCGCCAGCCGCAGCGCGAGGTAGGCGAGGACCGAGGCGGACACGTCGGCCGCAGCACCTGGCTCGGCACCAGCCCACCGTCCGTCCGGCTGCTGCACTGACCTGATCCGCCGGGCCGCGGCACTCGTCGCTGGCGCAGACCTGACCCGGAGGAATTCCAGCGCCAGCAGTCCCTCGGCGGCGATCGACGCGTCCGCCACAGCCCCGTCCGGCCAGCAGCCCTCGGGGTCCTGGTAGGCCAGCAGCAGCCGGCAGGCGCGCTCAACCGCGGCACTGGCAGCCAGTCGGTGGCCCGCCTCGGGTGCCGCTGTCGATGTCACCGGGCCGTTCCCGACGCCACGGCCGCGACCGCAGTTGTGCTCTCCGCTGCCTGCCGGGCCGCCGCCGCGCCGGACCCGGCTAGGTCCGCCATCAGCTTCAGGGCGGCCGACCGTCCACTGCGGACGGCTCCCTCCATGGTGTCCGGCCAGCCTGTGTCCGTCCACGCCCCGGCCACAGCCAGCCTCGGCATACCGACAGCCGGGCGCAGCTGCTGCGTGCCTGGTTCGTGCCGGATGGTGGCACGCCGCTCCCTGGTGACGAAGAAATCCTCGATGCTAGCGTCGGAGGCCGCCGGGAATATCCGATCGAGCACCGGCACAACCCGCTCCCGTAGCTGCGTCGCCGGCATGTCGACGTAGTCGTCGGCGGCAGGTATCGAAGCGGCGAGGTACTGGCCAGAAGTCACCCCGGCGGCGTCGGACTTGTCGATCACCCAGCGCACCGGTGAGCCGACCACAGCCGTGAACGGCAGCCGGGTGACCCGGCTGCCGTAGATCACGTGAGCGCTGACGATCGGCGACGGGCGCAACAGCGACCACCGGGCCGCCTCGCCGGCCAACGAAGCCGGGGCCATTGCCGCAGCTTCGCCCGCGGGCACGGCCAGCACGACGCCATCCGCCCGGATAACCTCGCTCGGCGCACGAACAGCGCCGTCTGGCCCCGTCGGCTGATCGGCCGCTCCGGTTCTGATGAGAAATCCCGCGGCCGGCCCGGCCTCCACAAGCGCGGCACGGACGCCGAGCCTGATCGTGACGCCGAGCCCGCTCAGCAGCGCGATGGCCGGACCTCCGTGCAAGCCGCTCAGCGGAACGGACGGCACGCCGATGTCGGCGCTGTCGCGCCCGCCCAGCAGGGCCGTCCTGATCGCGCTCGTCGCCAGCGCGAGGTCGGCGTGCTCGGGCCGCACGTTGACCGCGGCGACGCACAACCAGTCCCAGAGTTTCGCCACCGACCGCGGGTCTTGCCGGTGCTTACCCAGCCACCCAGCCAGGCTGCGCCCGCCACCGAGGCCGGGATCGGTGAACTGCAGGGCGACAGCCAGCGCAGCGACCTTGAGGCGCTCAGGCGCCGACAGCAGCCGGTAGCCCCACAGCGACCGCGCCAGGTGCGCAGGAGCGGGCAGCGCCGATCTGCGCACCCGGGCATGCGCGGACCCGTCGGGCACGCTGGCGTCCAGAACCATGAGGTCGAGCCGGTTCTGAAGGCCACACGAACTCGTCACTCCGAGCCGCGCGAGCAAGTCCCGATAGGCGGTGCAGCAGCGTAAGAAAACGTGCTGGCCGTTGTCGATAGTCAGGCCGCGCCGAATGAACGAACAAGTGGCGCCGCCAAGCCACGGACGCCCTTCGATGAGCGTCACGACGTGCCCAGCCCCCGCCAGGTCGATCGCCGCGCTGATGCCCGCTAGTCCACCGCCGATCACGACGACATCGGCGCGGTTGGCCGCCGGCGTCATGCCAGATCCCCCGTCATGTCCGACCCCCGTCGATTTGCCCGCACGCAGTTACGCTGCAGGCACGCGGATTCTAGCGAACCTGAGTGCCATGCGGGGAGCACGAGACGGAGCGTGGCGGCGAAGTCTCGCGCGAGCTTCCGAGCTTTGTTACCGACCCGGAAGCGGGCACACTCCCCGTGGACGGATCTTCTCTCCGAATTCGGACGGCCAATCCCGATTCATATTTCGGGGAGCCAATACGATGTTACGCTCCAATATCACCCGTGGTTTTCCATGCCCACGGGTGCCATGACAAACTCACCTGATCACTCTGGGGCATCCAGCATGGGACTGCGGCACAGATCAATCCGCCTCCGCGTCGGCATCCTCATCGCGGTCCCGGTGCTCTGCCTGGTGCTGCTGTACGCCTTCACCGCCAGCATTACGCTCGGGAACGCGCTCACTCAGACGCGAGCAAGGTCGCTCCGGGGCGAGTTCGTCAATCAGCTCACCGCATTCCAGCAGCAGGCCGCGCTCGAGTGCAGCTACGCGCTACTCAGCCTGGCCGCGCCGACCAACCCGCAGATCGCTGGCCAGCTCGGCATTCAGGAGGCCGCGACCAGTAAGGCGCTGTCGCGGCTGGAGAACGACTTCCGCTCCGCCGGGGTAACGGCGAACGCCACTCCCAACGAGCTCACAGCCATCCACGCGATGGTCGGAGAGGCCGCCACGCTGAACCTGACCCGCAGTGCGGTTGCCGACAACGCGATCACGAAGCAGACAGCTCTCGCCAACTACAACTCGATTATCGAGTCAGGCAATTACGTGCTTGCGACGGTCATCGGGACACAGGTGAGCGCCTCGCTCGCAACTCAGGATCTGTCCCTGCTCAACCTTGACCGGGCCGCCCAGGCTGCCGCCGCGGAGAACGACCTGTTGAGCGCGGACCTGCTGCAGGGCAGATTCCCCGACGTCGATCGCATGACGGTCACCTCGTTCGCCAGCACGCGCCAGCAACTGATCAACGACTGGCTGCCTATCCTCGAGAGCCAGTACCGCGTCGGCTTCACTAAGTACGTCACCGCCCCTGTCAGTAACGCCATGCTGACCGCGGAGTCGGCCATCACGGACACCCCGTGGCGGTTCGGCGCGCCGCCGACCAGAGTGGTGCAGGTTCGCACGACCTTCGTCGACTATCTGGTCGCTATGCAGAAGGCGCTCACGATGGCGGGGGCTCGGCTCCAGCAGACGCTCAACCAGCAGGCAAGCACCGCCCAGGAGCAGCTGGCGCTGGCAGCCGGCCTTGGGCTGCTGGCCCTCATCGCCTCGATCGGCCTGTCCGTCGTGCTCGGCCGGGGACTGGTGCGCCAGCTCCGCGAGCTCCGGGAGTCGGCGCTCAGCCTCGCGCACGAAAAGCTGCCCGACGCCATCAGCCAGCTGCGCGCGGGACAGACCGTCGACGTCGATAACTTCAAGTCGGCTGACGCTCCGACGAAAAACGAGATCGAGCAGGTGCGAGCCGCGTTCAACGTCGTGCAGCACGCCGCCGTACAGTCCGCCGTCGACGAGGCGCGGCTGCGGCGCGGCATCAGCGATGTGTTCAGGAACCTGGCTGGCCGCAGCCAGTCGCTCCTGCACCGGCAGCTGACGCTCCTGGACGGCATGGAGCGACGTGCCAGCGAGCCCGAGCAGCTCGAAGACCTGTTCCGCATCGACCACCTCACGACCCGCATGCGGCGCCATGCCGAGGGTCTCATCATCCTGTCCGGCGATACTCCTGCCCGTGGCTGGCGCCAGCCTGTCCCGCTGGTCGATGTGCTGCGCGCAGCGGTGGCTGAAGTTGAGGACTACACGCGCATCCGCGTGCTCTGCCGGACCGGCGCGTCCGTCGCAGGACACGCTGTCGCCGACGTGATCCACCTGCTGGCGGAGCTAGCCGAGAACGCGACGGTGTTCTCGCCACCCAACACCCCGGTGCGGATGCAGGGTGACAGCGTGGGCCGTGGCTTCGCGATCGAGGTCGAGGATCGTGGCCTGGGTATCTCCGCAGCGAGGCTCGAGGAGATCAACGCCAATCTGGCCAACCCGCCACAGTTCGATCTCTCCGGCAGTGACCGACTGGGGCTGTTCATCGCCGGACAGCTCGCCCAGCGGCACGACATCAAGGTCACTCTGCGACCGTCCGTGTACGGCGGCACCACGGCCATTGTGCTGATCCCGGTCGCCCTGGTCGTTGACGACAAGGCCATTGGTCACGCACCGCCGCTTTCGATCGGCCCGGACGATGGGCAGCGGTATGAGCGGATCGGCGGCAGACACGCGCTCACGGCCATTCCGGCAGGCAATGGGCACGCCGCGAGTGCGGGCGCGGGCAATGGCTACCAGCGGCCGCCGGCGGCTCCGACGCGCAGCGCGGCCGGCTCTGGGTTCAGCTTTGGCCGTCTCAGTCCCGAGGACGCCACAGGCCCCGACGACCGGGACTCCAGGCCAGCCCCGCCGCTGCGGCTCGCCGCTACGGTCGACGACAGCGACAGCGACAGCGACGGCGAAGGCGCGGACAATGGGCCAGCGACGGCAGAGACCGGCGAGCTCGGCCTGCCGGTTCGGGTTCGCCAGGCGAATCTCGCTCCTCAGCTTCGGGACGCGCCGTCCGAGGACCCCGGCTTTGTCAGCGGTGGCTTCAGCCTGCCGGGCCGCCGACCGCCGATGGCGGACCCTGTCCCGCAGCGGCCCGAGGAGACCGTCGGCTCGGACTCGGGCCTCGCGCCGACTTCACCAGAGGCAGCGCGGGACATGGTCAGCGCCCTCCAGCGCGGATGGCAGCTCGGCCGCGCCCAGGTTCGGCTTGAGTCCACCGAGGCGGCTACCGAGGCGCCGCGACCCTCGGAGCCCGATGAGACGGACGAGGCCATGAGCGGCGAGGACGACTAGCGGGTGCGATTGACAGGGGAGGACGACATGAGCCGTACCGGGACACTGGACTGGCTGCTCGATGATCTGGTCGCGAGGGTCGCGCAGATCGACAAGGCAGTCATCCTTTCTCGGGACGGGTTGGCCATTGGCTCGTCGGCAGGACTGAGCCGGGAGGACTCCGAACACTTGTCGGCCGTCGCCGCTGGATTTCAGAGTCTGGCCAGGGGCGTCGGGCAGCACTTTGGCTGCGGGCTGCCTAGACAGACGATCGTCGAGATGGAATCGGCCTTCTTGTTCGTCACAGCGGCAGGTGAGGGTAGTTGCCTGGCCGTACTGGCCGCGGCTGACGCCGAGGCCGCCGGGCAGATCGCCTACGAGATGGCTGTGCTGGTCCGTCGGGTCGGCGAGCACATGGCGGTAGGTCCGCGACCGCCCGCGAACACTGCCGAGGCGGTGTGACCAGCAGTGCGCGGCGATCAGTGGCTCGACCGGAGCGCAGGCCCGGTCGTCCGCCCGTACGCGCTGACCGGTGGCCGCACCCGGCCAACCGGCGAGATCATCGACATGCTTGCCCTCGTCACGTCGACCAACGCGACAGTGGACGAGCTGCTGCTCGAACCTGAGTACATCGCTGTGATACGTGAGTGCCGACAGCCCAAGCCTGTGGCCGATCTGGCGTCTGACCTGGACTTGCCCCTCGGCGTCATCCGGATCCTGCTCTCAGACATGCGCGAACACGGGCTGGTTGTCATCCGTCCGCCAGCACGGAACAGAATGACCGACCCGCAACTGCTCAAGGATGTCGCTGATGCCCTCCGCAAGCTCTGACTACGACCCGCTGGCCGAAGGCCCGGTGTCGATCAAGATCCTCATAGCCGGGGGCTTTGGCGCGGGCAAGACCACGCTCGTGTCGGCGGTCAGCGAGATCAAGCCGCTCCGCACCGAGGAGACGCTGAGCGAACCGAGCGTCCTGGTCGACACGCTCGATGGTGTCGAGGACAAGACCACGACCACGGTCGCGATGGATTTCGGCCGCATCACGGTCCGCGATGACCTGGTTGTCTACCTGTTTGGGACGCCGGGTCAGCACCGCTTCTGGTTCATGTGGGACGAGCTGGCGCTGGGCGCGCTGGGTGCCGTGGTCATGGCCGACACCCGCCGGCTGGCCGATAGCTTCCCGTCGGTGGACTACTTCGAGCGCCGCGGGCTGCCGTTCGTCGTGGCGGTGAACTGCTTTGACGGCGCGAAGCGCTATCAGCCCGACACCGTCAGGGGTGCGCTTGACCTCAACGCTGGCGTGCCGGTCGTGCTGTGTGACGCCAGGCAGCGCACGTCCTCACGCGACGTGCTCGTGACGCTCGTGGAGTACGCCATCAGGCTTATCAGCGACAGCCAGGTCATGACGCCGGGCTAGCACCGGGGCTAGCGCGCCAGATGATCGCGAGCGCGCAGTCATCGGAGTTCGGTCCCGCGCCCTGCATGGTCTGCACGAGCCGGGCGGCGCCTGCGTCGAAGCCCGAGGTGATCAGCTGATCCGCGGCACCAAGCAGCCTGTCGATGCCCGCGTCTATGTCCCGGCCAGGGCCTTCAACCAGCCCGTCTGTGTACAGCATGAGGGCGTCGCCGAATCGCAGGCTGCCACGCTCAGGCCGACAGCGCAGCTCGGACACCACACCCAGCACAATCCCCCGCGCGCGGGTAAGCCGCCATCGGCCGCTGCCACTCTCGAACTGGGCCGCTGGCGGATGCCCGGCCGACGAGATGAGGTAGTCGCCCGTGACGAGGTCGAGCGTCAGGTGCACGGCGGTGACGAAGCCTTCCGGCGGTCCGCCACGCTGCAGGTACGCGTTGCAGGCCGGCAGGTACTCCGAATGCGGCACCGAGCCGAGCAGCCCGCCGAACGCGCCCGAGAGCAGCAAGGCTCTCGTTCCCGCGTCAATGCCCTTGCCGGACACATCTACCAGCGCGAGGTCGAGGACCTTCCCGTCGCAGACTGAAACGAGGAAGTCGCCGCCGAACGAGGACCCGCCGGCCGCGCGCAGCACTGAGATGGCACGCCAGCCATCCGGCAACTCAGGCATCCGGCCCTGGGCGCGAATTCTGTCCCGCAGCTCGACCAGCATTCGGTCGCCGCGCAGACCCTGGATTCCGAGCTTGGCCCTAGCCCGCGCGAGCACATCGGCGAACAAGGCGGTCACGACGATGGCCGCCAGGATACCGAGCCCGGCCCGCTTGCCGTTCATCCAGTCGATGGCGAGCATCACCGCGACAAAACCAAACAAGATGCGCAGCGCGCGCGGCCAGAGAAGTAGCCCGCCCGCCAGCACCGGGAGGATCAGCACACCAGGGGAAAGCCAGTCCGCGGACGTCTTGAGCGCTCCCACGCCGATGCCGACCGTCAGCAAAGCCAGGCCTAGGGCCATACGCCGGTTCCTGGTGATGAACTGGCGGCGAATCCTCGCGCGCTGGCGCACCGCAGCCGTCGAGACCGCGGACCAGGATTGGCGGCCGACCTTCGCAACCATCTTGCCGGCACTGTACCGGTCCCGGCCCCTACGCGGGAAACGCCCTGGCCTGAGCCCCCCAGTGCGGGTAGCCTCGCGGCAATGCCAGGAATGAAGATTTCACTGGACGCGGCCATGCGGGCCAGGGACGTGTCGCAGCCCACGGCCGCAGACGAGGCGGCCGCCGCAATCGTCGCCGAGGCCGCAGGACCCAGTCAGTCCGCTCGGGACCGCGTGCAGAGTGCCGCCGAGCCCGGACCGGCTCGCCGGCTGCGGCCAGCCAGGGGCCGCGGCCGCCCGGTCCCTGCACCGCGTCCGGGCCCAGGCCGTCAGGGCTCGGCGGGAAGCTCCCCCGAGTCCTCGTAGGCGGCGATCATCTCGAGTCGGCGCACGTGCCGCGGTTCGCCGGAAAATGCCGTCTCGACGAACACCTTGGCGAAGCTCAGCGCGTCGTCGATCGAGTACTCCCTGGCGCCAAGGCTGAGGACGTTGGCGTTGTTATGCAGCCGCGCGAGCCGCGCCGTCTCGGGGCTCCAGACCAGCGCAGCACGCACCCCGCGCACTTTGTTCGACGCCATCTGCTCGCCATTGCCTGAACCGCCGATCACGATGCCCAGGCTGTCGGGGTCGGCGACAGCGGCCGTGGCCGCACGCATGACGTAGACCGGATAGTCGTCGTCTGGCTTGTAGCTGGCCGGCCCGCAGTCAACCGGCTCGTGACCGGCGTCTGTCAGCCACTGCACCAGCCGACCCTTGAGCTCGAACCCGGCGTGATCAGATCCCAGGTATACGCGCACAGCGCAAGTCTGGCACGCGCGCCGCCGGCCCGAGTCAGCGACTCAGTCGAAGATCGGATCCCTCGTCCTAGAGCGCTTCAACTCAAAGAATCCGTCAGTCCCGGCGACCGCCAGCACCCCGTCCCAGAGCCTGGCCGCTGCCTGACCACGCGGGATGGGCGAGACCACCGGGCCGAAGAAGGATGTGCCGTTGACCGAGATAACGGGCGTTCCCACTTCGTATCCGACCCGGTCCATGCCGTCGTGGTGCGACACGCGGACCGCCTCATCGTAGGACCGGTCGTCCATGGCATCCGCGAGCTCGGCGGGCAGGCCCGCCTCAGCGAGCGCGGCCTCGATGGTCGCGCGGCTGCGGTCAGCCTTGTCATGATGGAACCGGGTACCGAGCGCCGTATACAGCGGCAGCAGCACGTCCGGGCCGAACTTCTGCTCGGCCGCGATGCAAACCCGGACCGGTCCCCACGCCTGGGCGACAGACTCCCTGTACTTCTCGGGTACATCCTTGCCCTCATTCAGCACCGCCAGGCTCATGACGTGCCAGCGAGCCTGTATCGGCCGCACCTTCTCGACCTCGAGCACCCACCGGCTAGCTATCCACGCCCACGGACATAGCGGGTCAAACCAGAAGTCGAGCTGGTCATGGTCCTGCTCCGGCATGCGTGTTCTCCTCGTTCGGGCTGTACTGGCGCAAACCGGTAAACCCGCGCAGGAATTCCGCCGCCGGTCAACCACCGCGTATGGCGTCGCACACCCGTCGCAGCAGCGGGTTGCTCGGCAGGTCCTCGACCAGCACCGAGCGGCCCTGGTCATCACACAACGGAATCCGCCAGTTCGGGTATTCGTCGCTGGTTCCCGGGATGTTCTGCGTCCGCCGGTCGCCGACCGCATCGGCCAGCGACACGCCAAGCAGCAGCGCGGGCGTCATCTGCAGATAGCCATACAACGCCACAGTGAACTGGGCGATATCGGGCGGCTCCCCGGCCGGCAGCAGCCCGCATCCCTCCAGGACAGCGCGCCAGCGCGACAGGGCCTGCTCCGAGTCAGCGCGTTCCCGCTGTTCCGGATTCTTGAGCACGCCAAGCTGCGCCCGGACGGTTACCTGCTCGCCGGTCAGGAACCCCGAGACGGTCGGCACGTCGTGGGTGCCGACCGTGGCCATACAGCCCCGGCGCCAGCGGGCGGGTGGCAACGGATGACCGGACCGATCGAGAGCGAACCACAGCATCTCCGTACCGAGAATTCCGTGCTCAGCCAAGTACGCCCGGATCCACGGATCGACGGTGCCGAGGTCCTCGCCGATCGCCACCGCAGGGGCGCCCCCCTGGGGGTTGGCCCCGTGCGAACCAGTGCCGGACGCCGGGTCGGCGTTTCCCCGTGCGCTGCCTGCGGTGGTGCGGGCCAGCGCCGCGACTGATGCGCGGTGGTCGTAAGTGACGTACGCGCCGCGGTCAGGCTGTTCTCCCGCGGGCACCCACCACAGCCGCATCAGGCCCATGACGTGGTCCACCCTGATGCCACCCGCGTGTCGCAGCGACGCGGCGAACAGCTCGCCCAGCGGGCGGTACTCAGCCGCCGCCAAGGCGCGCGGGTTCCAGGGCGGCTGAGCCCAGTCCTGGCCTAGCTGGTTGAAGCCGTCGGGCGGCGCGCCGACGCTGAATCCGCCGACCAGCTCGCGCTGGTGCGCCCACGCATCGGCACCGCCAGGATGTACCCCTACGGCCAGGTCGTGGATGACTCCGTACTCCATCCCGGCCGCTCTCGCCGCGCGCTGGGCCATCGCCAGCTGAGCGTCGGCCTGCCACTGCAGCCACGCATGAAACTCGGCGGACTCGGTGAGCTCACCGTCGCGCGCGACCGCAGCGTCGCCGTGGTCAGGGTCGTGCAGTTCCGCCGGCCAGGTGCGCCAGTCCCCGCCGTGTCGCTCCGCGAGCGCACACCAGTCGGCCCAGCGCTCGAGGTCGCGGCCGCGGGCCGCCCGGAACTCCGCGAAGGCCGCCGCACCCTCGGCGCTGAGCGGGACGGCGAAGACCATCTGCAGGGCTGCGCGCTTGGCCCGCCACACCGCGTCCCGGTCGATGAGGTCCGCCGTAGTGTTGGCGACCCGCAGTGGCCCGGCCAGCATCTCGATCCGCGTCCGGGCGTCCGCGGAGAGGGAGCGGTACTCGGGGATGTCCTCGACCCGCAGGTAGAGCGGGCTGACAAAGAGCCGCGTCATCGGCAGGTACGGCGAGGGGCTCACCGGTTCCAGCGGCTCGGCTGCGTGCAGCGGATTGACGAGCAGGAAGCCGGCACCGAGCTCGGCGGCACTCCACTGGGCCAGCTCGGCCAGGTCATGCAGATCGCCGTGACCCCAGGAGCCAGTCGAGCGAACCGAGTACAGCTGCACCGTGAAGCCCCACTGCCGTTTCGCGGGCAACTCGAGCCGCTGAGCGGCCTCAGGCGGTGTCGTCGGCAACTCGGCGGCCGCTGTAGTCGGCGTCGCCACTGGCTGCTCGAGTGCCTGCAGGATCGCGGCGAGCGTCTCAGCCGGGACGCGAACGGAGCGGCCGCGCCAGTCACGGTATTCAGTGATAATACCGGCATTCCGCGCACGCTCGGTCAGCTGATCGTCGCTCACGGCACCATGATTGACCCCGATGGCCGCGACCAGACGCGCGGTGCCCATGATCACGAAGACTTTGCGTTCGGCGTAGACCTTGCGTGCTATGTGTACGCAAGGTCTACGTGATAACTGGGCGCGACCGATTTGTCGGCGGGCCGGAGCACACTATCGGCCGTGCCGAACCAACTGCCGCCTCGGCTTGGCGACGTGACGCATCGTCAGGCTGGGGTCGTGACCAGCGCGCAGGCAACTAGTGCCGGACTCAGCCGCAACACAGCCCGGGCGTGGATCGCGGCCGGGCGATGGCAGCGCCTGCATCGTGGCGTGTATGCGACGTTCTCTGGCCAGCTGAGTCGGGAGGCCGTGCTTTGGGCCGCGGTGCTCTACGGCGGAGCGGGCGCCATGCTCAGCCATCAGACAGCAGCCGAGCTGGCCGGTCTTACCGACACGCCAGCCGAGTTAGTGCACCTCACGGTTCCCGGTGCCCGGCGGATCTCCCCGGCACCGGGCATCGTCATCCACCTCTCGGCTCGCGCCCGCGAGGCGCTGCATCCGGCCCGGCTGCCACCGCAGACTCGGGTCGAGGAGACGGTGCTCGACCTGGTTGACCAGGCCGGGAGCCTGGACGATGCCATCGGCTGGGTAACCCGGGCCCTCGGCCGTAGGCGCACCACTCAGGTCAGGCTGCACGCGGCGCTGACCCAGCGGGCGCGGATCCGGTGGCGGCGCGAGCTCACTGAGCTGTTGAGTCCAGACCTCGCCGGCCTCATGTCGGTGCTCGAGCGCCGTTACCAGCGCGACGTCGAGCGACGGCATGGACTGCCCGGCGGACTCCGGCAGGTGCGCGTCAGGCGCGGCGACCGTACCGAATACCGCGATGTGCTGTACGAGGAGTACGCCACCTGCGTGGAGCTCGACGGTCGGCTCGCGCATCCGGCCGAGACGCGCTGGCGCGACATCAAGCGCGACAACGCCGTTGCCGCAGACGGCGGCGTCACGCTGCGGTACGGCTGGCTGGACGTCACCGCCCGCGGCTGCGAAACCGCCGCTGAGCTCGACCGCACACTCCGGAACCGTGGTTTCCTGGGCGCGCGCCCCTGCGGCCCAGCATGCCCCGTGGGGCGCGGGACCGTCGGCCCGCCACCAGCCTCGGTCCGGCGAACTGCACCCGCCGACAAGCGCACCAGGACCGGCATGTCCAGAAGAAGCGCAGCCGGACCCGCTCGCGGCCCGGTGAACAGGTCACGCCGCAACGCCGAGTCGCTGCCGACTTGACCGGCCCAGGCGGCCCGTCGCGGCCCGGCTAACCGTTCACGTGGCAACGAAGGCTGGGGCGCCGCCGACTTGGCGAACCCGGCCGGCCGTTTCCGCTCGCCCGGCCGGGTTCGGTCGAGTCGCCTGCCCAGGTGGGGCGACGGCTGACTGATGCGGTCCACGGCGATATTGGGTTGCGGCGCACCCGAGCAAAAGGTGACGCTCGGGCCGTGACCAGGATGTTCATACCGGGCCTGGAGCTCGCACGGCTGTTCTACGTGGAGGCGGTTCGACCGCTTCTGGACGCCCACGTCCCTGACCTGCCACACACGGCGGCCCTGATCGGGCCAGGCTCGGAGGTGCTTGGCTTCGACACGCCACGGTCGACCGACCACGACTGGGGTCCGCGGCTGCAGCTCTTCCTGTCCGACGAGGCCGCCGCCGCTGGCGCTCCCGCACAGGTCGGCGAGGTGCTGGCGATCCGGCTGCCGGCCGAATTCCGCGGCTATCCCACTGTGTTCGCGCGGTCGGGCGCCCGGCCCGGCCGACCTTCCACCCACCACGTCCTGGTAGCCGGATTGCGTAGCTGGCTCACCGGGCTGCTCGGCTTTGACCCGCTCGCGCCGATGACGCTTGCGGACTGGCTCGCGGCGCCCACCCAGCGACTGGCGGAGATCACCAGCGGCGGCGTCTTCCACGATGGCCTCGCGCAGCAGGACGCCGGGCTCGCCGCAGTCCGAGCACGGCTGAGCTGGTACCCGCGCGATGTCTGGCTGCACGTCATGGCGTGCCAGTGGCAGCGGATCGGCCAGGAAGAGGCGTTCCCTGGCCACTGCGCCGAGGTGGGCGACGAGCTGGGCTCGAGGATGGTGACGGCGAGGCTGGCTCATGATCTGATCCGGCTCGCGCTGCTTATCCAGCGGCGTTACCCGCCATACAGCAAATGGCTGGGCACCGCGCTCGCCCGGACGCCAGCAGGGCCCGACCTGCTGCCGCCGCTGTCGGCGGCGATGTCGGCGACCACCTGGCCCGATCGCGAGCGCCAGCTGTCCCGCGCCTATGAGGCCGTCGCTCGGCTGCACAACGCGACTGGCGCCACCCCGGCGCTCGACCCCACGGTCCGGGCGATGTACTACGACCGGCCCTACCGGGTACCTGACGCGACCCGGTTCGTGCACGCACTACGCGAGCAGATACGCGACGACGCCGTTCGGTCGCTGCCGCTGACCGGTGCTGTCGACCAGTTCCTCGGCAGCACCGACGCTCTGGGCGACCGCGCATTGCGGAGCGCTGCTACAGCGACGCAACTCGGGCCCGCGCTCAGCGGAACAGATCGTCGGCCAGCCGGGGAGTGAGTGCCCGGCCGAGCCAGTACCCGGTGACCGCCTGCACGACGGCGATCAGCAGCGTCAGCACGATGCTGACGGCCGCGTAGCCAGGCAGCCCGGTCAGCGCGGCGATGACGCGGGCGGCCGCGCCGTACGGCTCACCGCGCAGCGCACCTAGCCACAGCGGCAGGCCCCAGCCAACCGCCCCCATCACGGCGACCGCGGGCACTGCAAACCGCCACGGCCAGCCGCCCAGCCGATTGACGAGCCCGGCGCCGACACCAGCGACGAACGGCACGAACCACCAGGCCATGGCAGTCGCCGCGGCGATCACCACGGCGCCGGCCACCAATCCGAGCAGCCACGTTGACGTCGCCCACCGATGCGGACGGCGTCGGGTGAACCTAGGCCGGAACTGCGCAGGCTTGTGCGGCTCGGCCACTCCCGGCGAGCGCAGCTTGCCGAGCCCGTACGCGCCGCGCTTACCTAGCCGCCGGAACTCTGAGGTCACGGCTGCAGCTCCCAGATGATCGGCGCGCTGGTGCCGCCCGCCCACGGCATCGCCAGGTAGTCCCCAGCTGACCAGCTACTGGTCTGGTCGTCGTACCACGAAGACGCCGGGTTCTCACTCTGCCCGCCCGGATAGCTGACTTCCGCGATCGCCTGGCCGGCCGCTGGCCAGCCGGCTATCACCCGTGCGCTCGATCCGAGTTGCGAGTTGAGCCACCCCACGGCGGCATCCGCTGTCGAGTCGTCGCCGCCGGCGGGTGCCGGGCCGTATCCGAGGACACTCGCGCCAGTCAGCGAGGGGAACTGCGCGGTGTGCAGCTTGCCGAATTGCCACTCTGCCGGGTTAGCGCCCATCCATTCCGACAACTGGTTCACCGTCAGCGAGAACGCCGCCCGCATATCCGCCGCGGCCGGCGTGATGGACCTGGTCTGCCGGGCAAACGGACGACCGGCCGCCCGGCGTGGCGGCGGCGGCGAGAACGCGGGGTTGCGCTGATCGCCGACCGTCCACGCCACGAGATCAGCGCTGAGGCTCGGCTGGTCGGCACCAATGGCAAGGCCGTATGGGTCGAGGCTCACTGGCACCGCGTCAGCGCTCCACCACGGCTGAAAAACCTCCGTCAGGTAGCTAGTCCAGAACAGCCACCAGATGGAGGCCTGCGGTGATGCGGCGGTCATCTGCCCATTCCACGTGGCCAGCGTCCGCTCGGCCGCGCGTTGCACGGAGGTGAGCTTCGCACCGCGAAGCGCGCCGAGAAGCTCGGGCAGCACCGCGGCTGCGACGGGATCGGCGGAGTTGGTTTGCAGGGCCGCGAAGCTCACCGGGCTCATGGCCGAGTGCTCCGACAGGTAGCTGGTCACTACGTCACTGGAGTCGTCGGCGCCGCCGGCCGCAATGACGTGCGAGGCCGGGTCGTACACCGGTGGCCCGCTCGCCGCCGGCGCGAGGCTCGACACGTCGTCCGGCCCGGTGCCCGGTAGCGGCTGCCACGGCTGACCACTGGTCAGATGCGGGTCCTGGCCGACCGTGACCCCGCCGATGTTTCCGTGGTCGTCTGCGTAGACGAAGGTCAGGTCAGGCGACCGCCACCCGGCCAGGGCGCTGGCGAAGTCGCTGAAGTTGCTGGCCCTCGCGACACTGAGCAGCGCGGCGACATCCGGCGAGCCGAGCGCGCCGGTCCAGTACACCGACATCATCCTGCCCGCCGTGGTCAGCACCGGACCCTGCGCGGTCACCCGCACGGCGAGCTGGCGGGTCGGCCCGTCCCGCACCGGGATCGAGTAACGCAGCACGCGTGTCTGACGCCACTGGCCGCGCCAGAAGTAGGCCCGTCCGTGCTGACGGGTTTGCTCGTCGTAGTACAGCGTGTCCTCGCCCGCTGCCGGAGCGAGCGACCACGCGATGCTCGCGTTGTGGCCGATCAGTACCGCCGGCAGACCAGGCACCGTGAGGCCAGAGACCGCCAGGCCCGGCGCGGTCAGCGCGACCTGATACCACGTCGACGGCATCGTCTGCGGCAGGTCCGGGTCGCCCGCAAGCAGGGCTCCGCCGCCCGCGACCTTCGGGCCGTTGGCCGCCCAGGCGGTGCTGGCCGTCGCGCTGCCGATCTGACTCGCCGGAGCGGTGCCGAGCGCTCCGGATTCCGCCCGAGACTCCGCCAGAATCGCCGCGGCCGCCGATCCGATCCCGGCTGGGTACGCCGTCATCGGCCCGCCTTGCCGCGCGGCCGCCAGCTGCGCGGCTGCTAGCTGCGTGCCTCCCGACCCTGCCCGGAACCACGCCGCGGTGCGCTGCGGCCCGAGTGACTGCTCGAGCATGAGGTAATCCAGCGGCGTCGCGCTGAAGCCGAGTTCCTGGGTCAGCTCGCCCTGCACTGCGAGGCTATCCACCGGTGTCCAGTCCACTGGATAGACGCCAGCCAGCGTGAAGGAAACGGGCCACTGTGCTGTTGTCCGGGCTCGGGCGAGATAGTCATTGACGCCGCGCGCATACGCCAGCAGCGCTTGCGCCGGCGGGCTGCTCGCCGGCATCGCAGCCCACTCTCGGCTGGCCGTGCGCAGCAGTCCAAGCCGCAGCTCGAACTCGTCCGACGCCACGCCGGCGCGGCCAACCAGCTGCGCGAGCCGTCCCTCGGCCACGCGGCGCTCGAGATCCATCTGCGCGAGCCGGAATTCTGCCTGCACATAGCCCAGCGCGGTATACGCGTCGTCGTCGGTCTGCGCGGCGATCGAGGCCAGGCCCTGAGCGCTGAACGACACCTGCACTGGATCGGTCAGCCCGGCCACGGTTAGCGTCTGCGCGTCCGGCACTCGCGCGGCGGCCGCCGACGCCCAGGCGCCGTGACCCGGCACCAGCTCGCGGCCCAGCGCCGGGAACCTGCCGACACCAACCCCAAGCACGGCCAGCAGGCAGGCCGACACCGCAAGCGCAGCTACCCCGTTCCCCACAGAGATCAGCTGACGGATGCGCCGTTCATCGGCGCTCATCCGGTCATCCCATGCCCCCGCATTCAGTGCTGCCTCGGGGGGCGACCCCCGCAACCCCCCGCGACGGGTGACCTTCGGCTATCCACGGAATGCTAGGACACCTGGGTAATCAGCCTCCGCCCTGGTGTAGCAGGTCGAGGAACTTGGCCACGATCGGCCCATCCGTCGGCCCCCCTTCGCCACCGTCGACGGTCACCATCGCGAACGCTATGTCGGTGCTGGTCACCTCGTTGTTGAAGCCGACGAGCCAGGCGTCCTGGGGCAGCGGGTCCCCTGACCCGTACTGCGCGGTGCCGGTCTTGGCGTACGTGCCGGGTGGCAGACCCGTGCCCGAGGCCGTGCCGGTGGCGACGACCTGGGCCATCAGCGTGTGCAGGTCGCTGACCACCGCGGCCGGGAGGGGCGTGGGCGCCACCTTGTCGTCGGGCGCGCCAGCCACCAGCCGAGGCGCCCGCACCTGCCCGCTGTCGACCGCGGCCGCGACCATCGCCATGTCCAGCGGCGAAACCAGCACCTGGCCTTGCCCGATCGCCGTGGCAGCGAGCTCGGCCTCGTTCGTTGGCGCAGGCACCGAGCCGCCGAAAGCGGCCAGCCCCAGGTGCGGCGTGATCCCGAGACGATAAAGCGCCGCGGTCCGGGTGAAGTCGGCAGCCGACAGGTGCGCGGTCGCGAGCCCGATGAAGGCGGTATTGCACGATTCGGCGAACGCATGCAGCAGATCGCCGATAGGTCCTGTGCCTTCGGCGTTATGGAACACCTCGCCGTCCACGGTCAGTTGCGGCGGGCAACTCGCCGGCGACGAGGGGGTCAGCCCGCTGTTAATGAGCGCGGTCGTGGTGAGCACCTTGAACGACGAGCCGGGCGGGTAAGACCCGGCCAGCGCCGCGTCGAACCCGCCGGAGGTGTTGCTGGCGACAGCGAGCAGCTGCCCGGTAGCGGCGTTGACGGCCACCAGCGCAGTGTTCTTCTGCACACCCGCCAGGGCTTGCTGGGCGGCCTGCTGCACCTGCGGATCGATGCTCGTCTGCACCGGCGTGCCCGCCTTAGGCCGGAGGGTCGCGACGGTACCCACCGGCACTCCGCTGGCGTCGACCGCGGTGATCGTCGCGCCCGCGTGGCCCGCGAGCTGCTTCTCGTAGACGTTCTCCAGACCGGTTTGGCCAACCGTGCTGCCGGCGTTGTATGGCGGGCCGAGGGCTTGCAGCTCCTGGGCGGTGATAGGCCCCACCGATCCGACAACCAGGCCGAGCCCCGGCATGGTCGGCTCACGCTGCCCGATCGTCTGGAACACGGTGCCAGGCACCGGGTAGATTGTCGGCTCTAGCTGCTGGTAGCGCGCCATGGGCACGGTGAACACCGGTTCGAACCAGGTCGGGTGCGCCTTCGCCCCGGCCAGTGCGGTTGTTACGGCCTGCTGCGGCGCGCCAGCCGCGAGCAGCGCGGACTGGACCACAGCAGGGCTCTGGATGCGCTGGCCCTCGACGCCGATGACCACCATCGGCGCCTGCATAGTCAGCGGAGCGCCGCCCGCGCCCAGGATCTGCGCCCGATTAGGCCAGGTCACCTGCAGCGACAGCTGGTCCCCAGGTCCCAGCTGCGGCGCGATCGTGGCCGGTGACCAGCGGACCCACCAGCTCTGGTCGATGCGGGTCAGCTTCAGCTCCGACCGGATCGCGACGGTGCCGATACCTGCGAGCTTGAGGTGCTCGGTCACCGGCTCGCGCGCGGTATTTCCGCTCTGCGTCAGCTGGCCGGCGACGAAGCTGGCCCTGGTGACAGCGAGGTTGCTGAACGCGGCGGAGTTGACGGAGCTGAAGTCCGCGGGCGGGCTGACAACCACTGCGCGCATGCCCGACCAGTCATGCCGCGCCCAGTCGGCCAGGTAGTTCTGCGCGATATTCTGCGGGGAGGGGCCGCCCGAGCAAGCCGCGACTAGCGCACCGACTGTGAACGCAGGCCCAGCCAGGGCCACTGCTGCGCGAACGCGTCGCCGGCCGGGCCGTCGGTCGGCGCGCCGCGATGCACTCAGCATCATGGCGATGACCCTACGAGCATCAGCCGCCGCTGTCGCCCGAACCGCCGCCGTTCGCACCACCATCTCGGCGAGCCTTGTTGCGCATCCCGCCACTGCCAGCACCAGGGGTTCCGCCGCCAGAACCGCGGCCCCTCTCACCGCCGGAACCGCGCGCCCGGTCGCCTCCCGAACCGCCTGCACCGGAGGCATCGGAACGCGGCGGGCCGACGCCGACGGCGGTGTACGTCCGGCCGCCAGCTGGCTGCCCGCCGTCTTGGTATCCGCCGCGGTCTGGCCCCGGCCTCGTGCCCACCGCCGGGGGCCGGCTCCGCGCCGCGCTCGCCTCGCTCGCCGCGCTGCCTTCCAGCTGGAGGCGGGGCACGATCGGCTCCATCCAGCGCGGCATCCACCAGGCGTGCCTGCCGAGCAGGGTCATGATGGCCGGGACCAGGATCATCCGGACCAGCGACGCATCGATCAGTACCGCGAAGGCCATGCCGATGGCGAGCATCTTCACCGTCGGATCTGAGTTCGCGACGAAACTGAGAAACACGGCGACCATGATGGCGGCGGCAGTGGTGATCACCCGAGCAGTACCGCCGATGCCGATGGCCACGGCGCGGCGCTCATCGCCGGTCGCGATCCACGCCTCATGGATGCGCGACATCAGGAACACCTCGTAGTCCATCGACAGGCCGAACACGATCGCGAACACCAGCATGGGCACGTACGCCGGAATGGGCAGCGTGGTCTGCAGCCCGATCACGCTCTTGGCCCAGCCCCACTCGAAGATGGCGACGATCACGCCGTAGGCAGCGCCGATCGAGAGCAGGTTGAGGACGGCCGCCTTGAGCGCGATGACGACCGACCGGAACGCCATGGTCAGCAGCACGAACGCGATCGCAACGACGGCCAGGATGAGCCAGACGAGCCGAGAGGTGATCTTGCGAGTGAAGTCGACGGAACCGGCCGTCGTGCCCGTCACGTAGGTTTTGGCGGGCTGCTTCGGCAGCACGCTGGCGCGCAGCGTGTCGACCAGGTCTGTCGTCTGCGGCGCTTGCGGCCGGGTCGTCGGGATGGCGTTGAACACCGCCGTCGTGCTGTCAGAGTTGACCACGGCCGGGCCCACGGAGGCGACACCTGGCGTGCTGGCCACCGCCTTCTGCATATTGCTGAGCAACGTGCTGTTCGCGGAGCTCGACTGTTTCGGCAGCACGACGACGATGGCCAGCGGCCCGTTCGACCCCACCCCAAAGCCCTGCGTCATGAGGTCGTAGGCACGGCGGCTGGAGTCACTGGTCGGATTGGTGCCGTTGTCTGGCTGCCCAAGCGTGATCGAGAAGAACGGGATCGCGAGCACCCCGAGCACCACCACGCTGAGAACGAGCCACGGTATCGGGCGCGCGCTGACCATGCGGCCCCACCGGGCGAACGCGGACTGCTCGTGCTGCTGCTCGGTTGCCGCCGCCGTGCGCTTCGCCTGCGCCATCGCCGTCTCGTGCGCCTTGCGCGCGTGCAGCCGGGCGATCAGCGCCCGGATGTTCTCCCTCGCGGCGCCCAGAAACGCTGGCACCAGCGTCAGGGCCGCGAGCATGCTCACCGAGACGGTGATCGCCGCAGCCAGGCCCAGCGCGCCGACGAACGAGACCTGCGAGATGTACAGCCCCAGGATGGAGATCACGACCGTGCTGCCGGCCACGACAACGGATGCGCCAGAGGTGCCCTCGGCGCGCCGCACCGAGGTGTGCACGTCCATGCCCGTGTCCAGCTGCTCCCGGTGCCTGGCGACGAGGAAGAGGCCATAGTCAATGGCGACTCCGAGGCCGAGCAGCGTGGCGATCGTGGGCGCAGTTGTCGGAAACGTGATCGCCGCGGCCAGTACGCCGAGCAAGGAAAGCCCGGCGCCCACGCTGAAGATCGCCGAGACGAGCGGGATCGCGGCGGCGACCAGCGAGCCGAACATCAACAGCAACAGGATGAGCGCGCACGCCAGGCCGATGAGCTCGGACGTGGTGTCGTTCGTTTTCTGTCCGATCTCTCCGGCCCCGCCGCCGTACTCCACCTGCAACCCGGCGTCCCGCGCCGGGGCTACCGCCTTGTTCAGCCGGTCCAGGTAGCTGGTCTCGAGTGAGCTGGGGTTCGCGCTCCAGGACACGCTGGCGTAGGCGATCGTGCCGTTCTTGGAGACAGCGCCGCTAGAAGGCGCGCTGAACGGACTGACCGCCTTGATCACGTCGGGCAGTGCCGCGACGTTGGCAGTCGCCTGGTTGATCGCGGCCGAGTCCCCGGTCAGCGTGCCGGTCTTGGCGTGGAACACGATCTGACCGGAGTAGCCGCCTTGCGACGGAAACGTCGAGTTGAGCCTCGTGAGCCCGTCGTCGGAGGCCGTGCCTGGCACGTTGTAGTTGTTGACGTACGTGCCGCCCCACTGCCGGTTCGCCGCGAGCAGTCCGCCCAAGATGATCACCCAGGCGATGATCACAGCCCAGCACCAGCGAGCGGAAAAGCCGCCCAGGCGTTCCAGCCACTGGTTCACCGCACCATCCCCCGCAGCCGCGGCGCAACCGGACCAGCCGCCGCATTCCCCAGCGCGACCTGCGCCTTCGCGCAATATCCCCCGCATCAGCGGCTCGCACGCCTGGCTGGCGCGCCAGGCGCGGGAATCACCAGATGGACGGGTGGCGGTCCTTCCACGGCCGAGCAGCCTCGAGCTGCGCCGACAGCGCGATGAGCGTGCCCTCCGCGCCCAGCTGACCGGCCAGCATCACACCGATCGGGAGCCCGTCCGCGCTCCAGTGCAGCGGCACGCTGACGGCGGGCTGCCCGGACAGGTTGTAGAGCGCTGTCCACGGGGTGAACTGAGTCTGCCGGACGAAGTTCTCGGCGGGATCGACCTCATCGAACCAGCCAACCGGCCGCGGCGGCAACGCCAGCGTCGGGGTGAGGATGGCGTCGTAGCCGGTCAGCGCTCGCAGCGCCACCCGGACGCTGCCCTGCAGCACCGCCTGATGGAAGAACAGCTCGGCCGCCGACAGCTCCAGGCCCTTGCCCCGCAGGTACCGGGTCAGGGGCAGCAGCTGCGGTTCCTGGTCCGGGCCAATCGGCGCCAGCGTCGCCATCGCATACCAGAGCGCGAAGAAGGACGGCACGGCCTCGGCCGGGAACGGCAGATCGAAGTCCTCCACCTCGTGACCCAGGTCGGCGAGCAGCGTGCTCGCGTCCTCGTAGGCGGCGATGCAGTCAGGATGCACAACAGCGCCGTCGACCAGCGTCGTCAGCGACCTAGCGACCCGCAGCTTGCCTGGCTCACGGGTGGCGTAGCCGAGGAACGACTCCCCGGCCGGCAGCGGCGGCAGCGTGTACATGTCACCGGGATGGTTGCCGGTCATGGCGTCCAGGAGCAACGCGGCGTCGGCCACGGTTCTGGCCAGCGGACCATCGGTGCCCAGCCCCACCAGGTCGGGCATGAGCGGACCCGGCGAGATCCGGCCGCGGGTCGGCTTGATCCCGAAAAGCCCGCAAACGCTGGCCGGGATCCGGATCGACCCGCCGCCGTCGCTGCCCTGGGCGGCCGGGGCCAGGCCGGACGACACGGCGGCCGCCGCGCCACCGCTCGACCCGCCAGCCGACCTGGTCAGGTCCCACGGCGTGCGCGCGGGCGGGCCGATCTTGGTCTCGGTGTAGCACGGCAGACCGAACTCCGGCGTCGCGGTCTTGCCGGTGATCACGATCCCGGCCGACCGCAGATGCTCAACGACGTAGTCGTCCTCGGTCGCCACGTTGTCGGCGAAGATGGTGCTCCCCAGCGTGAATCGCACGCCAGCGACCATGTTGAGGTCCTTGATAGGGATCGGAACGCCCGTCAGCGGGGGAAGTTCACCCCCGTTCCGGCGGGTCGCGGCGGCGGCCTTGTCAGCGGCGGCCGCCTGTTCGCGCGCCAGCTCGGGCGTCACCGTGTAGAAGGCGCCGACCTGCTCGCCGAGCCGGTCGATGCGGTCAAGGTAGTGCTCGGTGATCTCGGCCGAGGACGTCTCGCCCGACCGGATCGCGGCTGCCTGCTCGGTCACCGTGAGATCGTGGATCTGCGTCACGTTACCGAACAGTAGACCACCAGGTGGCGTGGTCCAACCCCGAGCGCGCGGCATACACCCGGCCGAATGAACACCTCAGTGACCGACTAGTTACTCTGTGTGCATGGACCGGGAGACCGGGCCTGAGCCAACCACGATCCGGCCGGGACAACCGGCCGGATCGCTGGATGACGACCAGGGACCGGGGGGTTCCGGCGAGCCGCCTAGCCCGGACGCCCATGATCCTGTCGCAGACACTGCCGTCCGCAGGGCCGACACCATCCCGAACCCCGTCAGCCTCGCCTCGGCGGCGCCCGCCGGGAAGGCCGTCGCCAGAGTGGCGGTCGTCGACCAATTCGATGACGACACAGAAGACGACGCCGATGCCGACGAGGGGATCGAGACGGCGGGCGCCTGGCAGGTGCGGCACGTAGGCTTCCCGTCCCGGCTCATCGTGGCCCAGCTCGCAGCCGACCCGCGGACGCCGATCTGGACTCGGCGAGCCATCGGCGTGGTGGTCATCGCCGTCGGCTTCAGCTTCTGGCTTGGCTGGCGCTACGGCCTGACCATCGCCGCGCTCGCGGCCATCCTCGACACCGTTTATCAGTCCAAGACGGTGTCGCTGATCCCGGCGGCGGCCAGGGTCGCCTTCGCGCAGCGCCGAACCAGGCGCCGGCTGCTCATGCTGCGACCGTGGGGCTACCAAGCCCTGCACGCGCGCCCGGTCCCCGGCACCGACTCGATCATCGACCATCTGGTGGTTGGTCCGGGTGGCGTCTACGCGCTCGACTCCGAGCGCTGGGATCGTCGGCTGCCAGTCCGAACGGTGGCCAGCAACTCGGCAGCCGGCCCGGTGCTGTATCACGGACCGTTCAGTCAGAAGGGCAGGCTTGCGCACGCCCGGTGGGAGGCCGCGCAGGCGACTCACCTGCTGAGCCGGGAGACGGGCCGACAGGTGACGGTGCGCCCGGCCATGGTCATCTACGGGCCGCCGGTGCCCTGGTCAGTGGCGAAGCTGCGCGGCGTCGACGTGTTCTCCGGCCGGTCGGTGGTGCGGTACTTCGCGAGCCGGACACGGGTCAAGGGCGAGACAGGCATGAACTGGGAACAGGTGGGCGAGATCGTCGCCGCGGCTGAGCGCGCCCTGCCGCGCGGCTAGCGCCGCCACTCGGCATCCGGTCAGCTGACCAGGCCAGGTGCGAGTAAGCCACGATCACGGGCTAGTCTGTGTCGTCCCGCGAACGTGGAGGATTCGCACACGTGGCCGATCTGCGCACCTGGGTAGCCGGCGCGCGCCCGCGCACCCTGCCCGCTGCCGTAGTTCCGGTCGTCGTCGGCTCGGGCGTCGCGTTCGGCTACGGCAAGTTCGACCTCGGCCGGGCAGCCCTCGCACTGATCGTCGCGCTGGCCCTGCAGATCGGCGTCAACTTCGCCAACGACTACAGCGACGGCATCCGCGGCACCGACAAAACCCGAGTGGGCCCACTCCGGCTCGTCGGTTCCGGCCTCGTCCCGCCCACGCAGGTGCTGACCGCGGCGGTCGGCTGCTTCGCCGTCGCGTGCGCCGCGGGCCTCGCCCTCGCAGCCGTGACCTCGTGGTGGCTGCTGCTCATCGGCGCCGCAGCGGTCGCAGCCGCCTGGTTCTATACGGGGGGCAGCCGACCCTACGGCTACCGGGCGCTGGGCGAACTATCGGTGTTCGTATTCTTCGGCCTGGCCGCGGTCGCTGGCACCGCATACGTCCAGATGCAGACTCTTACCTGGCTGCCGTGGGCAGCGGCCGCAGCCATTGGCCTGCTGGCGTGCGCGCTGCTAGTAATCAACAATCTGCGGGACATCCCGACCGACAGCCAGTCGGGCAAGAAGACCCTGGCTGTCGTGCTCGGCGATCACCGCACCAGGCTGTTGTACACGGTGTGCATCCTGGTCCCGTTCTGCCTCGTCGTCGCCCTCGCGCCGACCCGGCCTCTGAGCCTGCTCGCGCTGGCCGCGCTGCCGCTCGCGCTCGCGCCGGTGCGCCAGGTGCGCGATGGCGCCACCGGCGGCACCCTGATCGCCGCCCTCGGTCAGACGGGTCGGCTTGAGCTCGCCTACGGCGCGCTGCTCACCCTCGGCCTGGCGATCAGGCTCTGACGCCTGCCGAACTGCCCAGCTGTCGGCGTCGGCAGCATGCCAGCCGACCTGGATGCGCTCGTGGCCGCGGCGGCCCCTCGCCCGGCGATAGCACGCCGGGCGCCCGCTAAGCCGGGCCGGCTGCTCCGTCGGCGCTGGCCGGCACGCCGTCGGGACTGGCCGCACCGGCGCCGTCGGCAGTGCCGACCGACGCGAGGCTATCCAGCTCCGGGATGTCCGGCTCCTCGCTCGACCCGGCCTCGGCTACCTCAGCGGCTGCCGCCTGCAGCGCCTGGTGCGCCTCCTCCAGTGCTGCCGTGTCGGATGACTCCGGCTCCGGGAGTTCCGGTACCGCCGCCGCGGGCTGCGCCGCCGAGGCAGCCGCGGGCAGCGCCGCCGGCGCTGGGGCGGCGTCCCCGCCGCCGAACGCGGAGCCAAACGCCTTCAGCGCGGTGGTCAGCTCGCTCGGCACCATCCACACCGTGTTGCCTGGTCCTTGGGCGATCTGCGGCAGCGTCTGCAGGTACTGGTAGGCGAGCAGTTTCGGGTCCGGGTCGTTGCGGTGGATGGACTGGAACACCGTCTGAATTGCCGAGGCCTGGCCTTCAGCCTTGAGGATGGCGCTCTGCTTCTCACCCTCGGCTCGAAGGATGTTGCTCTGCTTCTCGCCCTCGGCGGTCAGGATCTGCGACTGGCGAACGCCCTCGGCGGTCAGGATCGTAGCCCGCTTCTCCCGGTCGGCGCGCATCTGCTTCTCCATGGCGTCCTTGACCGTCTGCGGCGGGTCGATGGTCCTGATCTCGACCCGGGTCACCCGGATCCCCCACTTGCCTGACGCGTCGTCGAGCACGCCGCGCAGCTGCGTGTTGATGCTCTCCCGGGAGGTGAGCGTCTTCTCCAGGTCCATCGCCCCGATCACGCTGCGCAGCATGGTGGCGGTGAGCTGCTCGATCGCCTGGATGTAGTTGACGATCTCATAGTCGGCTGCGCGCGGGTCCGTCACCTGGAAAAACAGCACGGTGTCGATGCTGACCACCAGGTTGTCCTCGGTGATCACGCGCTGGCCGGTGAACGAGACCACCTGCTCGCGCAAGTCGATGATCGGCTTCACCCGGTCGACGAACGGCAGGATGACGTTCATCCCCGGCTCCAGCGTCTTCGTATAGCGGCCGAACCGCTCCACGTTGCGAGCGCGCGCCTGCGGGACGATGCGGATGGCCCGCGTCGCCGTCACGAAGACGAGGACCGCCACGATGGCGACCACGATGAGAATGACCATGTGTTACTCCCGCGGATACACCAGGGCGGTCGCGCCCTCGATGTGCATGACATCAACGGTCTTCCCGGCCGGGATGACCTGAGTTTCGTCGTACGAGCGCGCCGACCACACCTCGCCGCCGATGCGGACCCGGCCGCTGTGGGGGCCGACCTCCTCGATAACGACTGCCGGCCTGCCTATGAGCGCGGCCGTGCCCGAGCGCAGCAGCGGCGGCTGCCGGATGTGCCGCATTGCGATCGGCCGGGCCACGCCGAGCCCGACCGCCGAGGTCAAAACGAAGACGCCGAACTGAATCGCTGCGTCGCCGCCGAAGAAGCCCGCGCCGGCGGCGAGCAGCGCCGCGAGACCAAGCAGCCCGAACGCGAGCGTGGTGGTGAGAATCTCGACGGTGCCGAGCACAGCCGCGACGATCAACCAGATAATCCACGTACTCACCGCGGCGCTCCGAATGAGAAATGTTCCTTCTCTAGAGGGTAGTCCCGTCCGGCGTGCAGCGCATCACGGCGCAATCGAGGGGAACGCGGGTAGTTCGAGCCGCCGTCTAGAGCACGACCGCGGCCGTGCCGGGCACTTGCAAGGACATCGGTGCGGCGACGACCGCGGCCGTGCGGGACGGCTGTCAGGCCGTCGACGCGGGCCGCGCGCACCAGGTCAACTAGGCGTCCAGGGCGGCCGCGACCTTCTTGGCCGCCGCCTCGAGGTCGGCGTCGGGGACGTTCGGCAGCACGTCCTCCCAGATCGGCAGGTACATCCAGCGTGCGTCGAGCATGCCAAGCGGCCGGGGGATGAACCAAACGTGGAAGTGCGCGCCGCCGTCACCCCACCGATACAGGTGCACCCGGCCCACGTTGCCCTGGGCTAGGATCGCCCGCTCGACCCGGCCCACCATCCGGCCGAAGTCCGCGGCATAAGCGGGGGGCATGTCGGCGAAGGAGTCGAAGTGCTCGCGGCTCGCTACCCAGACCGTGCCTGGCAAGCTGCCTCCCACGGGCGGATGCAGCGTCCACAGGTCGTCCTGCCACACCGCGCTGACCGCAGCGCCGCCGCAAAGACCGCACGGCTCGCCGCCGGGCTCGCCCCGCCGCGGCGGCTCGGGGATCTCGCGCTCGCCTGGCGCTCGCGGCACTAGCGGCTCGGAATAAGGCATCGCCATGCGATCGACGCTAGTGCCGGTCCGGGTCACGGCCCAAGGCCGTAATCAGCCATCCGATGTCGCCGGCCGGACAGCCGCCTCGCTGTTCGGCCCCCGGCCACGCCACGCCCGCCACGGCGCCGACCAGGCTTCACACCGCGGACGGGGAACGGAAGTATGGACCTAACCGCACTCGGGAGGGCAGCCATGACAGCAGCCAGTAACCTGTCGTACAGCCACGGTGCGTCCGCGCAGCCGCTGCTCGGCGAGACGATCGGCGACAATCTGCGCCGGATGGCCGCACGCTACCCGGCAAGCGAGGCGCTCGTCGACGTGCCCACCGGCCGGCGGTGGACCTATGAGCAACTGGATGCTGACACCGACAGCGTCGCGTCTGGCCTGCTGACCCTGGGCATCGCGACGGGCGACCGGGTCGGCATCTGGGCGCCGAACTGCGCAGAGTGGGTGCTGCTGCAGTACGGGACCGCCAAGATCGGCGCGATCCTCGTCAACATCAACCCGGCCTATCGCAGCCACGAGCTGGCTTACGTGCTTCGCCAGTCCGGGATCAGGCTGCTGGTCAGCGCCGAGAGCTTTAAGACGAGCAACTATCGCGCGATGGTCGAGGAAGTGAGCGGCGAGCTGCCTGACCTGGAGAAGATCATCTACATCGGCACGGTGGACTGGGACGGGCTGCTGGTCACGGGCATCGCTGCCAGCGGCGATGCGCTCGCTGAGCGCACGGCGACGCTGGCGTTCGACGACCCGATCAACATCCAGTACACCAGCGGAACGACGGGCTTCCCCAAGGGGGCAACCTTGTCGCACCACAACATCCTCAACAACGGCTTCTTCATCGGCGAGGGCTGCCGCTACACCGACCAGGACCGGGTCTGCATCCCGGTCCCCTTCTACCACTGCTTCGGCATGGTGCTGGGCAACCTGGCCTGCACCACCCACGGCGCCTGCATCGTGATCCCGGCTCCCGGCTTCGACCCGGCAGCGACGCTCGCGGCGGTTCAGGCCGAGAAGTGCACGTCCCTTTACGGGGTGCCGACGATGTTCATCGCCGAGCTAGCGCTGCCCGACTTCGCGAGTTATGACCTGTCCAGCCTGCGGACCGGGATTATGGCCGGCTCGCCGTGCCCGGTTGAGGTCATGAAGCGGGTGCTTTCGGAGATGCACATGGCCGAGGTCGAGATCTGCTACGGGATGACCGAAACATCCCCGGTGTCCACCCAGACCAGCACGGATGACGACATGGAGCGCCGAGTCTCCACCGTGGGCCGGGTGCACCCGCACGTCGAGATCAAGGTCATCGACCCGGAGACTGGCCTGGTGCTCTCGCGCGGCAGTCACGGCGAGCTGTGCACGCGCGGCTACTCGGTCATGCTCGGCTACTGGGACGAGCCGGAGAAGACGGCCGAGGCCATCGACGCCGGGCGCTGGATGCACACCGGCGACCTCGCCGTCATGGACGACGCCGGCTACCTGAACATCGTCGGCCGGATCAAGGACATGGTGATCCGCGGCGGCGAGAACGTATACCCGCGCGAGGTGGAGGAGTTCCTGTACACCCACCCCGACATCGAGGACGTCCAGGTCATCGGTGTCCCGGACGCGAGGTACGGCGAGGAGCTCTGCGCGTGGGTGAAGCTGCGGCCCGGCGGTGACCTCGATGCCGAGCAGGTGCGGGAATTCTGCACTGGCAAGATCGCACACTACAAGATCCCGCGCTACGTCCGGGTCACCGACGAGTTCCCCATGACGGTCACCGGCAAGGTCCAGAAGTTCAAGATGCGCGAGACGTCGATCGACGAACTCAGCCTGCACGAAGCCGCGACCACCCGCACAGCCTGAGCCACCGCACACCGAACCGTCGAGCCGGCCTGCGCCGGACCAAGGTCGAGCGAGATCGCCAGGCGAAGGCCGACGCAACGGACGCCGCCGACAGGACCGAGAACGCGCTCGCAGCCGAGAATGCCGAGCAGAACGACGCGATCGAGCCCACCGAGCCGATCGACAGGATCGACCCGCTGGAGGCGATATTCAGCAGGGAGCCGTTGTGCCGCGACTGCGCCCCACCCGGCTTGCCGGTACTTCCCATGCGCGCATTCTGGCACCGCGAGTTCCACCGGCTGTCGGTGCCCGGTCCTAGCCTGCTGCCATGCCGACCTTTGCGGTGACGATGGAGCACGGTCCGCGGTGGGATGCCAGCCGGGCCATCCGGGCGCAGGACGGTTTCCCCGAGCACGCGGCGTTCATGGACACCCTGGTCGACGACGGCTTCGTCATCCTTGGCGGACCCCTCGACGGCGGGCGCACGGCGCTGCTGGCCATCGAGGCCGCGGACGAAGCACAGATCCGAGCTCTCCTTGCGGCAGACCCGTGGGCGCCGATGCGACTTCTGACCGTCGGCTCCGTACGGCGCTGGGACCTGTGGCTCGACAGCCGGACCGTGGCAGCGGACTAGCCGGACGCCACCCTCGCCGCCGCGAGCGTGGCCAGCACAGCGGGAATGTCATCAACGCACACGGCGTCGATCCCGGCCGCGGCAGCCCGGACCGCCTGTACCGGCGTCGCCGTCCACGTCATGACCTCGAGTCCGGCCTCGTGGGCAAGTTCGATCGTGTGCGCCGCGCTCCCCCGGACCGGTCCGTGCTCATCCCCGTCCAGGTGCAGCGTCGCTGTGTACACGCACGCAACGTCGAGGCCGAGACCCGCGGCTGCCGCAATGCACTGGTCGGCGGATAGGTTCTCGCTGGTAATGAGGCCCAGGGCGGCGCCATCGGCGAGCGCAGCGTGGCCGGCGAGATACACCGGCACGGAGGGGTCGAACGACGAGATGAGGAACTGACGCGTGCCCAGGTGCCCGCGCAGCGCCTCGGCCAGCAGGGCATGGGTGCGCTGCGGCGCCGGGTCCGTGGCGTCCTCGATCACAGTCTTGACGTCAATGTTCACGCCGACGTCGGCCGGTAGCGCCGCGAGCACGTCCGCCAGCGCGGCGATGCCGTCTGCCGCGAGCTGCGCCGCAGTCTGCGTCACGATCGGCCGACCCGCGGGCGAGCGAGGGTCGTGCCAGACCATCAGCTCGCCGTCACTACTGCGCCTGGCGTCGAGCTCGACCCATGGCACGCCGCTTGCCGCGGCGGCCAGGAACGACTCGACGGAGTTTTCCCGGTAACCGCCGGCCGTGCCGGAGCCGAAGCCGCGATGGCCGACCACCGTCGGCTTGACATCGAAGATCACATGAGCCTCCGCTCCGCGGACGCGCGTGCCCGGCGTCGGTCACATCGGCTACCGAAAGCCCGGCTGGACCGCCTACCGCAGATGATCGCAGCCCGGCGCGGGGGACCGCGAGCCGACCAGCGCTAGGGTGGCAGATGGGCCGGTTGCGTTGGTTCGAGGACGGGTAGGGGGCCGCAGATGGATGAGAATGTCGCGCGCGAGCGCCTGACCGCGGAGCGAGCCGACGTCGCGCAGCTGCTCAGGGACGCCCAGGCCGCCGCCAGGGCGGACCGGGAGGCTGAGGATGAGCCGGGCGACTACGCCGACTCGGCGCAGCCGCTGACGGCCCAGGGCATGGACGAGGCGATGGCCGCCTCGTTCCAGAACCGGCTCGACGCCATCGACCGGGCCCTCAAGCGGCTCGACGACGGCAGCTACGGTCGCTCGGTCCGCAGCGGGACACCGATCCCCGACGCTCGGCTCGAGGCCGACCCGGCCGCGGAGCTCACGATCGAGGAAGCTCGTCAGGCCGGCTGAGCCAATCCGGCCTCACTGTCAGCGCCAGGCCGTCAGCGCCAGGCCGACCTCGACCCTCAGCGCCTCTCCGGCCTCGACCCTCAGCGCCATGACAGCCACAACCTTCGGCGCCATTACGGCCTCAACCGTGAGCGCCAGTACGACGTCGACGCTCAGCGACCGTTGACCTCGAGCGTGATCGTCGTGCCAGCGAGCGCCTTGCTGACCGGGCACGCGGCCTTGGCGTCCGCCGCGATCTTGGCGAAGTCCGCTGGGCTCACGCCCTGGGCCGAGCCGCTGACCGTCAGCACGATGCCGCTGATCCGGAAACCGCCAGCCGGGTCTGGGCCGAGGGTCACGTCGGCGGTCACGTCGAGCGACTGGTCGCGCCCGCCGGCCGCGCCGAGCAGGGCAGAGAACTGCATCGCGAAGCACCCGGCGTGGGCAGCGGCGATGAGCTCCTCCGGGCTGGTGGTGCCGTCCGCATTCTCGGCCGCCCGCTTGGGAAAGCTCAGCTCGTAGCTGCCGAGGCCGGAGCTGACGAGCGTCACGGTGCCGGTGCCGTCCTCCAGGCCGCCAGTCCAGGTGGTGTGCGCTCTGCGAGTTGGCATCCTGTCCTCCTCTGCCGGGCTGCGCTCAGCCCGCCACTGCGAGACAATCTAGAGCCGCCGCCCGGGCGGGTTACCACACGCTGTGAGGCACCATGCTGGCTGACCCATTCGCGCCGGCCAGCCTCGGGCCGGCGCAGCTGCGCAACCGCGTCGTCAAGGCGGCGACGTTCGAAGGCATGAGCCCGGCCGGTCTGGTGTCCGCAAGCCTGATCGAGTTCCACCGGCGGATGGCCGCCGGTGGCGTGGGCATGACGACAGTCTCCTACGTGGCTGTCTCGCGTGACGGCCGGGGCGCGCCAAACGAGATCTACATTCACGACGCGGCCGGTGACGGGCTTGCCCGGATCGCGGCCGCGGTGCACGCGGAGGGCGCAGCGATCTCAGCCCAGCTGGGCCACGCGGGAGCGGTCGGCGCCATCCGCAAGCGCTATCTCGGGCCGTCACGCGGCCGCACGATGACCGGCACCAAGGTCGAGGAGATTACCCCCGCCGAGATCGACGAGGTGGTCGCGCAGTTCGCGCGCGGCGCCGTCATGCTCGCGCAGGCCGGTTTCGATGGCGTCGAGCTGCACTTCGGCCACCACTACCTGGTGTCGGCGTTCCTGAGCCCGCGATGGAATAAGCGAAGGGACGACTACGGCGGGTCGGTCGCGAACAGGGCGAAGCTCGCGCTGCAGATCGTCCGCGCGGCACGCGCGGCAACCGCCGGCCAGCTGGCCGTGACAGCGAAGCTGAACATGACCGACGGCGTCCGCGGAGGCCTGCAAGCCGGCGACAGCCTCGCGATCGCCCGGCTGCTCCAGGCCGACGGCGGCCTCGACGCGCTCGAGCTGAGCGCCGGCGGATCCCGTGGAAACCAGATGTACATGTTCCGCGGCGATCCGCCCAGGGCCGAGATGGCCGCCGCGCTGCCTGGCGCGGCAGGCGTCGCCTTCCGGCTGGCCGGCCCGGCGCTGCTGCGCCGCTACCCGTACGAAGAGGCGTATCTGCTGCCGATGGCCCGCCAGTTCCGCGCGGCGCTGACCTTGCCGCTGATTCTGCTCGGCGGTATCAGCACGCTCGCCACCATCCGCCAGGCCATGGCTGAGGGATTCGACTTCGTCGCGATGGGCCGTGCGCTGCTGCGGGAGCCCGACCTGGTGGCCCGCCTCGCCGCGGGTGATGCGATCGCGGGCAGCTGCACTCATTGCAATAAGTGCATCCCGAGCATCTTCAGCGGTACCCGCTGTGTGCTTGACCAGCCAGAACCGTTGCTCTGATCGCGCTGTCGGTTATCGCAGGGTGCGGAACGTCTCCTGTCGACGGCTCGTCAATGTGCGCGAAGCCCGGCACGATGGCGCACCGTGGCGATGTGTGCCGCCGTTATGACGGCTGTGGGCGCGGTCTCCTTCGCTGCCCCCTCACGGTGGCAAACCCGCGGGTTACCTGCTGCCACGCCCCCGCGGCCATGGATCGATCTGGTTATAGATCGACAGCCGGGCGCCCTCGGGCACCTGCTGGCGGATCGCCGCCTCGAACTCCGCGGCCTGATCGGCGTTGTTGGCACCCACTACAAGAAAACGCCAGCGCCGCACCACTGAATATCCCTCGGCCGCTAAGCGCGCAGCCAACTCGACCACCTGACGATGCGAGAGCAACTCCACGCGCACTTCGTACATGGCCGCGCCGAGGGCAAGGGACTCACGGGTCTCCGCCGCGTCTATCTGCGCGCGCTCCGCGGCTGCTCCGGCCTGCTCGTCTGGCAGCGGCGCATCCGCCGGCTCCCACTGCTGGGCGACTGGATGCCAGCGCTCGACGACGATCTGGGCAGCCATGCCGTGCTCGGCGAGCAGGTCACTGGCGGCCTGGTGCGCCGCCACCGCAACGTCCTGCGCATTGGTGTACAGGAAAACGACGTCACGGCCGTCCGTCCGGAGCCTTACCCGGCCGCGCACCACCCGCCGCCCCAGCTCCTCGCTAACCTGGTTCACGCTCAGCGCCCGGACCGGCCGCGGAGCAGCGCCGGGCACGCGCAGATAGACGCTGACCCGCCAGTCGTTGCCGTCCGTCGCCGGAGCACCAGCGTCACTGCTCTCGCCTGTCACAACGGCGACACTACAACCGGCCGGGCCAAAGTCGGAGGTCACTTGACCATCCCGACCCAGCGCCGGTCGGCACGCTGCCGTGAGCTAGCCAGGCTTGCGAGCCTCGATGAGGAACCGCTGCGCGTGGCAGACGAACGAGCCCATGGCCTCGATGTGCGCGTGCATCCGGGCCAGCGGCTCGCCATAACCCGCCACGCTGAACCCTGGCACCGTCCACAGCACCTTGCGCAGGAAGTAGACCACGGCGCCGACGTCGAAGAACTCCACCCGCAGTGCCTGCTCCTGCAGGTCGGTAACGGCAAGCCCGGCCGCCGTTGCCTCGGCCACGGCCCGCCTGGTGCTGCGGCCGGGGTCGACGGGCTGCGGCCCCATCATGAAGTCAGTCAGCTCGCGGTTTGACCCGGCGCCGACCTGCTGGGACACATAGCTGCCGCCCGGCACCAGCACGCGCGTGATCTCCGGCCACAGGGCCACGGTCGGGTGCCGGCTGACGACCAGGTCGAAGCGCTCCGACGCGAACGGCAGCGCGTCCAGGTCGGCAGCGCGTACCACCTCCGCCCCGAACGGCGCCAGCGCGCGCCGCGCCAGCGCGGCGTTCGGCGGCCACGACTCCGTGGCCGCGAGCGCGCCCGGCACGCTGC